>DATBHU010000620.1:0-2265 GCA_036557265.1 Polyangia bacterium
TGAAGCGCACCACGCCGAAGTCGCCCATGCCGCTGTTCGGATTCTGCCCGACGACGACGATCTTGCCGTCGGCTTGAAGCGCCATCCCGCGCGGGTACTGGTTCTGCGCGCCGAAGGAGGCGCTGGCCACGCCGCTGCTCCCGAAGCCGAGGTCGACGCCGCCGGCCGCGTCGAAGCGGACGGCGTTGAAGGAGAACGCCGCGCCGACCACGCCGAGCGAGGAGACGACGATCTTGCCGTCGGGCTGGACGGCGACGCCGTTGGCCTCGTCGGAGTCGATGCCGGTCAACAGGGCGTGGACCACGCCGTGGGTGCCGAAGACTTCGTCCGGGGCGCCACTCGGGAGGTAGCGAGCCAGGCCGATGTCGGGGCTGTCACCGCCCGTGGCGGCGGCGTGGCCGGCCACCACGATGTTGCCGTCCGGTTGCAACGCGACCGCGTACCCGAGGTCGCTGCTGCCGGCGACGTTGGTCATGACCTTGCCGCCGGTGCCGAAGCTGGCGTCCAGATCGCCCGCCGCCGTGTAGCGTGCGACAGCGAAGTCCGTTCCCGTTCCAGACGGCGACGGATCCGCCGCCTGACCGGCGACGACCAGCCGGCCGTCGGCCTGGATCACCACCGCGGCAGCGCGATCGGTGCTGCCGGCGAAATCGGTGGCGACCGCCGCCCCGTGACCGAAGTCTGGGTCGGGCTGTCCGGCCGCCGTGAAGCGCGAGATCGCGAAGTCCTGATTCGTGGCGCCGCTGATGCCGACGACGACGATCTTTCCGTCCGCCTGGATCGCGACACCCTGGGCCTGGTCGCTGGTGTCGCCCCTGAACCGGATCGGCGCCTCGCCGGCCGTCCCGAACGTGGTGTCGAGCGCCCCGGCCGTCGTGTAGCGCGCCAGCGTCTGGGGGCCGATGGCGATGATCTTGCCGTCGGGCTGGACGGCCAGCGCGACGACCGCGCCGGCGTTGCCCGCCGTGCTCTTGCCGCCGCTGCCGAAGCTCGTATCCAGGCCCGCGACCACCGTGTCGGCGACGCAGGTGATCTGGACGTCGGTCACGTCGTGGTCGGCGATCGTCCCCATCCCGTTCGCCACCGTGCAGCTCTGGCGCGGGTTCATCGGCTGGCTGTCGACGCGCACCTCGTAGCTCTCGCCGGTGACGTACTGGCGGCCGAAGCTGAAGGACGTCTCCGTCGCCGACGCCATCCGCCCGGTGGCCACGTCGCGCAGAACCAGACCGGTGCCGGCCAGGCCGGTCACCGTCCCGCTGACGTCGTACATGGTCGTCGGCGTGGGCGGGCCGTCGTCGTCGACGATGGTCAGCACCGCCTGCGCCTGCGCGCCGAGCGCGGCGCAGCCGAGCGGGCGCGACAGCGTGAGGGCGACGGTCTCGTCGGGCTCCTGCACGGTGTCGTTCAGGATCGGGATGCGCACGGTGCGCGGCCCGGCCTCGCCGTCGGCGAAGCGGACCTCGGTCATCACGGCGACGTAGTCCGCGCCCGCCTGGGCCGTGCCGTCGGCCGTCGTCAGCAGCGCGCTCACCTCGCCCTGGGTGCCGCCGGTGCGGGTGACGAGGATCGTCGCGGCGCCGCGGCGGAGCGGCGTCTCGGGCGTGACCGGCGCGGCGTCGGCGAACGCGATCGTCCCGGCGGCCGGATCGGCGTCGGTCGGGCAGGGCGCCGGCGACGGGGCCGGCTGCTCGGGCTTCGCGCTGGCCGGTGGGTTCACCGCTTTCAACCCGTCCACGGTCACGACCGCGCCCTGCTGTTCGACCGGGTCGCGGAAGTAGGCCGAGACGTACGACTCGCGCTGGCGGAAGTTGGCGGCGTCCGCGCTCACCTCGACGTGAACCTTGACCTGCTGGCCCGTGCCAATCTGATCGAGCGGGATCGGGATCTCGATCGGCTCGACCAGCGACACGGTCGCGTGGCGGCCGCCGTCGTCGTCGAAGTCGCGTTCGAGCTGGAAGCTGGCGAGGTTCCAGAGCGGCATGGTCGAATCGGCGTCGACGTCGGTGTTGTAATCCCAGGCGGCGCGGTGCCCGGCGAGATCCACGGCGCCGCTCGCCTTCAGAAACTTGATCCCCGTCGCGACGTTGGTGACCTCGAGCGTGAACCAGGCCGAGCCGTCGATCTCCTGCCGGCAGACCGAGAAGGTGACGTTGCGCATCTGCAGGCACTGGCTCTCCGTCGGCGGGATGTCGTTGTTACCGTCGATCCCTTCGAAGAAGAGCTGGGAGAGCGTCACCTCGAGCGACGCGCCCGGGATCTGCTTCT
>DATBHU010000621.1:0-1865 GCA_036557265.1 Polyangia bacterium
GCTCCAGGCGCGTGGCGGCGAAGTCAAGATTCGCCGAGCACGGGCTCGCGCTACTGCTTGGTGTACGTCTGGACTTCACCGGGCGGCGAGATCAAGACCAGCTCGGTCGCCGTCGCGGTGTATTGCTGCTCGAATGATCCGCTCGCCCCGCACAGCCAGCTGATCGTCAGGTCCGTGTCTGACGTCGACAGCGTCGCCGTGCCCTGCAATCCCGCCGGATACGCGTCCGACGTTATGGCGACGTTCATCTGCGAGCCGGCGATCTGCAGCGTCTCGCTGCTGTGCTCGGGCATGTCCAGCGTGATGGGCGGAAACGCCTCGCTCTTGATCAGCACGTAGGTGCCGTCCAGGATCGTGCCGCCCATCGGCGTCGGTGGGAGCCCGCTCGCCTCCACCTCCGTCACGGTCTGCCCGATGTTCTCGACCGTCGCGCATCCGGCTCCCCCCGCGCCCACGGCGCCGCCGCCACCCGCGCCGCCGATCGCGGTCCCGCCGGCTCCCCCCGCGCCGCTGATCGCGATCCCGCCGCCTCCGCCCGCGCCGCCCCGTCCGCCGTTCCCCGAACCGCCGCAGCCGACCGCCGCGACGGCCATCGACAACCCGACCACCAGCGACTTCATGCTGGCGACGCTAGCAGCGGTCGCCCGCGGAAGCCAACGCGAGGCGCCCCTCGCCCTGCCCTCTCCCCGCTCGCCGGCGGGGAGAGGAGCGAAACAGACCCGCTGCCTCGGTCAGGCCTTCGCCTTGCCCGCCTCTTCCTTGCCCAGGCCTTGGCTGATGTTGATCTTGCGCGGCTGCACTTCCGGCTTCTTGGGCACCACCACTTGCAGCACCCCGTTCTTCAGCTCCGCCTTCACGTTCTCACCGTCCGTACCGTCGGGCAGCGTGAACGCGCGGCTGAAGCTGCCGTACGAACGTTCGCTGGCGTAGTAGGTGTCGCCCTGTTCGTGCTTCTCCTGTTCGCGCTTGCCGGAGATCGTCAGTCGATTGCCGGTCAGCGCGACCTCCAGGTCGTCCTCCTTCACGCCCGGCAGGTCGGCGCGAAACACGTAACCTTCCTTGTTCTCCTTGACGTCGAAGCTCGGCGCGAAAAGTCCGTAGTCACCGGCGCCCGCACCAGCTTCCAGCTCGTGGAAGGGATCCCAGCGCAGCACGTCCCGCATCACGCGAAACGGATCCCAGATCGACGCGCTCGACGGCGCGACCTCTCCCTGATTTCTCCTGATGAGCGTTGCCATTGTCATAACCTCCGGGGTTAACGACTAATCACAACGATCGGCCAGTAAAGCGCGACGGCGGATCGCGCTCGCGCGAGCGCTACGGTTCGAATCCGACGGCGCGCAGCTCGACCTCGAGGCGCGCGAGCTCCCGCTCGACCGCAGCGGGGGCGGGACCACCGACGAGAGATCGCGCCGCGACGGCGCGGGCCGGATCGAGCGCCTGCAAAATTTTAGAGGTCAGCGCCGGATCGACCGCCCGCAGATCGTCGGCCGACAGATCGCGCAGCGACACCTTCTTCTCCTCGGCGTGGCGAACGAGGCGCCCCACCACTTCGTGCGCGCTGCGGAACGGCATGCCGCCGCGCACCAGCTCCTCGGCCAGATCGGTCGCGCCCAGCGCCGGGTCTTCGGCCGCGGCGCGCATGCGCTCGACGTTGAACTCGAGGTGCGCGATCAGCCCAGGCGTCACTGCGAGCGCCAGCCGCGCCGTATCGATGGCGTCGTACAGCGGCTCCTGGGACTCTTGCAGATCCTTGTTGTAGGCGAGCGCCAGCCCCTTGCTGATCGTCAGCAGCGCGACGACGTCGCCGATGGCGCGGGCGGGCTTTCCGCGCAGCAGCTCGGCGATGTCCGGGTTGCGCTTCT
>DATBHU010000622.1:0-3051 GCA_036557265.1 Polyangia bacterium
CGGCCTGGATGCAGGACCAGGGGCGGCGCACCACCGCCGAATCGTCGATCGCGAAGTACTACGCGGCGCGCGCGACGATGCGGGCCTGCAACGCCGCCGTCCAGATCCACGGCGGCTACGGCTACACGCGCGAGTTCGACGTCGAGCGCTACCTGCGCGACGCGAAGCTGGCCGAGATCGGCGAGGGGACCAACGAGGTCCAGAAGATGGTGATCGCGCGCGAGCTGATCCGGGAAGCGGTCGCGGCCGCGGGCTGAGGCCGAGGCAGAGGCAGGGGCGTCATCGACGAGCGCGTGCGGCGGACGTTGGCGGGCGATCTCGTCGCGGCGGCGGCGCTGATGCGCGCGCTCGACGACGACCTGCCGGGCGCGCGCGAGGCGCTGCGCGCGATCTATCCGCACGGCGGGCGCGCGTTCGTCGTCGGCATCACGGGCGCGCCGGGGGTGGGCAAGTCGACCCTGGTCGACGCGCTGATCACGGCGGCGCGCGCGCGCGGCGAGCGGGTGGCGGTGGTGGCCGTCGATCCGTCCAGCCCGTTCTCGGGCGGCGCGCTGCTGGGCGATCGGGTGCGGATGCAGCGGCACGCGACCGACGACGGGGTGTTCATCCGCTCGCTGGCGTCGCGCGGCCAGCAGGGCGGCCTGTCGCGCTCGACCACGGCGGCGGTGGCCGTGCTGGACGCGGCCGGGTTCCCGCTGGTGTTCGTCGAGACGGTCGGGGCGGGGCAGGCGGAGATCGACGTCGCCGACGCGGCCGACGCCGTCCTGGTCGTGACCGCGCCCGGCCTGGGCGACGAGGTGCAGGCCCTCAAGGCGGGCCTGCTGGAGATCGCGGACGTCCTCGTCGTCAACAAGGGCGATCGCGACGGCGCCGACCGCGCGCTGGCCGATCTGACCACGATGCTGTCGCTGGCGGCGCACCCGTCGCGCCCGGGGGAGCCGCCGCGCGCGGCGCCGGCGCTGATCCGCGCCTCGGCGACGGGCGGGGCCGGTGTCTCCGAGATCGTGGCCGCGCTCGATGCTCTGCGGGCGGCGCCCGCGGCGGAGCGCGAGGCCCGGCGGCGCCGGCAAGCGGTGCGTCAGATCACTGCGCTCGTGGGCGAGCGGGCGCAGGCCGCCGCGCGCGCGGCGATCGGCACCGAGGACGCGCCCGGACCGCTCGCGGCCACCGTCGATCAGGTGGCGGCGCGGGCGCTGGATCCGTGGAGCGCGGCCGAGGCGCTCGCGACCGGCTCGGGGTGAGCGTCCGCAACCGGATCCCGGTGAGGTGATACTATGGGATCATGCGCAACGTCCTTTTCGCTTCGTTGATGGCGCTCGGCAGCGTCGGCTGCGACAAGATCATCGACCGGAACGTCACCGAGACGGACTACGTGCTTCCGTCCAAGACCTACAGCTTCGATTCGTCGACGTTCAACATCCCGTCGGGCGTCACCCAGGAGGTGCCGTGCGGCGCCGGGCAGGTCGTCACCGACTGCTGCAACCCGCCCGCGCCGCTGCCCGCGCCGGACTGCGCGATGACGCCGCTGACGTGCGAGCAGAACGAGAACGGCACGGACGTCTGCATGGCCCAGGTGACGGTCTCGCAGGCGCAGATGGCGAACCTCGGTCAGGAGGTGTCGGGCCTGTCGTCGTTGACGAGCCTGGTCAACCTCACGATCAAGCAGATCAGCTACGAGATCACCGCGAACACGCTGACCGTCGACGTGCCCGACGTGCTGCTCTACATGGCGCCCCAGGGCGTCACCGATCCCAGCGATTCGCGGGCGCAGCAGTTCGGGACGCTGCCCGCGGTTCCGGCCATGACGACGCCGTCGGGCAACGTCGTGCTGACGTCCAATGCCGCCCAGGTGTTCGGCACGTACACGAAGAACCTGCAGACGCCATTCACCTTCATCGCCGCGACGACGCTGAAGGTGTCGAAGGCGCCGGCCGGCCGGATCGACATGAAGGTCGGCGGCACCATCGCGGCGTCGCTGTAAGGAGGCGGCTGCGCGTCCTCAGGCCGTCGCGCGGGCGTTCGCCGGCACGTTCGCCGCGCTGGCCTCGCTGTCGGCCGACGCCGGACCGGTCGTCGACACCGGCGCCGCAGCGACGGGCGCGGCCTCGCTATCGGTCGTGACGGGGGCGCGCTTGGCGCCGGCCCGCGGCGCCGCCGTGCGGCCCTCGTTCACCCGTTCCTTCAGCTCCTTGCCGACCTTGAAGAACGGGAGGCGCTTCGGCTTGACGGCGACCGCGCTGCCCGTGCGCGGGTTGCGCCCGTCGTAGCCGCGATAGGCGCGCAGCTCGAAGCTGCCGAAGCCGCGAATCTCGATCCGCTCGCCCCGCTTCAGCGCCGCTTCCAGCGCGTCGAAGATGACGTGTACCAGCAGCTCCGCGCGCCCCTTCGGCAGCTTCTGCGTCTCGCACAATACGTCGATGAGATCCGACTTCGTCATCGTCGTTCCCTCAAGTCCAGTGTTGCGGCCCGGCTCCGCCCACCGACGCCGCACCTTGAACAGCGAACAACGGTAACTCCGCAGGCTCGGCCGTGCAACGCAAAATGCATCACGGAGTCGACAACGATTCAGGAGGGACGATATTCCCCGAAGATGTTGCGCAACACGTCCGCGATCTCGCCGAGGGTGGCACGTGTCTTGACGGCCGCGAGGATCGGTGGGAGCAGGTTGTCGGTTCCGCGCGCCGCTTGCGCCAGCGCGTCCAGCGCGGCGCGCGTCTTGCTTCCGTCACGTTTCGCGCGGATTTCGGCGATGCGTCCGACCTGCGCCGCCTCGAAGGCCGGATCCAGCTTGTGAAGCGACGGCGGGCCGGCGTGAGACGCGTCGGCGTAGCGGTTGACGCCGACGACGACGCGCGCGCCGGCCTCGACGGCGCGCTGGTGCTCGACGGCGCGCCGCTCGATCTCCCGCTGCGGGAAGCCGGCCTCGATCGCCGCCAGCATGCCGCCCCGGCGATCGATCTCGTCGATCAGCGCGGTGGCGCGCGCCTCGATCTCCGAGGTGAGCGCCTCGACGGCGTACGCGCCCCCGAGGGGATCGACGACGCTGGGCAC
>DATBHU010000623.1:0-3744 GCA_036557265.1 Polyangia bacterium
CGCGACGCCGGCCGCGGCGAGCTGCCGTTCCAGCGCCAGCAGCTCCCCGCCGCTGGCACCCAGCACCACCGCGTGCGTGCCGGGCGGCAAGCGCTCCGCCAGGCGGGCGCTCTCACCGGCGGCGTGCACCACCTGGGCAGCCAGGGCGCCGCGCGGCAGGTCGTCCCGGACGACGACGTAATGATGAAGGAGGGACTGCTCGACCGCGCCGCCACCGACGGGTGCGGGCGCGGGAACAACCTGGGAGGAACCGGAGCCGGCGTTAACGCTTCATGACGGCCTCAAAGGTAGGGCACCGATCCGGGAGCGTCAAGCCGCGAGGTCCACGTCGGCGAGCTTGGTATATTGCCGCGCATGCAGGCGAGGGACACGACGGTCGCCAGCCACGCCGCCCAGGTGGAAGCGTACCGGCGCCTCGGGCCGGCGGGTCGGGTCCGCGTCGCTGCAAGGTTGTCGGCGGACACCAGAGCGCTGGCACGGGCGGGGATCCGGGCGCGGCACCCTTCCTACACGGAGGAAGAGGTCGATCTGGCGCTTCGCCGCATCATCTACGGCGCGGACCTGGTCGCCAAGGCGTGGCCCGGGCGACCGCTGATCGCGCCATGAGCGACGAGGGCGTGGGCGACTTCTTGGCCCGCCTGACGGCCAAGCTGGCCGCCGCCGAAATCCCCAGCATGGTGGTCGGGTCCTTCGCTAGCTCGTTCCATGGGGTCCCGCGCAGCAGTCAGGATCTCGATATCGTCATCGATCCTCAGCTGGATGCGCTTCGACGATTTCTGGCCGATCTGCCGAATGACGAATACTACGCGGACGGCGACGCCGCCATCGACGCCTTTCGTCGTCGCAGTCAGTTCAACGTCGTGGACATGGCGACCGCGTGGAAGGCCGACCTCATCGTACGCAAGGCGCGTCCTTTTTCAGTCGAGGAGATGCGGCGTCGGACGGAAGGCGACCTTCTTGGCGCGCGCGTGTTCGTCGCCTCTCCTGAGGACACCGTGATCTCGAAGCTGGAATGGGCGAAGCAAGGCGGTGGCAGCGAGTTGCAGCTGCGGGACGCCGCCGGAATCCTCGAGGTTCGTGAGAACCAACTGGACGTTGCGTACATCGAGCATTGGGCTGCGCAATTGGATCTGCTTGATCTCTGGCACCGGGTGCGCCCAGTTTCGAAGTGACGACGTGTGCCGGTCGGCCGCGCGTCAGACCAGCGACAGGCGCGACGTGTTCCAGTACTCGAGATTCGCCCGGTCGAACAGCGTCTCTAGCGCGTCGAGCCCGTGTTCGACCTTGTACTTCCGCTCGGCGGCCGTGATCGGAACCAGCCAGAGGAGGCGCCCGTGCCCGCCGTCGGCGAGCGGAAACTGTTCGAGCTGGGGACCGAAAGGATAGGGCCGCGAGACCAGCACGTGATCCAGCGTGGAGCCGTCGACCCACGGCTTGCCGAACGGGTAGGTGTGCCCGACGCCCAGCGTCTCGCGGTGGTGATAGTAGACGGTCATCGCCAGCCGCTCGACCATCGCGTCGGATTCCTGTTCGGACATCACGAGGAACTCGATGACGGGGCGCCCGGGCTTCGTCACCAGCGCCCCGCCGACCGACACGTAGGTCCACAGCTGCGTCCGCGGGCCGGGCCCGATCGACAGCGCGTGGAACCCGGGCGCGACCTTCTGGATCGGCCCGCGATCGAAGTCGCGCCGCCCGATGCGGTGACCGGCGAAGAAGTCCGAGACGTGTTTGTGAAATGGGTCCACGGCGCGCTCGCGGTGCGACGCGCAGCTTAGCCGGCCCGCGGTGCCCGTGTCACCCGCGCGATCGCCGGCGCCGGCGGCGGACGACCGCGAAGGCGCCCACCAGGAAGGCCAGCGCCGGGAGCGAGCGCCCGGCGCCGCCGCCGACGGCGCAGCCGCCCGAGGACGAATCGCCCGGAGGCGGCGTCGAGCCGCCCGTTCCGGTCGCGCCGCTGCCGTTGCCGCCGGTCGCGTTCGAGCCGCCGGTTCCGGTCGCGCCGCCGCTGCCCGTCGCGTTCGAGCCGCCGCTGCCGGTCACGGCGCTGCCGCCGGCGCCGACGCTGCCGCCGCTGCCCGTGACGGCGCTGCCGCCCGCGCCGGTGCCGCCGCTGCCGGTGGCGCCGCCCGTGCCGGGACCGCCGCCGCTGCCGGTCACGGCGCTGCCGCCGGCGCCGACGCTGCCGCCGCTACCCACGCTGCCGCCGGTCCCCGGGCCGCCGCCGGTGCCGACGCTGCCGCCCGTTCCCGGGCCGACGCTGCCGCCGCGTCCGCCGCCGCCCTGGACGCCGCCGCTGCCGGAGCTGCCGCCTCGGCCCTGCGCGCCGCCGGCGCCCGTCGATCCGCCGCTGCCGCCCGCGCCGGTGCCGCCGCTGCCGCCCGTGCCGGTGCCGCCCGTGCAGTCCGGCTCCGGATCGGTGTCCCGGGCCGTGTCGAGGCCCAGGAACTTCAGGATGTCGGCCTCCTCGTACGGCATCGAGTGCGTGCCGCCCGGCGACGACCACGCCTCGAAGACGACGTAGCCGCACGCGTTCTTCCAGAACTGGCGATCGTACGTCGCGTTCGCCGCCTTGTAGCCGGTGTCCATCGAGCTCGGCGTCATCGGCAGGCCGAGGACGTTCGTCCACTCCTTGATCGACTCGCCCGTGTTCTTGTAGCTGATGGTCGGGTCGGCCTCGCCCTGCATGGTCTGGACGCGCGGCCGGTGTCCCGTGTAGCCCGGGTACATGTTGCGAACCAGGTCGCCCCACTGCTGCGCCGTCTTGATGGTGTTGCCGCCCGCGCAGTTGTTGCTCCACTGCTGGGACGGGTCGTAGCCGTCGGCCCAGCAGCCGGCGGGAACGCCGGCGCGCGCCGCGCCCGCCCGGAACACGTCCGGGTAAACCGCCATCAGGGCCTGCGTCATCATCCCGCCCGACGAGCCGCCGTGCGCGTACACGCGCGCGGGGTCGCCGTTGTACTTGGAAAGGGCGTATTTCACCATCTGCACGACGCCCAGCGTGTCGCCGCCCCCGTTGTGCGTGAGCGACGCTGTCGTCCCGACGTCCCAGCAGTTCCGCATCGGGCTCGAGTCCGGGAGGATCAGGATGAAGCCGTTCGCGTCGGCCGCTGCCTTGATCTTGGTGATGTTGCCCATCTGCCCCGAGGCCGTCGACCCGCAGGAGTGCGACGACACCAGGATCGGCGGCTTCGCCGCCAGGCGGTCGGGCACGTAGATGTACATCTGCATGTAGCTGGGGACGCTGCTGGTGGGCCCCCAGGTGGCGCGGGGCACCATGGTCAGCGACGCCGCCCGCGCGGGCGCGGCAGCCAGCAAACCCAGGGAAATCGACGCGATCGCCAGGACCTGCATCCGATGTGGCTTCATGTGCGCGCTTCTCATTCCCGCGAATCGCACAATCGATCTCACGTGCGGCGTCCGGCGGCGCGGTGCGGGGCTGTGGGCGGTACAGGGCGGCGTGAACGGCGGCGCGGAAGAGCTTTCTGGCGGCGCTGGCGGCTCTGATCGAAGCGGTGGGAACCGACGGCGCCGTCATCCAGCTCGTGACCCGTTGCAGCTCCGAGGAGGAGTTCATCGAACGCTTCGCGCGCTTCACGACGGAGACCGACGTCGTGGTGCCCGCGCTGCCGCACGTGGCGGTCGGGACGGACGGCCACTTCGTCATCCGCCTCAAGGATCGGTCGGTGATGATGAAGGGTCGCTGCGAGGTGACCGAGATCCGGCCCGTGGACGTCGCGCCGG
>DATBHU010000624.1:0-9206 GCA_036557265.1 Polyangia bacterium
GTGGCGGCGCACAAAACCGACAGAACCAGCTTCCGTTGCCACGCTGCTCTCATCGTCCCTCTCCTTCTCGATTACGCCACCGGCACCGCCATGGGTGCCCGGCACCAACCAACCGCCGCGTCCTTCTGCGCAGCAATCAGTACGCCAATGGTGCCCGGTCGCGGTTATCGCAAGGCGCGGGACGGATAAATCGACTTTTCGTTACAAATGATCATCGGCCACACAGATATCGCCCGCAATGAACAGGTCGCGCTTTGCGCGGCGACATTGGCAATATCTGCGGCCATCCTTCCGGAAGGCCGGAAACGCGACTGGTCGGCTAGGCGACGACGGCGCGCAGCCGCGCGACCAGGTCGTCGATGCGCTCGCTGTGCAGCTTGGCGGCGGCGCGGCCGACGCAGATGCGCGCGCTCACCTCGAGGATCGTCTCCACCTCGCGCAGCCGGTGCTGGCGCAGCGTCTCGCCCGACGACACCAGATCGACGATGCGGTCGGCCAGCCCGACCAGCGGCGCGATCTCGATGGAACCGTACAGCTTGATGATCTCGGCGACGACGCCGCGCCCTTGCAGGTAGCGGCGGGTCAGCTCGGGGAACTTCGTCGCGTAGCGCAGGTGCACCTGGGTCATCTCGTCGACCGGCCTGTCCTCCGGTTCGGCGACGGCCAGACGGCAGCGCCCGATGCCGAGGTCCAGCGGCTCGTAGAGATCGCGATCCTGCTCCTCCAGCACGTCGCGGCCGGCGATGCCCAGATCGGCGGCCCCGCCCTCCACGTAGGCAGGCACGTCGGCGTCGCGGACGATCAGCACGCGCAGGTCGTGCTCGGGGATCGGGATGATCAGCTTGCGCCCCGCGCGCGCCTTGTCGGCGGCGCCGAGGTCGATCCCGGCGCGCGCGAACAGCACCAGCGCCTCTTCCAGGATGCGCCCGCGCGGCAGCGCCAGCGTCAGCGTCGACGCGACGCCGGCCGCCTTCGCGGACGCCGCCTTCGTCGTCGTCGTCGCGCTGGCCTTCGCCTTCGCCTTTGCCTTCACGGTCACCTTCGCTTGCTTGGCCGCCACGGTGTTCCTCACGCCGATCCTTTCGCGCGCCGCACGTCCGCGCCCAGCGCGCGCAGCTTCTTGTCCAGCCGATCGTAGCCGCGGTCGAGGTGGTAGATGCGCAGGATCTCCGTCTTGCCGCGCGCGATCAGCCCGGCCAGCACCAGGCACGCCGACGCGCGCAGGTCGGTCGCCATCACCGTCGCGCCCGCGAGCCGGGTCGGCCCGCGCACGATCGCGGTGCGCCCCTCGATGTGGATGTCGGCGCCCATGCGCGCCAGCTCGGGGACGTGCATGAACCGGTTCTCGAAGATCGTCTCCGACAGCACGGACTGCCCGCGCGCGCGCGTCATCAGCACCATGAACTGCGCCTGCATGTCGGTGGGGAAGCCGGGGAACGGCTGCGTCGAGACGTCCGCTGGCTGGAACTCGTTCTTGCCGCGCACCCGGATGCCGTCGCCGTCGGCCGCCACCTCGGCCCCGGCCGCGCGCAGCTTGGCGATGACCGCCTCGAGGTGCTCGGGCAGGCAGTCGCGCAGCAGCACGTTGCCGCCCGTGATCGCGGCCGCGACCAGCAACGTGCCCGCCTCGATGCGATCGGGGATGACGGTGTGCTCGATCGGGGTGAGCTCGTCGACGCCGTCGATGGTGACCAGCGACGTGCCGGCGCCGCTGATGCGCGCGCCCATCTTGTTGAGCACGCGCCCGAGCTCCTCGACCTCCGGTTCACGCGCCGCATTCTCCAGCGTGGTCCGCCCGCGCGCCAGCGCCGCCGCCATCATCAGGTTCTCGGTGCCGGTGACGGTCACCATATCGAACACGATGCTGGCCCCGCGCAGGCGCCGCGCCGACGCGTTGACGTACCCCTTCGTCAGCTCGATGCGCGCGCCCATGGCCTCGAGACCCTTGAGGTGCTGATCGATGGGACGCGCGCCGATCGCGCAGCCGCCGGGCAGCGACACGCGCGCGCGCCCGGTGCGCGCCACCAGCGGGCCGAGCACCAGCACCGACGCGCGCATGGTCTTGACCAGGTCGTACGGCGCTTCGTGGCCGGCGGCGTCCGTCGTGTCGATGCGCGTGACGCCCTTGCCGTTGTCCTCGACGTGCGCGCCCAGGCGGGCGAGCAGCCGCCCCATCGTGCGCACGTCGCCCAGCGCCGGAACGTTCCGGAACGTGGAGCGCCCGCGCGCGAGCAGAGCGGACGCCAGGATCGGCAGCGCGGCGTTCTTCGAACCGGAGACGCGCACCTCGCCGCGCAACCGCGCGCCGCCGTGAATGACGATCTTTTGCAAGGCGCGCTACTAAAGCACATCCCCACGACAGCCGCACACTCGCGCTTCGCGCGGGTGCGGCTGGCCTTGCTCACCGCCTCAGGCGGGAGCGCCGCCTTCCGCGGGGGCTGCGCCCACGGGCGCGGCCACGCCGGCGTGCTCGTCGCACAGGCCGGCCTTCGTGCGCGGCTTCCGGCAACCTTCCTTGCTGCAGATCTTGTAGCGATGATGGTCGCCGACGTCGCCGCGGCGCCAGGCCATGAAGTGCTTGCGGCAGTAGCCCTTCGCGCGCACCGGCTGCTTGCAGCCGTCGACGCGGCAGGCCGGGCCGGACGGGTCGGCCGGCGGCGTCGCCTTGCTGGCGGCTTTCGCCGCGGGCTTGTCGGCGGCGGGCTTGGCCGCCTTGGCGGCGGGCTTGGCGGGCTTCTTCTTGTCGTCTTTCTCGGAGGCCATGGAACGGGTGACAATATGCGGTCATGTCGGCAAGTCAAGCGGCTGCCTGACGCGCCAGCCGATTGACGGTCGGCGACCTGAGCCTCGGCCGGCGAGCGCCGACACTGGTCGGGAATGATGCAGCCGCGTCTCTTACCGCTGGCCTTGCTCGGAATCGGCGCCTGGATCCTCTACGGGTGCGGCGGCGGGATGGGGACCGGCGGAACGGGCAACGGCGGTGACAGCGGGACCGCGGGCGCGAGCGGCGCCGCCGGAACGGCCGGCCCCACCGCGGGCGCGGGCGGAGGCGGCGCGGCCGGCGCCGCAGGCACCACCGTGACGAGCCGGGGTGGCAACGGAGGAACGACCAGCCGGGGCGGCAACGGCGGAACGACGGGCCGTGGCGGCGCGACCGCGGGCAGCGCAGGCAGCGCAGGAACTTCCGGCAGCGCGGGCGCGCCCGCCACGTCGTCGCTCTGCACCTGGCCGACCGCGAGCGGCACGACGATGGTGACGAGCACGTACAACGTCGGCGGCATGTTCGACGGCGGCATGAAGCGCTTCGTCGGCTCCGGCCCGCTCGGCACCAGCAGCCAATCCGAGGACCAGAATCCGCTCTTTCTCCTGAGCGACGGCGCGACGCTGCAGAACGTGATCCTCGGAAATCCGGCGGCGGACGGGGTCCACTGCGCCGGCAACTGCACGCTGAAGAACGTCTGGTGGGAGGACGTCGGCGAGGACGCCGCGACGCTGGAAGGGACGTCGCCCACCCAGGTGATGACCATCGACGGCGGCGGCGCGCAGAAGGCGTCCGACAAGGTGTTCCAGCACAACGGCCCGGGCACGATGGTCATCAAGAACTTCTGCGCGCAGGACTTCGGCAAGCTGTATCGCTCGTGCGGCAACTGCGACACGCAGTACACGCGCCACGTGGAGGTCCAGAACGTGATGGTGGTGCCGGGCAGCTCGACGTCGGCGCTGGTCGGCGTCAACTCGAACTACAACGACACCGCCAAGCTCTCCAGCATCCTGATCAAGGCAGCGTCGAACTCGCTCACCGTCTGCCAGCGCTACACCGGCAACAACACCGGCGCCGAGCCGCCCAAGAACGGCTCCGGCGCCGACGGCACCGTCTGCATGTACTCGACCTCGGACATCACCTGGATGCCGTAGGCGGCGCGACGGGCCGCGCCCGCCCGCGCCGATCGTGCGTTAGATTGCCCCGGGCGTGAACGCGCTCGAGCTGATCCTGATCCTGCTGGTCGTCGCCGCCGCGCTGGCCGTGGTCGCCGAGCGGCTGAAGGTTCCCTACCCGATCCTCCTCGTCCTGGGCGGGCTCGCGCTCGCCTTCGTGCCGGGGCTGCCCCAGGCGAACATCGATCCCGCGCTGGTGCTGCTGCTGTTCCTGCCGCCGCTGCTGTTCGCGGCGGCCTGGCTGACGTCGTGGCGTGACTTCGCCGCCAACAAGCGGCCCATCGCGCAGCTCGCCGTCGGCCTGGTGGTGGTGACGACCACGGCGGTCGCCTGGATCGCGCACGCGGTGATCCCCGGCATGAGCTGGCCGGTCGCGTTCGTGCTGGGCGCGATCGTCTCGCCGCCCGACGCGGTGGCGGCCACCGCGGTCACGCAGCGCCTCAAGGTCCCACGACGCATCGTCACCATCCTGGAGGGCGAGAGCCTGGTCAACGACGCGACCGGCCTGGTCGCCTACCGCTTCGCGCTGGCCGCGGTCGCGACCGGCAGCTTCTCGGCCGCGCACGCCGCCGGCCGCTTCGCGGTCGTCGCGGCCGGCGGCGTCGCCGTCGGCCTGGCGGTCGGCTGGCTGGTGGCGCAGCTCCACCGGCGCCTCGAGGATTTCCAGCTCGAGACCGTCATCACCTTGCTCACCCCTTACGCCGCGTACATCCCGGCCGAGCACCTGGGCGTCTCGGGCGTGCTGGCGACGGTGACCGCGGGCGGCTACCTCGGCTGGCGCAACCCGGAGCTGCTGTCGGCGCTGACCCGCTTCCGCGGCCGGGGCGTCTGGAGCGTGCTCCTGCTGCTGTTCAACGGCCTGGTGTTCATCCTGATCGGGCTGCAGCTCTCCTCGATTCGCGCGCTGACCACCGGCCTCCCCTGGCTGTCCCTGGCCGGTTATTCGGCGGCGGTCAGCGGGGTCGCGATCGCCGCGCGGCTGATCTACGTGCCGATCGGGACCTACCTGCCGCGGCTGCTCAGCCCGCGGCTGCGCGCGCGCGATCCCAACCCGCCCTGGCAGGCGGTCGCCGTCATCGGGTGGACGGGGATGCGCGGCATCGTGTCGCTGGCGCTGGCGCTCGCCTTGCCGATGACGCTGGCGAACGGCCAGCCTTTCCCGCAGCGCGCGGTGGTCGTGATCGTCTCGTTCGCGGTGATCTTCGTGACCCTGGTCGTGCAGGGTCTGACGTTGCCGGCGCTGATCAAGGCGCTCCGCCTCAAGGACGACGGCGCCGACCTGCGCGAGGAGCGCGACGCCCTGCTGCACGCCAGCGAGGCCGCGGTCAAGCGCCTGACGGAGATCGACGCGATCTCGATCATCAACCCCCAGCTGCTGGAACGCGTGCGAATGCCCTACGAGCAGCGCCTGCAGCGGCTGACGGAGCAGACGCGCGACGATCCCGAATGCCGCCTGACCGAGGGTGAGAGCGCGGCGTTCAGGCGCCTGCGGGGCGAGGCGCTGGCGGCCGAGCGCAAGGCGGTCGTCGAGCTGCGCAACCAGGGCCGCATCAGCGAGGAGATCCTGCACCGCGTGCAGGAGGAGCTGGACCTCGAGGCGCTGCAGCCGGACCGATAGCCGCCGCGCGGCGCCGCGCGGCCCTCAGCGCAGCGCTTGCGCTCAGCGCAGCGCTTGTTCGATCGCGTGCGACAGCGACAGCTCGTCCCAGCCGCCTTCATGGCGGACGCCGTTGATGAAGAACGCCGGGGTGCCGGTGACGCCGCTGGCGAGCCCGCTCGCGAAGTCCTCCTTCACGCGCTTGATGAAGGTGTGCTCGAACCAGGCCCGCTGCAGCTCCACGCCCGGCAGCCCGAGAGCCCCCGCCAGCTCCAGCATCCGGTCGTCCGACAGCGCCGTCTGGGCCTCGTAGAGCGCGTCGTGCATCGGCCAGAACGCGCGCCGCGACGCCGCCCATTCGGCCTCCTCCGCCGCGTGCTGCGCGTTCGGGTGGCTGTTGGTCAGCGGAAAATGCCGGAACACGAAGCGCAAGCGATCGCCGAAGGTCTCCGCCACGCGCGCGACGATCGGCCGCGCCGCCGCACACTGCGGGCACTCGAAGTCGCCGTACTCGACCAGCGTCACGACCGCCGCGGCGTGCCCCCGGCTGTGATCGCGCGGCCCGACGGCGAGGGTGAGCTGGGCTGGCATCGCGCTCACCTTATAGCAGTGGAAATGCTAGAAACCGCCCCATGAAGATCGAGCTCGCGCACCGCATCCGGGAACTGCCGCCCTACCTCTTCGCCCGCATCGACGCCCTCAAGAACGAAGAGCGCAAGAAGGGGAAGGACCTGATCGATCTCGGCATCGGCGATCCCGATCTGCCCACGCCGCCGCACATCATCGCGGCGCTGACCGAGGCCGCGCGCGATCCCTCGACCCACCGCTACCCGTCCTACGTCGGCATGGAGACGTTCCGCAAGGCGGCCGCCGCGTTCATGCAGACGCGCTTCGGTCTCGCGTTCGATCCCGGCAAGGAGGTCATCTGCGTGATCGGCTCGAAGGAGGCGATCGCGCACTTCCCGTTCGCGTTCGTCAATCCGGGCGACGTCGTCCTCTGCCCCGACCCGGGATACCCGGTCTACGCGACGCTGACCCGCTTCGCCGGCGGCGAGCCCTACTTCATGCCGCTGCGGCGCGAGAACGGCTTCCTGATCGATCTGGACGCCATCCCGGCCGACGTCGCGCGCCGCGCGAAGATCATGTGGATCAACTACCCGAACAACCCGACCGCCGCGCTGGCGGCGCCCGGCTTCTACGAGCGGGTGGTGGCGTTCGCGCAGAAGTACGACGTCATCGTCGCCAGCGATCTCGCCTACAGCGAGATGTACTACGAGGCGCCGCCGCGTTCGTTCCTGGAGACGCCCGGCGCGCGCGAGGTCGGCATCGAGTTCCACTCGCTCTCGAAGACGTACAACATGACCGGGTGGCGCGTCGGCTGGGCGTGCGGCAACCCGACGCTGGTCGCCGGCCTCGGCCAGGTGAAGACCAACGTCGACTCGGGCGTCTTCGAGGCCGTGCAGCTGGCCGCCATCGCCGCGCTCACCGGCGATCAGGCGCCCGTCGCCCAGCAGCGCGCCATCTACAAGGAGCGGCGCGACGTGCTGTGCGGCGGCCTGGCGGCGGCGGGCTTCGACGTGCTGACGCCCAAGGCCAGCTTCTACACGCTGGTCGCGAACCCGAAGGGGCTGACGTCGATCGAGTTCGCGGCGCGCCTCCTGACCGAGGCGGGCGTCGTCGCGACGCCCGCGACCGGATTCGGTCCTTCGGGCGAAGGCTTCGTGCGCCTCACGGTCTGCGCGGACAAGGCGCGACTCGCCGAAGCGGTCCAGCGTCTCGCCGCCCTGAAGCTCTAAGTCAGCGTCGACACTGACGTTTTCGCGCTGGTCGCATTTTGTGACAGCGCGGTTACAGTCCCGTTTCGACGCTGCGCGAAAAAGTTTCGGTGACGTCACGCTCTTGTGACCGGACTCAACCACGATGCGCGGCAGAAGGGAGACCCCCAATGCACTCGACCGCGACGCTCGTTCGCCGACTCTGGCCCGCAGTTTCGATCCTGATTCTTTCCGCCGTTCCCTCTTCGGTCGTTCGCGCGCAGGCGCGCCCGCCCGGACCGTTCAAGCAGGCGGGCGCCGCCGCTGCGCCGCCCGTCGCGCAGGCGACGCCGCCCGCGCCGCCCGGACCACCGCCCGCGGCGCCGCTGCCGCCGCCCCCGCCGCCGCCCGAGGCCGCGCCGACGCCGCCGCCTCCGCCACCGCCCGCGGACATGAACGCCCTGCCGCCTCCGCCGCCGGTCGACGTGGCGCCGCCCGCGGCCCCGACCGCGGCCCCGGCGCTGACCGGTGAGCCGCTCGCGGGCTTCAGCGACGGCACCGCGTTCCTGCGCTCGCCCGATAACGCCTTCATCCTGTTCCCGAACGGCCGCCTGCAGATCGACGGTCTCTTCTACAAGAGCGACAACAACGGGTTGCCGAAGAACACGTTCCTGCTCCGGCGCGCGCGCCTCGAGCTGGGCGGCTGGATCGACAACCTGGTGTTCTTCAGCATCGCCGCGGACTTCGCGTCGGGCGCGCCCGCCGGCGCGGCGCCGGTCGCGCAGACCAACCTGAACACGACGGACGATTACATCGCGATCGCGCCGTGGAGCAACCTGGTCATCCTCCAGGTCGGGCAATACGACGCGCCCTTCACGCTGGAGAACCGCACGTCGGATAAGTACTTCGACTTCATGGAGCGCTCGCTCACCGTGCGCGCGTTCGGCATCCCCGACAACAAGGAGATCGGGGCGATGGTGCACGGGTACAACGACCCGAAGAACTTCTACTACTCGATCGGCGTGTTCAACGGCGACGGGCAGAACTTCCGCAACGCCGACAACAACTTCGACCTGATGATGCGCGGCTGGATCGCGCCCCTGTCGTTCATGGGCGACGGACCGCTGCACGACATCGAGGTCGGCGGATCGTTCTGGACCGGCAACCGCAGCAACACGCTGGCGCTCGCGAACCAGACCACCCAGGCCGGCTTCACCTTCCTGAACTTCGGCCAGTTCAACTGGATGAACGGGATGACGACGACGCCGGTGCAGTTCCGCCAGGTCGGCCGCATGAACGCGGCGGCGGCCGAGGTGAACGCCCCGATCGATCACAAGTTCGGCGCGCGCTACGAGTTCGTCTGGAAGCACAACCCGCTGTCGGCCGACAGCATCGCGACCAACGGCACCGGCACCATCCTGGGCGGCGCCGAGCTGCGCGGCTACTCGATGTACGGCCAGCTCTGGTACTGGGTGCTGGGCGACGATCGGATCATCGGCGATCAGCAGGGCCTGGAGCCGTTCCCGCGCTTCAAGAAGTTCGGCATCAAGCCACCCCAGCAGGGCGTGATGGTGACGACGCGCCTCGAATACCTGAACGAGAAGCTGGAGGCGGACGACGACCTGGCGCCGCTCGCGCTGCCGAGCTCGGCATTGAAGACGACCAAGGTGACGTCGTGGACGCTGGGCGTGAACTACTGGCGGTCGAAGCGGTTCCGCGCAACGTTCAACTACATCCTCAACCACTTCGGCGGCGACTCGGGCCTCATCACCGGCCTCAAGAGCAAGAACGAGCACGAGTTCACGTTCCGGCTCGGCATCGCCCTGTGACCGAACGGCTTTCGTAAAACACAAGGAGAACTCATGACGCTTCGAAATGGGATGAAGACGCTGCTCGCCGGGCTGGTGCTGGCGGGCGGA
>DATBHU010000625.1:0-14662 GCA_036557265.1 Polyangia bacterium
CGGCGCGCACCTCGCCCAGCAGCGTGCCGCCGCCGTCGGCGGTGCCGCCCGCGTAGATCTGGACAGCGACGGAGGCGCCCGCCCACTCCGGATCGCACGCCCAGCCCGAGATCGTCGCGGACGTCCCCGACCCGCTAACGCCGTCGGCGCGCAGCACGGCGCCGGTCGGCCCGAGCAGGTACGTCGGGTAGATCGACTGGTCGTCGCTGGAGACGTTCTTCGGCCAGACCTTGCCGGGCGCCCACTGCCCGGTCGCGTCGTTGCAGTCCGCGTTCGCTTGCGCGATGCAGGTGGGGGCGTCCCAGGCGCCGGCCACGCCCGCCGAGCCGCAGCACTCCGGGTGCGTCTGGCAGACCTTCGTCGTGCAGGGGCTGCAGTCCCAGGGCAGCGCGTCGCCAGGCGTGTACTCGTCGTGCGTGCAGTAGGTCGGCGAGAAGACGTTGATGGTGCCGACGTCCTTGAACAGCGCGCCCCAGCGGCCGTCCTCGATGTGGTCGTGCTCCAGGCGATCGACGGCCGCGAAGTCGTCGCACTCGCTGACCGGCGACAGCTCGCGGTAACGGCTGCGCTGCAGGGCCGACTGGTGCAGCGCCGGGTCGAACGGCGCCGAGAGGTTGCTCGGCGCGATGAAGAACTCCTGCGCGTTCATCCAGAGCGACTCCGGGTTCGCGGCGTTCCACGGGTTCTCGATGGTGTTGGGCCAGACGATCTGCTGCGTGTCGAAGAGATCGACCTGGGTGCCGGTCTTGGTGAAGCTCTGGCCGTTCTGGCAGTAGGCGGCCATCGCGGCGACCTTGCACGAGTCGTAGTACGGCTTGAGATCGAAGGTCTTCGGCAGCCACCCGCCCGCGCCGCCGAAGGCGTTCGTGTCGAAGACGTAGGCGGTGGTCTGCGCCCACGGGCGGTAGCCCCAGTTGCGCGCGCACTTCGAGGCGACGCCGGTCGCCGTGCAGGCCAAGAAGAAGTCGTTCGGCTTGCTCGGATCCTCGGCGATCGCGACCGCCGACGCGCTCTTGGTCAGCGGGTTGTAGGGGCAGAGCGAGATCCACTCGCCGCTCCACTTGTAGAAGTAGTAGACGATGTAGAGCTCGTCGCGGTTGTCCTGCTCGTCGAAGTTGTGGAACAGGTTCGGCATCGGATCGGGCTGCTCGGCGGCGATGAACAGATCCAGGTCCTGGGCCTTGGTGCCCGCCGCGTTGACGAAGTGCGCGACCGCGTAGTGACCGGCGGCCGAGCCGCTCGCGAGCGCGATGTAGTTGCCGTTGCCGGTGCTCATGGTCGGGACGCGGGTGAGGGTGTGGTCCACGACGTCGGACCCGGCCTTGGTCCCGCGGATGTCGACGGTCGTCATGCTGACGCCGTCGAAGTCGTTCGCCAGCAGATCGTTGCCCATCAGCGACGCGCCCTGCGCGGACACGCCCTGCGCAGAGACACCTTGCGCAGACACGCCTTGCGCGGACACGCCCTGCGCAGACACACCCTGCGCAGAAACGCCCTGCGCGGACACACCTTGCGCGGACACGCCCTGCGCGGACACGCCTTGCGCGGACACACCTTGCGCGGACACGCCCTGCGCGGACACGCCTTGCGCAGACACGCCGGCGAGGGCGGCGGCGGGACCGACGACCGCGACGAACGCGGCGCCATAGAGGAAGAGTCGTTTCTGTTCCTGAGTCAGTTTCATTTTCAATTCCTTAACCAGAGGCGCAGACGCGGATGCCTGTTGTCATGTCTCGAAAGGTCGGCTGCACGTGCTCGCGGTTGGTGCTGCGGCAGCTGTAGGAGGTGAAGTAGTAGGCGCCGCCCCGGATCACGAGCTCGCCCGCCTGCTGCGACGAGCTCACGAACTCGAAGGCGTTCCCCGCCAGGTCGTCGACGTCGAAGGGGCTTCGCGACGACGGGTACGACCCCACCGCGTCGGGGCCGAACGCCGAGTCCACCCGCCGGTAGGTCATGTCGAAGTTCGCGTCGTCGGCGCGCAGCTCGTCGCCGTGCGGATAGACGCGATCGTCGGCGCCGCGCGCCGCCCGCTCCCACTCGATCTCGGTGCACAGGCGCGCGCCCGGCACGCGCCGCGTGCTGCGCAGCCACTCCAGGTAGCGCGCCACGTCGGACGGGTCGACGCCGGTGACCGGGAACCGCCGCCAGTCCTGCCGCTCGTGGCCGTGACGCCCGACGTAGGTGATCGAGTCGCCGTACTTCGCGCTGTAGCGCTGGTTGGCGGGCTGGAACGTCAGCTGCCAGCGCAGATCCGTCGCGTCGCCCTCCCCCTCCTGCAGGCGCATGGAGCCGCGCAGGACGGCCGAGGCGCGCGGCGTGTAGCGCGCGCGCTCGGCGGCCGGGAGCGCGTCGAGGAACGCGATCCAGTCCGCGTACGTCGTCTCGTGGCGCGCGATGCTGTAGCCGTCGGTGTGGCGGCGATGGATCGGCACCGTGCCGAGGAACCCGGTGCGCAGCTGCTCGTCGCCGTCGCCGAACCAGAACGCGCCCGGCGGGACGTAGACGAAACCCTCGGGGACGGCGGAGACGGCGGGCAGCGCGACGTCGACGACCACCTCTTCACCGCGCCGCACCTCGAACGGATAGACGACGTGCGCCAGGCCGGCCCCGCTCAGCAGCAGGCGATACGATCCCGGCGCGAGCGACGTCGTCGTCGCGCCGAGCGCGCCCATCGCCTTCGCGACCCGGTGGCCGGTCAACCCGTCGCTCTCGTAGCGCTCGAGGGCTGCCTCCGCCGTCGCCGGGGTGATGTGGACCGTGACGGTCCCGGCCGCGTTCAACCGCTTGCGCCCGTCGCCCTCCGCGTCCGCCGCGACCCGCTCCTGCAGCACCGTCGTCTTGTTGCCGAGCCGGAAGTCCTCCGCGAACAGGAAGTGGTCGTAGCGGACGTCGGCCAGGTGAGCCCGGTGCTCGCGCCGCGCCTGATCGAGCATGAACGCCGCCTCGAGGCTGCGCTCCGCGACGTCGTACTGGGCGTCGATGTTCGGCAGCAGCGCGCGCGTCCGGCGCCAGAGATCCTCGCCGCCGTCCTTGTCCATCTTGTCGAACGCCGCGAACGCCTGCGCGCGCAGCGCCTGCGCCTGCGACACCTGCGCGCGCGCTCTCGTCGCCGCGGTCGTCGCCTCGCCCACGTAGCGGGCGATCTCGCGCTCGGCCTGGGCGCGCCGCCGCGACACCATCTGCCAGGCCACGACGACGACGGTCGCGACGACCAGCGCGATGCCGCCCGCCAGCAGCCGGTTGCGCAGCTTGGCGACCGGATCGCTGGAGAGCGCCGCGATCAGCGCCGCCATCGACTCCCAGCGCGCGCCCGGATCGACCTTGAGGCCGCGCAGGATCAGGCGCCGCACCCAGGCCGGCACGCCGCGATCCCGGGGCAGCGGCCGCATCTGATCGGTCGTCACGTTGACCGAGATGCTGAGCATGTCGTCGCCCGCGAACGGCCGCTCGCCGTAGAGCGCCTCGTACAGCGCCACGCAGAAGCTGAACTGGTCGCTCTTCTCGTCGCCGCGCTCGCCCAGGAACTGCTCGGGCGCCATGTAGGCCGGCGTCCCGACCCAGGTGCCGGTCTTGGTCACCGTGGCGAGCGGGTGCTTGCCGCTCGAATCGCGCAGCGTCGCCGTGCCGTCGCTCTCCACGTCGCCGGTCTCGCCGGCCAGCTCGTCGTCGCCGCCGCCCGCCTGGCGCGCGATGCCGAAGTCGACGACGCGCGGCCGGTGCTCCTTGTCGAGCAGGACGTTGTCGGGCTTGAAGTCGCGATGCACCAGGCCGGCCGCGTGCGCCGCCGCCAGGCCGCGCCCCGCCGCCACGAACACGTCCAGGATCTCGCGCCACGTGCGCGGCCGCTCGGCGAGCCAGCTCTTGATCGTCCCGCCGCCGACGAACTCCATCGCCAGGAACACCTGGTCGTCGAGCACGCCGACGTCGTGGACCGCCACCACGTTCGGGTGCTGCAGCCGCGCGATCGCCTTCGCCTCGCGCAGCAGGCGGGCGCGCGCCGTGTCCTTCACGCCCTGGCCCGGCTTGATCAGCTTGAGGGCGACCTTGCGATCGAGCTGGGGATCATAGGCGCCGTAGACGACGCCCATCGCGCCGGTGCCGACGCGTTCGACGATCACGTATCGCCCGATCTGCGCGCCGGTGCCGAGCTCGCCGGCTGTCACGGTCGCAGATCGTGCATTGGCGCGACCGTCCTGCAGCACTTGTTCCCCCGTTCAAATGCCCGAGCGAAAATCGCTCCACTTCGCACTGCTAACGGAACATCGATTCCATATTCCGTTACCGCTCCCACCAGGCGCCCCATTTTCCACACAGCGGCGATGCGGGACGGTCGCATTTCCGGAACGATCCGACAACAAGATTAAAATATCGTGCCTGCGCTTACGATCGCGCCTCCGACGCGAGTGGTTGCCTTTCGTGACGCGGAGCGGGACAAGCGGGGTTAGAAACGGCGGGACGGCTCACGCTGCTTCGATGAAGCGACAGTGCTCGAATTTGTGGAAGGGACTCTCGCCGGGCTCCGCGCCCGGCGCGCGTCAGCCCTTCTTCTTGCGGCCGAAGAACGAGGCGAGGCGGCCCGTGGGCGTGTCGTCGGAGGGCAGCGGCGCGGGCGCGGCGCCGGTCAGCGCCGCCTCGATCTCGGCGGCGCTCTGGTAGCGCTTGGCGGGCGCGCGCTCGAGGCACTTCATGATCACCGCCTCCCAGAGCGGGTCGAGATCGGGCACCACCTCGCGGGGCGAGACCGGACGCTCCTTCAGCCGCTTGAGCGCCATCACCGTCGTCGAGTTGCCCTTGAACGGCATCTCGTCGGTGACCAGCTCGTACATCACGATGCCGAGCGCGTAGAGATCCGTCGCCGGCGTGATCGGCTCGATGCCCGAGTGCACCTGCTCGGGCGCCATGTAGAGCGGCGTGCCGAGCGATTCACCGGTGCTGGTGATGGTCTCCTCGCCGAGGCCGTGGCGGCGCGCCAGGCCGAAGTCGCTGATGACGAGGCGCTCCGGATCGCCGGGCGCCGCGCCGGCCTCCGGCACCAGCACCAGGTTGCCCGGCTTGAAGTCGCGGTGGATGACGCCCGCCGCGTGCGCGGCCTCCAGACCGGCGGTCATCTGCAGGACGAACGGCAGCGCCTCCGCGATCGTCAGGCGGCCGCGGCCGCGCATGTAGCGGTCCAGGCTGGTGCCGCGCAGCAGCTCCATCGTCAGGAACGTGACGACGTTGCCGTCCGGCATCTCGTGCCGCCCGAGATCGTAGGTGCGGCAGACGTTGCGGTGGGTCACCTTGCGCGCCAGCTGGATCTCGCGCCGGAACCGCTCGACGGTCACGGCCTGCGAGGCGACCTGCGCGCGCAACGTCTTGAGCGCCAGCGGCTCGGCGAGCGCCTCGTCGAAGGCCTCGTACACCTCGCCGATCGCGCCCTCGCCGATCAGGCTCACGATCCGATAGCGCCCGGCGAGCTTGTCGCCTGGGTTGAATCGGTGGTCCAGGCTCGCTGTCGGGGGCACGTCGTCTGCTTCCGTCATGGTCAGGAAAGGCCCCTTGAGACGATGCGCTCTCGGGGCCACTCCTGTCAAACCCGCGCAGACGCTCAAACCCGAGCAGACGGCGATTGGCTGTCCGGTCAGCGAGCGCTCAGGGTCACCTCGATCGTGCCGGTCGGGCCAGTCTGCGCGACGGTCGCCGTCGAGAGACCGGCCAGCGCCCCCCGCAGGCAGCTTTCGGCGTTGCGAGCGCCGGCGACCAGCTCGACGCGCACGATGGCGCCGTGGGCGTCGATGGTCAAGCGGATCCGGATCGACTTGCCCGCGGCCGCCGTCAGGCACGGCACCCGCCCGCCCGCGAGCGCGGCGCGGATCGCCGCCACCAGCGGGCCCGTCGCGCCCACGGTCGAGCTCTTGCCCGCGGTCACGATCCAGGAGATCGGCGTGGACGTCGCCGGTCCGTCGGCCTTGTTCTTCCCCTCGATCTTCTTGTCCGCCCCCCTGGCCTGCTTCTCCGGCTTGGCCTCCCGCTCCTCGTCCTTGTCGTCACCCGCGGCGGCGCGGCCGGCGAGCCGCGCCGGCGGCGGGGCCGGCGCGACCGGCATCCTCATCACGCCGGCCGGCGCCGCGCTCTGCTCGGCGACCGCCAGGTTCGAAACGCCCTGGGGCATCGGCAACGGCTGCCGCACGCTTTGGCCCTGCCCGCCCGCGTTCACCACCTGCGAGTCGATCGCCACGAACGACGTGAACGCGGTCAGCATGTGATAGTCGAGGCCCAGCGCCGTGATGCCGTCCTCGGCCGGCTGCCCCGCGCCCATGGCGCGCTCGTCGTCCAGCAGCTCGACCCAGCGGCGCGCCCACAGCCAGCGCAGCGCCGCGTTCTCGGCGCGCACGTCGGAGGGACGCACCTCGACCACCTGACGAAGCGGCCCGCCGCCGCTCGTCCCTCTCACCTCGATGCGCCCCGCCGCGCTGCCGCGATACTTGCCGAACAGCACGAGCGGACGGCGGGCCATGAGATCGGGAAGCTTCTGCGGCGCGATCTCGTAGGCGTCGAAGCCCGAGAACGCGACGTTGACGCCGGTCAGCACCGGCTGCTCGATGTAGGCGCGCAGCTTGTCCGCCTCCGCCGCCGCCTTGTCGGGGCGCAGCACGACGAACGGCTCGCCCTGCCCGGCGCGCGCCATCCCCTCGATGAGGCCGCGGTTGACGCTGCTGCCGATGCCGAACGCGAACAGGTTGGCGTCGGACAGCCGCTCGCGGATGAAGCGGAACGCCTGCGCCTCGACGCCGACGTAGCCGTCGGTGACGACGACCACCGAGCGCGACAGCTGACGCGTGTTCGCGTTCGGCCTGGGGATCCGGTAGGCCAGCTCCAGCCCGCCCATCAGCTCGGTGCCGCCGCCCGCGTGCGCGTTCTCGATGTCGGCGATGGCCGCCGCGATGGCGTCCTTGCTGGCGGGGATCGATCCCTGCGGGCTGCGCACGTGCGCCGCGCCCGAGAACAGCACGACGTTGAAATAGTCCGTCGGCCGCAACTTGCCGAGCAGGTTGCGCATCAGCGTCTTCGCCGTCTCGAGCGGGAAGCCGTGCATCGATCCCGACACGTCGAGCAGGAAGATGTACTCGCGCCCCGGGATCTGCGCGGCTGTCGGACGCCGCGGCGGCTCCATCATCAGGGCGAAGAAGTTCTCCTTACGGACATTTGCACCTTGGCTGCCCTCGCCCTCCCACAGCAGGAGGCCGCTCTCGATCTTGTCGCCCGACAGCCGGTAGCGCAGCACGAAGTCGCGGTTGCCGCCGCCGGGGACGCCGAGCCGCACGTCCGCGCGCGCCGGACCGGCGTAGTTGACGGCGATCTGGTGCGACGGCGACGCCAGCTCCTTGATCGCGATGCCGGTCTCGAGGTGCACCTTGATGTCGAAGCGGTACGGCTCGGGTGTTCCGGCCGGCAAATGCGGGTTGGCCATCCATTGGTCCTTGACGGGATCCGCGCCGCCCGCGTAGCGCGGCCCGACCACCGTCGGATAGACGAACTCGTAGATGGAGTCGTCGGGGATCAGCATCTCCGAGTAGTCCATCTCGACCGCGATCCGGTCGCCCGGCATGATGTTCGCGACGTTCATCGTGAACACGTTGGGCCGCTCCTGCTCGAGCAGCGACGCCCGCTTGCCCTGGCGCCGCGCCGCCTCGTAATTCTCGCGCGCCGCCGCCTTGCGATCGATCTTCGCCTCGATCACGCGCTGGCCGATCTTCATCCGCACGCCGTGCACCGCCGCGCGCGTCGACGCCGGAAAGACGTAGACCGCCTCGATCGGCACGCGCCCCGTGTTCTCGAACAGCTGCTGGACCCACACGCGCGCGATCACGCCGGCGATCGAGACGTCCGCGGTCGTCTCCTTCAGCGGGACGCGCTCCGTCCCGTCCGCCCCGCCGGCGCCGAGCACGGTCAGGTACGGCGCCAGGCTGCGGTCGTTGTCGGGCCGCTCGCCCTGCTGGCCGAACGCGGCGTACGACATGTTCCCCTTCCGCTCGCCGATCTGCGCCAGCACCTTCGTCGGGCTGAACGGCGCCGCCGCCGCCGGGGCCGCCGCGGGGGCGCGCCCGGCCCATCCGCTGACCGACAGCGAAGCCAGCGCGATGAGGAGCATCTTCCGGGGAGCGCGCGCCATGATCGTGACCCTCCTTCGTTGACCTTTGGCCGGGTGGAGTGACGGGCCGGCCGTGGCAGCTGTCGACGCGCCGAGGACCCGAAAGATCTGCGCAAGGCCGGCCGCTCACCGCCGGGCGATCACCAGCGCGCGGCGAGCCCGACGCGTGTCATCGCATGGGTTGATCAGCGACTTCTGCTCCCTTGGGAACGCGATTCGACGAAAAGCGCCCGGTCCGACCGAGCGTCAAACGTCGCCGGCCGGCGCGGCGGGCCGCTTCAGGATCGCGCGACGCGGATCGCGACGTTGGCGGTCGCCGCCGTGGTCTTCTCGAGCAGGTCGTAGAGCTCGACGCCCTGGCCGCGGTCGTCCATCCAGCTGGCCCGCGCGTCGTCCCAGTCGAAGTGCCAGGCGCGGTCGCGGAACGCCACCCACAGCTGCCGCGGCGACGGCTGCGGCGTCAGCATCAGCCGCAGCTTCTCGAAGAAGGTGATGGTCAGCGCCCCCTGCGAGATCGACACCTCGGCGACGTCGGGATCGACCTCCTCGAACGCGCGATCGACGCGCGCGTAGGCGTCGTCCAGCAGCTGTCGGTAGCGCTTTTCGTCGAGGGCCATCTGCGTCCGTCGCGCTCTGTCTACGTCATCGCCGCGAAAATGCCATCCAGAAATCGAAGCCCGTTCGCCGCACCAGCATCGGCAGCATGTCGCCGGTCTTGTAGCCGTTGAGGGCGGCGCCGACGTCCGCGGCCGTCCGCACGGCCGCCTTGCCGATGCGCAGCACGACGTCGCCCACCTTCAACCCCGCCTGATCGGCGGCGCCGTGATCGGTGATGCGCGTGACGGCCACGCCCCGCCCGCCCGGCAGCCCGCCGGCGCGCGCCGGCGGCAGCTCCTGCACGTCGAAGTCCTCGACCGACGCCGGCGACGGATCGTGCGGCAGCGCGCAGCTGGCCGGGTGCGGCGGCGCCACGTTCTTCATGGTGGCCGCGCGCAGCACGACGTCGCGTTCCACCCGCTTGCCGTCGCGCATGAGCGCGAGCTTCGCGTGCGATCCAGGGATCGCCAGCTGGGCGTTGATCTTCAGATCCTCGCTGGTGACGACGGCGGAGCCGTTCCACGACAGCACGACGTCGCCCGGCTCCAGGCCGGCCGCCTCGGCGGGCGACCCCTTCTCGACGCTGGCGATCAGCGCGCCCTTGCCCGACGCCAGGCGCAGCGCCGACTCCAGCGCGGGGTCGAGCGGCTGCGCGTCGACGCCCAGAAACGATCGGCGGGCGACGCCGTCGCGTGCCAGCCGCGGCAGCAGCGCCTTGGCCATGTTGATCGGGATCGCGAAGCCGATCCCCTGGGCGGGCTGCAGCGGGTGCCCGGCCCAGAAGGCGGCGCTGACGCCGATCACCGCGCCGCCCGCGTCGATGAGCGGGCCGCCCGAGTTGCCCAGGTTGATCGACGCGTCGGTCTGGATGAAGAACGAGTACATGTCTTGCTGCTTCGGCTCGCGCAGCGTCGCGCGATCGACGACGCGCTCCTTGGCCGACACGATGCCGGCGGTGACGCTGTGGTTGAACCCGAACGGGTTGCCGATCGCGATCACCGGCTCGCCCACGCGGACCGCGTCCGAGTCGCCGAGCGGCAACACCGGCAGCGTCCCCTTCGGCTTGATCTTCAGGAGCGCGATGTCCGTGGCCGGATCGGCGCCGGCGACACAGGCGGAGAGCTCGCGGCCGTCGTAGAGCCGGACGCGCAGATCGCTGACGCCGCGGATGACGTGCTCGTTGGTGACGACGTAGCCGTCGCGGTTGATGATGAACCCGGTGCCGATCGAGGTCCGGCTGGTCTCCGCGTCGGCGTCGGAGGTGACACCCTCGGTCACCTCGCCGCGGACGTGCACCACGGCGGCGCGCGCCCGCTCGGCGAGATCGGCGAACGCGGAGGCCGTGATGACCGGCTTGTGGCGGGGGGCGCTGGTCCACAGCGGCACCTCGCGCTCGGCGGCGGCGGACGGGGACCAGCCGGCGCAGACAGCGGCGGTCCCAGCGGCCAGGAGGAGGGCTCCGGCAGTGCGACGCATCGCCGAAGCTTACGCGATCGCCTGTAGCAAAAGGACAGGGCTTATCCTGAAAGTCGCCGCGCACGCGCGCTTCAAGGTCGCCGCGCACGCGCGCTTCGCGCGCGGGCCGCTACTGCGTCGCCTTGGTCGCCTTATCCAGGAGGTACCTGAGCTGCCGCTGCTCGGACGACGACAGCCGCTCGAGCGGCGCGCCCGCGTCGCGTCCGACGGACGGCGGCCGATCGCCCTTGTCGGAGTCGACGACGCGGTGTCGCACCGCCTGCCGCGTCCCGTCCACCAGCTCCTGCGACTCCTTGGTCTGTCCGATGGCGTGCAGGTGTTCGAACAGCGTCCGCTCGCCCAGCTTGAACGTCATCCCGAACCAGGCGAACGCCAGCAGGGCGACGATTCCGGCGCCGAACTTGAGGAGGGTGAACATGCGCCCTCAGCGCAGCGTCTGGCTCCCGGCCCGGAGGACGATCTGACCCCAGGCGGGGACCTCGTCGCGCGAGCGCAGCCGGCGCTGCAGGCCCGCGACGACGCCCCGCTTCGAAGCGGAGGCGCCCAGCACCGAGACCCTCGGGAGCGATCGTGACCGGTCAGGATTGGAAAATTCGCCCAGCATGGAGGCTTCCCATCCTTGGGCGGCCCACCCGAGCCGTCAAATTTTTTTCGTCGTTTGTCGAACGATGTCCGACGGCGAGCGCGATCAGTCGGACGGAACCAGGTCCGCCCCGCTCTCCTTGGCCAGCGCTTCCAGCTTCTTCTTGCGGGTCCGCTCGATCAGCCAGACCAGCAGGATCGAGATGTTGAACAGGCCGAACAGCGGCCCCGCCATCAGCACCTGCGACAGCACGTCGGGACCGGGCGTCAGCACGCCGCCCACCACCGCCGACAGGATCAGCGCGTACTTGTTGAACCGCCACAGCCCGCGCGCCGTCACCAGCCCCAGCCAGCCCATCACCGCCAGCACCACCGGCAGCTCGAAGGCGGCGCCGGTGCCGAGCAGCATGGCCAGCATGAAGCCGACCAGCTCCTCCATCTTCACCATCGGCTCGATCGAGTAGGGCAGCGCGCCCGTGAAGGACTCGGCCAGGCCGAAGAGAAACGTCAGCGCCGGCTTGCTGATCAGCGTGTAGCCGAACAGCGCGCCGCCGATGAAGCAGACGGCGGTCGCCAGCGTCACCGTCAGCGCCATCCGCTTCTCCTTGCGGTAGAGCCCCGGCGCGACGAACTTCCACAGCTCCCAGATGATGAACGGGCTGGCGATCAGGATCGCCGCGTACATCGCGAGCTTCGTGTAGACCCAGAACGGCTCGGTCGGGTTCGTGAAGACGAACTTGGGTTCCTTGCCGAGCGCCGCCGTCCACGCCATGCGCGCCGGACGCGTCAGCAGATCGAAGTACTTCTGGGCGAAGAAGAACGACCCGATCGTCGCGACGAAGAAGATCAGCGCCGCGTTGCGCAGGCGCTTGCGCAGGTCGAACAGGTGCTCGACGAAGGTCATGCGCGCTTCGTCGACCGCCTGGCGGTCGGCTTCGCTGCGCGTGTCGGCGGGAGGCGCGGCGGTCGACACTCAGCTCTTCTTCACGTTGGCGGGTGGAAGAGGAGGCACGCCCGGCAGGGGCGGGGGGAGCGGCGGGGGCGCGCCCTTCGAGCTCAGGTTGCCCGCCTTGGCGCTGGCCGGAAGCAGATCCTCCTCCGACAGCACCTGGGTGATGTTGGCGCGGTTGCTGTCCTGGCTCGAGATCGGCGGCGTCACGCGCTGGGGACCTCCCAGCCGGCCGGGCGGAAACGGCGTCGGCGTCGCCGAGCGCGGGAACGTCCCGATGGGAGGCACGCCCGGAGGTGTCGGCGCAGCGGGGGGCGGAGGCGGCGGGGGCACGGCGGCCACGGGGGGCGCGGACGTCGGCGTCCACGGCGCCGAGCCGTCGGATGCGACCAGCACCGGAGGCGGCGTCACCGCGGATTCGGCCGCCGCGCCCTGGTCGATGCCCGCACCCGCGCTGCCCGCGCCGTTCGCCTGGGCGGCCGCCTCGGCCTGCTTGCGCTCCAGCTCTTCCAGCTCGCGCCGCAGCTTCTCGGCATTTTCCTTGATCTGGTCGCGGCGTTTGAGCTCCTCGGGCGACAGCGTCACCGCGTCGCGCAGCTCCTCGAACGGCTTGCGGAAGGTGTCGTCGAGGACGATCTCGTTCTTCACGTCGGCGGTCGCCTTCCGGATCTGCCGGATGGCGCGACCCAGGCCCGACGCCATCTCCGGCAACTTCTTGGGGCCGACGAAGATGAGGATGAGGATCAAGATGATGGTGATCTCACCCATCCCGAGGTTGAACATCGCCCGGAAATCTAACACATAGATTCGGCCACGAGGCGCGAACAAGCCCGCAAATCCGCGCGTTTCGCGGGTGCGGCTCAGGCGGCGAATAGGTCGATCTGGCGCGGGGGTCCCAGCGTGTACGCGTCGATCCCGCGGGACCCGAGCGCGCGCGCCAGGTCGTCCCCCGGGGCATTGACGAGCGCGACCTCGGTGGCGCCGGTCGCCTCCACGTAGCGAATGAGGCCCGCGAAATCGGCGGCCGTCGGAAAGGTGACGCGCGCGCAGTCGGGATCGCCGGGGCCCGGCCCGGCAGGCGCGCCCCGCCCTGCCTCGGCCGACACCAGAACCAGACCGTGGGGCCGCGCCCCGGTCCGCCGGGGCGGCACGCGCACCGACGCGGGCCAGAGCAGGGCCTCGCCCTGACCCACCTTTCCGGCGAACCTCTGCAGGGCCGGCGCGGGCAGACCCGCCTGCCGGAACGCCGCCGCGGCCTGAACGATCGAACGGTGGGCGAAGAGACCGATCCGATCGGCGGCCAGCGCCGCGCCGACGTCGACCGCAATCGCCACCGGGTCTACGAGAACGACGGGCGTGCGCCCCTCGCCGAGCACGCGGCGCACGGCGCCGCCGACGTCGGCCAGCGCCTGCGCGCGCGGCGGAAACGCCAGCGCCTCGCTGCCGAACGTCGCGTCGACGCACAACGCGTCCGCGGCGCGAACGTCACCGCCCGCGCCGGCGATCGGCCCCGCGTACACGATGCGGCGGCCGGCCTGCTCGCACAGCAGGGAGGCGGCGCCCGGCATGAACCCCGACGGGAACATTTCCAGGCGAAGGTCGCCGAGACCGAAGGGCCGGCCGTACGCCGCGGGCAGGGCGTGGGCCTTCAGCCGGTCGCCGGCCGGACCGAGCAGCGCCAGCGTCAGATCGGTCGTCAGCACCTGGCGACGGCCGCCGCCGAGGCGCGGCAACGCGCGCCGGGCGTTCACCCCGAGGGCCGGGGCGTGCGACAGGAAGACGAGGTCGGTCCCGACGGCGGCGTCGCACGCGATCACGCTGCCCGCGATCTGCACACCGCCCCCGCGGTGAACGAAAGCGCGTGAGCCTTTTTTCGGACCATCCATTTTCGGGCGACTCACTATATGTCGGACTTTCGGCGGTCCGAAGATGACTGTAAGCTCGCGGTCGCATGGATGACGCCAGCCCCCGGTTCCGCCAGGACCTGGAATCATCGAACACGGAGAACGATGGCGTCGCCTGCGTCGACGTGACCGATCCGAAGACGGGCACGAACTTCCGCTTCTACGATTTCGAGTACCAGCTGGCGCAGCAGCTGAACGGCCAGCCGTTCGGCGACGTCATCGCGTGGGCCTCGGCGGCCTATGGCGTCGATCTGACCGTCGAGGGCATCAAGGAGTTCGCGGGCCGACTGTCCGAGCTCGGGTTCCTCGAACCCGGGGCCGAGCTGGACGACGCCGAGGCGGAGTGGGTCGCGGCGGAGGGCGCGAAGACCGCTCAGTTCGTCCCGGATCCAGGGATGCTCGATTCGCCATCGGAGCACACGCCGGTCGCGCCGATGCTGCCCACGCTGGAGGCCGACGCGGCGGCCGCGGCGCCCGAGCCAAAACCACCGGAGGCGCCGACGGCGCCGCAGAAGCTCTTCGACATTCCGATCCCGGCGGCCGCGCCCGCCGCGCCGCCCGCCCCCACGGCGCCGACGCTGCCCGCGATCAAGTCGGCCTTCGCGCCGTCGACCGCCAAGCCCTCGATGAGCTGGGCGGTCGAGCTCGACGACGACTTGAAGCCCGGGGGCGACAACAGCACGCCGGTGCCGGACGCGCCCAAGGAAAAGGATGCGGTGGCGGACACCAAGACGCCGCCGCCGTTGTCGATGTCGATGTCGATGTCGAAGCCGCCGGCCCCGGATGTGACGCCGCCGCCGCGGCCGCCGGCCGCCGACGCGCCGCCGCCGCCGCTCGCGAAGCCGGCGCCCGCGGGTGCGCCGGAGCGCCGTCAGCCGCCCGCGCCGGACGCGGTGCAGATGGCGGCGTTCACAGCCGATGCCGCCGCGGCGGACAAGGCCCCGGAGAAGAAGGGCAACGCGAGGATCATCGCCATCATCCTCTTGGTGATCGCGGCCGCCGGCATTGGGATCGGCATCTACA
>DATBHU010000626.1:0-11581 GCA_036557265.1 Polyangia bacterium
GACGAGCTCGGCCGGTTGCGCGTGGGCGGCGCCGTCGGCGTCGGGGCCGATCGCGACGAGCGCGTCGACGCCCTGTTGAAGGCGGGCTGCGACGTCATCTGCATCGACACGGCGCACGGACACGCGCGCGGGGTCGTCGACTCGGTCGCCGACGTGCGGCGCAATTTCCCGAAGGCGCAGATCATCGCCGGCAACGTGGCGACGGGGGAGGGCGCGCTGGCGCTGTCGAAGGCGGGCGCGGACGCCGTCAAGGTCGGCATCGGGCCCGGATCGATCTGCACGACCCGCGTCGTCGCGGGCGTCGGCGTCCCGCAGATCACGGCGATCGGCGACTGCGCCAAGGCGCTGGCGTCGACGAACACGAACATCATCGCCGACGGCGGCATCAAGTACTCGGGCGACATCGCCAAGGCGATCGCCGCCGGCGCGCACACCGTGATGGTCGGCAGCTTGTTCGCGGGCACCGACGAGGCGCCGGGCGAGATCATTCTCTACCAGGGGCGCAGCTACAAGGTTTACCGGGGTATGGGTTCGATCGGCGCGATGCGCGCCGGCAGCCGCGACCGCTACTTCCAGTCCGAGGTCACCAGCGACGCGAAGCTGGTGCCGGAGGGCATCGAGGGGCGGGTGCCGTACCGGGGGTCGCTGTCGCAGTCGATCTACCAGCTGATCGGCGGCCTCAAGTCGGGGATGGGCTACACCGGCTGCCGCACCGTCGAGGAGCTGCGCACCAAGGCGCGCTTCGTCCGCGCGACCGCGATGGGGCTCCGCGAGTCGCACGTCCACGACGTCATCATCACCAAAGAGGCGCCCAACTACCGTGTGGAACAGTAGCGCGTGACCGCGCGGCGCGACCTCATCCTGATCCTCGACTTCGGCGGGCAGTACACGCAGCTGATCGCGCGGCGCGTGCGCGAGCAGAAGGTCTACTCGGAGATCCACCCGTTCAACGTGCCGCTCGCGAAGATCCGCGAGCTGGCGCCGCGCGGGATCATCCTGTCGGGCGGCCCGGCGTCCTGCTACGACCCGGCCGCGCCCAAGATCTCGAACGAGGTCTACGACCTGGGCGTGCCGATCCTGGGCATCTGCTACGGCACGCAGCTGACCGCGCTGACCTTCGGCGGCAAGGTGATCCCGGCCGAGCGGCGCGAGTACGGACGCGCGACCGTGCGCGTGAAGAGCGCGGGCGACCTGTTCCACGGCTTCGCGGCGGGCGAGGAGATCCCGGTCTGGATGAGCCACGGCGACCGCGTCGAGTCGCTGCCGGCGGGGTTCGACATCGTCGGCGAGAGCGCCAACTGCCCGGCGGCGGCGGTGGCGGCGCCGGCGCGCAAGTTCTGGGGCGTGCAGTTCCACCCCGAGGTGGCGCACACCCCGCGCGGCGGCGAGATCCTGGCGAACTTCCTGTTTCGAATCTGCGGCTGCGAGCCGAGCTGGACGATGGCCGGCTTCGTCGGTGAGGCGGTCGCGGCGGTCACATCGAAGGTCGGGACGCACGGGCGCGCGGTGTGCGGGCTGTCGGGCGGCGTCGACTCGTCGGTGGCGGCGGCGCTGGTGCTGAAGGCGATGGGGTCGCGGCTGACGTGCATCTTCGTCGACACCGGCCTGCAGCGCGCCAACGAGGCGGCCCAGGTCGAGTCGCTGTTCCGCGACGCGTTCAAGGCCGACCTGCGCGTCGTCGACGCGAGCGAGCGCTTCCTCGGCAAGCTGGCGGGCGTCAAGGACCCCGAGCAGAAGCGCAAGATCATCGGCCGCGAGTTCATCGCCGTCTTCGAGGAAGAGGCGAAGAAGGTCGGTGACGCGGAGTTCCTGGTGCAGGGGACGCTGTATCCGGACGTCATCGAGTCGGTGTCCTTCAAGGGCCCGTCGGCGACGATCAAGTCGCACCACAACGTCGGCGGCCTGCCCGAGCGGATGCACCTCAAGCTGATTGAGCCGCTGCGCGAGCTGTTCAAGGACGAGGTGCGCGCGCTGGGCGCCGAGATCGGCCTGCCGCACCACGTGCTGTGGCGGCAGCCGTTCCCTGGGCCGGGCCTGGCGGTGCGTGTGCTCGGCGAGGTGACGCGCGCGCGCTGCGACGTGCTGCGCGCCGCCGACGTGATCATCGAGGAGGAGATCCGCGCCGCCGGTCTCTACGAGTCGATCTGGCAGTCGTTCGGCGTGCTGCTGCCCGTGCAGTCGGTCGGCGTGATGGGCGACGAGCGGACCTACGCCGACGCGCTCGCGCTCCGCGCCGTGCATTCGAAGGACGGCATGACCGCCGACTGGGTCCCGCTTCCCTACGATCTGCTCGCCACCATCTCTTCGCGCATCGTCAACGAGGTCAAGGGCGTCAACCGCGTGGTCTATGACATCTCGTCCAAACCCCCCGCGACGATCGAGTGGGAGTAGCCGCTCCGTCGTCGCCGTCGCGCTGCTCGCGGCGGTCGCGATGTGGACGGGTGCGGCGCGCGCCGACCGCGCCGACGCGCTGAAGCAGACGCTGGCCGGCGCCGCGGTCGACTGGGAGGCGGGGACGATCACGGCGTCGGGCGGGGCGGCAGCCGATCTGCGCATGCCGAGCGTCGACCTGTCGCGCCCCGGGGCGCAGCGACGCGCCCACGCCGCTGCGCTGGCCAAGCTGAAGGCCGCGCTCGGCAGCCTGCCGCTCGGGTCGGGCAACAAGCTGACGGGCCCGGAGATCGAGCGCGCGCTCGGGCGCGCGCGCGACGTCGACGTCCAGTACCAGTCGAACGGTGGCGCCATCGTCCGCGCCGAGATCCGCTTCGGCGACTGGCTGGAGACGCCCGGTGCGCCGGACGGCTTCGCGGTCGCCGTGGCGAGCATGCACCTCGGCGCGGCGCCGACGGCCCGGGTCGGCAAGCGCGACGTGCGCGTCGGCGCCGCCGTCTACCGCGTCGCCGACGGCAAGGGCGTCAAGAACGTCGCCGACGGCAAGGTCGACAAGGACGGCCGCCTGGTGCTGGCGGGGGACGCGCAGCTGCCCGACAGGCTGGCGCGCGGCCAGGTCATCATCTACGTTGCGAAGCCGCAGCGATGAAGCGCGCGATCGTTCTGGCGGTCCTTCTATCCGAATTGCTCGCCGGCGCGGCGGCGCGCGCGCAGGCGCCGGCGCCGGGCGCGCCGGCCCCGCCGCCGTCGCCACCTGGGCCCGCGCCGGGTGACGTCCCGTCCACGCCGGGCGCGCGCATCGTCACCGGGCAGGCGCCGGTCGTCGGCGGCAACGCCGCGGGCGCCCGCGAGCGCGCGCTGGACGAGGCGATCAAGCAGGCGGTCGACCAGGCGCTCGCCGCGCTGGTCGACCCGCAGACGCGCGCGGCGCAGGCCAAGACGATGAAGGCGATCGAGGCCAAGGCGCGCAGCTTCGTGCCGCGCTACCGGACGCTCGAGGAGGGCGAGACGAACGGCGTCTACAACATCCGGCTGGAGGTCGAGGTGGACGAGGTCGCCCTGCGCCGCCGGCTCGAGCGGGGGACCGCGCCGGCGACCGCGGGGACGCCGTCCGGGACGCCGGCAAAGTCGGGGACCGCAGGGATGCTGGTCGCCGCGGCCGACAAGGGCGACGAGGCGGGCGCGTTCGTGACCAGCCTGGTGGCGGCCCTCGCCTCGGCGGGCGTGCGCGCGCGGGCGGGCGATCCCGGCGAGACCAGCGCCTCCGCGGCGGCGGCCGCCGCCGCGCGCGCGTCGCTGGATCAGGCGGCGCTGGTCAGCGCGGAGGTCCTCCCCGAGGGGCTGGTGCGCGGCACCGGCCGCGTCTCGGTGGCGTGCCGCGCGAACGCGCGCGTGGTCGCGGCGCCCGCGGGCGGCAAGCTGGCCGACCGGGCCGCGACGGCGCGCGTGTTCGTCGAGGCCGACAAGGCGGCCGACGGGCCGGCGCAGTGTCGGTCCCAGCTGGGCGCGGAGCTGGCGGGGCTGCTGGCGGGGGTCGCCCCGTCGGGCGGCGGCGCAAGCGCAGGCGGCGCGGCGGGCGACCTCCGCACGGTCACCGTCGACGCCGACGTCGTCGAGCCGGCGGCCGTCCCCGAGCTGGTCAAGAGCCTGCGCGGCGTGGGATCGGTGTCGGCGGCGGAGCTGACGCACGTCGCCGCGGGGCGCGCCGAGATCAAGGTCCGCACGCGCGCCGCGGCCGCGGCCGTGGCGGCGGCCCTCTCGCGCACGGCGGCGGCGATGCTCACATTGAGTGACGTTCAGATCTCGGGCGACGTGATCCGCGCGCGCGCGCGCCTGCGCGCGCCGGCCCAGGCCGCCGCGGGAGGGGTTCCATGAACATGAAGCAGATGTTCAATTCACTGGCCTTCGGGTCACTGGCCTTGGCACGACTGGTGTTCGCGGCTGCGCTGCTGCTGGTCCCCGTGGCCGGCGGGTCGTGCGCGCACACGCTGGGCGACAACGCCATCGCGTTCCGCGTCGATTGCAACGTGCCGGACGCGACGGTCTGGGTGGACGACGTTCTCGTCGGCAAGGTCTCGGACTGGAAGGGCGACGGCCGCCACATCCGGGCGGGCTTTCACCGCATCGAGATCCGCCACCCGAACTACTACTCGTTCTTCCAGGAAGTCGAGCTGCCCGGCGGCAGCAACGTCGTCGTCAACGCGAAGCTGCGCGAGCTGATCGAGTAGCCCGAGCCGCGGCCGAGCTGCGCGCGTAAGGCGATCGCTGAAGCGGCCCCGCCCGCGCGCGGCGCCGCCCGCCCCGGCCCCATATTTCGCTGCGATGCCCCCGGCATCGGCGTTCTCGTTGGTCGACGGTGGTCCGCTCTGCGCGCTGATGCGACGGGTCGGGTGGACGCGGCCCGACGGCACGATCGACCACCTGCGCGCCTGCATCGTGCTCGTCGCGCTGGCCTGGGGGCCGCTGCTGGTGGCGGCGCTGTCGGCGCGGCTGACGACCGGGCAGTGGCTGGCGATCGACTGGAGCGTCCATACGCGCCTGCTGGTGGCGGTCCCGTTCCTGTTGCGGGCCGACGTCTCGCTGCACGTGCGCACGCGCGCCGCGGTCGAACGGTTCGCGGCGGACGACTGGGCCCCCGGGCAGGAGGAGCAGGTCGACGGCATCGTCGCCCGCGCCGTGAGGCACCGCGACGCCGTGCTGCCCGAGGCGGCCCTGCTCTGTCTGGCCCTGGTCGCGAGCCAGATCGTGGTCTGGAACTGGGGCGGGATGCCGTTCGTGGCGCGCCGCCTGACGATGGCCCGCCATCTGGTCGCCGCCCGCGCCTGGTACGCGCTGGTCGCGCTGCCTCTGTTCCAGTTCCTGGTCTACCGCGCGCTCTGGCGGTGGGCGATCTGGATCCAGCTGCTCTGGCGGCTGTCGCGCCTGCGCCTGCAGCCGCTAGCCACTCACCCCGACCTGGCGGGCGGGCTGGAGTTCCTGTCGCGCCCGTCGGTCGGCTTCGCGTACGTCGTGGCCGCGCTGTCCGCCGCGCAGTCCGGCGTCTGGGCGGACCAGGTCCTCCACGCCGGCGTCCAGGTGACGTCGCTGAAATGGGACGCGCTGGTGTTCATCGCGGCCGGGGTGGTGGTGGCGCTCGGGCCGCTGGTGGTGCTGTCGGGGCACCTGTGGCGATGCCAGTTCGACGGCCGCGAGCAGTACGCCCGGCTGGCGACCGACTACACCCGCCGCTTCCAGGCGCGCTGGTTCGACCGGCGCGCCCGCGACGGCGGCGAGCTGCTCGGCAGCGCGGACATCCAGTCGCTCGCCGACCTGGCGAACGGATACGGGGTGGTCGATCGGATGCGGTTCCTCCCCTTCGGCGTGCGCATTGTCGTCGCGGTGGTGGCGGCCGCGCTGCTGCCGATGATCCCGGTCGCGCTGCTGGCCGTGCCGCTGCCCGAGCTGCTGCGCAAGCTCGCCGGCGCCTTCCTGGGCAAGCCGGGGTGACGGCTGCGGGCGGGTCGGCATGCGCGAGACGCTGAGGAACGCCGCCACCCGCGTCATCGCCGTGCTGGGCGTCGTGACGCTGACGGGCGGCCTGGTGCTGGCCGAGGTGCGCCACGCGCTGTTCGACGGCGACGCCTTCGCCGAGCGCCTGTCGGCCAGCCTGTCTGACCCGCGCGTGTCGGCATACGTCGCGGAGACGATCACCACCACCGTGGTGCGCGAGAAGGCCGATCTGGTCGCGGTGCGCCCCTTCTTGCTGTCTGTCGCCCAGGGCGTCGTGTCGTCGGACGCGTTCGCCGGCCTCGTGCGCGTGGCGGCGCGCCAGGCCCACGCCGGCCTGTTCTCGCGCGGCGGGCGCAACCTCTTGCTGTCGGTCCCCGACGTCGACGTGATCCTGCGCGGCGCGCTCGCCAACGCCAGCCCGACGCTGGCCGCGCGCGTGCCGCCCCTGCTGCCAACGGTGATCGCGCGCCTCGGCGGCAGCTCGGCCAGCCGGTTCATCCTCGACCTCTGGCAGCTGGGCGGGCACCTGGCGTGGGCGGCGCGTATCGGCGCGTTCGTCGGGTTCTTGCTGCTGGTCCTGGCCGTCGCGACCGCGCCACGGCGCGCGGAGGCGCTGCGCCACGCGTCGCTCGACCTGGCGCTGGCCGGCCTCTTGATCCTGATGCTGCAGCCGCTCGGGCGCCGCCTCGTCAGCCTGGTGCCGGACGCCCCGATCGCGCGCGCGGCGGCCGCCGACTTGTACGACGCCTTCACGCACGGCCTCGACGGCATCGCGTACGGGCTGGTGGGCGTTGGCCTGGTGCTCGCCGCCGCCGCCCAGTCGCTGCTCGGCCGGTCCTGGCTTCCGGACACCGCGCGGCGCGCGTGGGCGTTCCTGGCGCACGCGCCGGCGTCGCCGGCGTTGCAGCTCGCGCGCGGGGCGGTGCTGCTCGCGGCGGGCGTTCTCGTGGTCCTCCGTCCGTGGCCGGCGATCGCCACGCTGGGCTTCGGGGCCGGGGTGGCCCTGGCGTTCGTCGGCTTGCAGCAGCTGTTCCGGGTGATCTTGCGCGGTCCGCGCGAGCAGCCGGCGGCCGTCGGCCACGGGGCGGGGCGGGGCGTGAAGGTGCGCGCGGTCGTGACCGTCGCCGTGGCCGGCGCGCTGGCGCTCGCCCTGGCGTGGCTCGGGCGGCCGATCCACCGCGCGATCGTGCGGGCGCCGGCGGGGTGCAACGGCGACCAGCGCCTGTGCGCCCGGCGCCTCGACCAGGTCGCGTTCCCCGCGACGCACAACGCGATGTCGGCGGCGGCGCAGCCGGGCTGGATGTTCGCCGCCCAGGAGGACGGGCTGGCCGACCAGCTGGCCGACGGCGTGCGCGCCTTCCTGATCGACGCGTATGGCGGCATCCCGGTGTCCGGCCGGATCAAGACCGACTTCGGCGGCGCGGGCGGCATGCCGCAGGAGATGGAACAGGCGGTCGGCAAGGAGGGCGCGCAGGCCGCCGAGCGCATCCGCGCCCGCCTGACCGGCGCGCCCGAGGGGCCGCGCGCCGTCTACCTCTGTCACGGGTTCTGCGAGGTCGGGGCCGAGCTGTTCGTCGACTGGCTGCGCACGCTGCGCGAGTTCCTGGCGGCGAATCCCTCGGAGGTGGTGATCCTGGTGATCGAGGACTACGTCCCGCCCCCCGAGATCGCGGCGGCCTTCCAGGCGAGCGGCGTCGCCGCGCTGGCCTTCCGCGGGCCACCCGGTCCCCCCTGGCCGACGCTGGCCGCGCTCGGGGCGTCGGGCCGGCGCGTGGTGACGTTCCTCGAATCGGGGACGCCCGGGGTCGACTGGCTGTTCCCGGCGTTCGCCTCGATCCAGGAGACGCCCTACCGCTTCCCGGCGGCGTCGCAGCTGTCGTCCCGGCTCTCCTGCGCGCCGAACCGCGGCGGCACGGCCGGCTCGCTGTTCCAGATCAACCACTGGGTCGAGACCGCGCCCGCGCCGCGGCCGTCGAACGCCGCGATCGTCAACGCCCACGACTTCCTGCTCGGCCGCGTCCGCCGCTGCGCGGAGGCGCGCGCCCACCTGCCCAACATCGTCGCCGTCGACTTCTACCGCCGCGGCGATCTGTTCGGCGTGGTGCGGGCTCTCAACGGCCTCGACGCGAGGCCCTGAGAGCCCCTAGAAACTCTCGCAGAACTCGATCTGGCGCGGCACCTTGTAGGGCGCCAGGTTGCGCGCGCAGTGGTCGATGATGTCCTCGGCCCGGCACATGCTCGCGCGCACGACGCGCGCGACGACCATCGGGCCGCCCAGGTCGTCGGTGATCACGCGCGCCTGCGCCGCCTTGATCTTCGGGAACGACTCCAGGCAGCCCTCGACCTCGCCGAGCGCGACGCGCTTGCCGTCGACCTTCACCAGGTCGTCCTCGCGGCCGGTGATGGTCAGCCGCCCGTTCTTGTCCATCTGTCCGAGGTCGCCGGTGCGGTACCAGCCGTCCGCGCCGGCGCCGCCGATCGGCACGCCGTCGTCGCGCTTGGGCAGGTGAATCTTGGGGACCGAAACCATCGACAGCGTCTTGGACCGCACCCAGATGGGGCCGATCTCGCCCGCCGTCAGGCGGTCACCCTTGGCGCCGGCGACGCGCAGCTCGACGCCCTCGAACGCGCGGCCGACCGTCTCCGGATCCTTGCCGGTGCGATCGATCGCCAGCGGCCCGGCCTGCGTGCCGTGGTAGCAGGAGAGCAGCCGCACGCCGAAGCGTTCGTGGAAGCTCTCGGCGATGTTGGGCGGCAGCGTCGAGCCCGAGCTGAGGAAGCGGGCGCCGCCGGTCTTGAGCGGCTTGATCGTCGGCACGCGCACCAGCGATCCGTAGAGGGCGGGGGTGCCAGCGAAAAAGTCGACGCTCTGCTCGCGCAGCAGCTTCGCGATCCGCTTGGGCGACACCTCGTCCTCGAGGAACAGGGTGGTGCCGTTCGCCAGCGCCACCAGCAGGCCGAAGTCGAAGCCGTAGCTGGTGTGCAGCGGCATGGTGCACAGCACGCGATCGTCGGCCTTCACGCCCAGCGTCTTGCCGATCGCCTGCGCGGCGGCGGCCAGGTTGGCGGCGGTCTTCACCACGCCCTTCGGGTCGCCGCCCACCGACGCGGTGAACTGCACCACCGCCGGCGCGTCGCGCCCCTCGTCGACCAGGTTCGCCAGCGGCGCGCGCTTGTACAGGTTGCACGACAGCAGCGTCCCCTGCAGGCGGCGCCGGATCTCCGGCGCGAACTTCGACGGCGGCCCGGCCGGCGGCCGCGCCACGGGGGGCGCCGCGTAGTAGGGGAGCCCGGCCGCCGCCTGGACGCCTTCGCCGCCGCGCGGGCGCGTCACCAGCGCGCGCAGCGGCGCCGCCTCGAGGATCATCTCCAGCTCGCGATTGCCGGTGGTCGGGTCGAGCGGGACGACCACCCCTTCGACCTTCGACACCGCCAGCGTCAGGATCACGAAGTCGGGCACGTTGCCGAGCATCAGCCCGACCCATGACCCCGGTCCGATGCCCATGGCGTGCAGCTCCTGCGCGCGCCGATCGACGCGATGGAGCAGCCCGCGCCACGAGAGGTACGTGTCGCGATACACGAGCGCCTTGGCGCTGCCGCGGTCGTCCGCGACGCTGGAGAGCCATTGGTAAAGCTGCATGCTGCGGACTTCTCGCACTTTCCGAGGCGCCCGACAGTCTATACGCCGGTGGGGACCGGCCACAAGACCGTCGGTGGCGCCGCTGGTCGTTTGGCGCCGGCTTACTTTGACGCCAGCAGACGGGGTTGGGCGGGCCTGGTGGCGAGGTGATTCGCGTGCGGGAGCGCGGGCTCTGCCTGCGCGAGCGCTTCGCGGGAGGTTCGGGACCCTCCGAGGGTCCCGAGGTATTGAGACACGATGTGGCGCCCGACGTAGGTCGCCTTGATGCGCCAGGTGGGGTTGTTGCCGAGGACGACGGCGAACGCGATCGTGGGGTGGTCGGCGGGGGCGTAGCCGACGAACCAGCTGTAGCCGATGGTGCCGTGGTCGGTCTCCGCCGACAGCGTGCCCGTCTTCCCCGCGACGTCGACGGGCAGCAGGCGCCGGCCGCGGCGGTCGTGGAACGTCGCCCTGGCGGTGCCGATGCGCGTGGTCAGCTCCATCATCCGCCCGACCTCGCGCGCGGCGGCAGCGTCCGCCACGTGACGCGGGCCGGCCACCGGCTGCGCGATCGGCCGCCCGGCGCCGTCGACGGCGCGGTCGATCAGCGTCGGCGCCGGCATGTCGCCGCGGTTCGCGATGGTGGCCGCCAACAGCGCGCCGTGCATCGGCGACAGCGTCGAATGCCAGAAGCCGGCCGCGGTGCGGGCGAACTCCAGGTCGTTGCCGGGGCCCGGGACGTCCAGGTGCGACGGCTCGATCGGCAGCTCGAACGGGATCGCCTCCTCGAAGCCGAAGCTGCGGCCGACGCGCGTCAGATCGCCGGCGGTCAGGTGGCGGGTGGCCAGCTTCGCGATGATCGCGTTCTGCGACTTGCCGAGCCCGAAGGCCAGCGTGTCGCAGCGGCGATCGATGGCCGGGATGTCGACGAGGTTGTCGGCGACGATCGACGAGACGCCGCCGTGGTAGCAGGTGCGGGTGCTGCCCATGACGCCGCTCTCGACCAGCGCGGTCGCGGAGATCACCTTGAACACCGAGGCGGCCGGCGCCCACGCGCGCAGCGCCAGCTCGGAGGCGCCCAGGCGCGGATCCGCCGTCGATTGCCCGACCAGCGCCAGCACGCGCCCGTCCGGGACCGAAACCACGACGGCGGCGCCGAACGGGATCTGGAACGAGCGCAGGACGCCCTCCGTGCTCTGCTGCAGGCGTGGATCCAGCGTCAGCTCGGCGCGGCCGCCTTCCGTCAGGTCGGCGACGTAGCGGTGTCCCACCAGGCGGATCGTCTCGGCGCGCAGCTGCGGGGCCGCGGGCGCTGCGGCGCTGTCGGCGGCCGGGCCGGTCTTGGCACCCGCGGAAGACGAGATTCCCGTCGCCACCAGCAGCCCGAGGAAGACACCGAAGGTACGTGGCATGGTGACACCGTCATACATGTAGGTATAGGTGTCAAATTATCCTCCCCTTGATGGATCACTGGGTTTGACCTAGCCTGCTCGCCCGGACCCTGTGGCGCGCACCCCCCGTGACCCCAACGACACCTCCGAATCGGACCACGTCCGGGCGAAGACCGTCGTCACCAGCATCAGCCGGCTGACCGACAAACCGTCGGGGAAAGAAGCCTGCCTCGTCGTCATCTACGGCCTCGAGCTCGGGAAGAAATACAATCTGAACTCGGCGTCGCTGGTCGTCGGGCGCTCGTCGAAGTGCGACATCCAGATCGACCAGGAGTCGATCTCGCGCAATCACTCGAAGATCGTCAACACGGGCAAGTCGATCCTGATTCGCGATCTCGGATCGACGAACGGCACCTACGTCAACGACGAGCCCGTCGACGAGTACGTCCTGCGCGACGGCGATCTGATCAAGATCGGCCGCACGATCTTCAAGTTCCTGACCGGCGGCAACATCGAGAACGCGTACCACGAGGAGATCTACCGGCTCACGACGGTCGACGGTCTCACGCAGATCTTCAACAAGCGCTACTTCATGGACACGCTGGAGCGCGAGATCGCGCGCGCGCACCGTTATCGGCGATCGCTGTCGCTGGTGATGTTCGACATCGATCATTTCAAGAAGGTCAACGAC
>DATBHU010000627.1:0-6441 GCA_036557265.1 Polyangia bacterium
CTGACGCTGTGAAGCAGGCCCATCAGCGACTCGCCGAAGAAGGGACGCTCGCCGTGCAGCGCCTCCCACAGCGTGACGCAGAAGCTGAACTGATCGGTGCGCGCGTCGGTCGCCTCGCCCGTGATCTGCTCGGGCGCCATGTACGCCGGCGTCCCCATGATGGCGCCCTTGCGCGTCAGCGTGCCGAGGTGCGTCCCCGACGTCGTCTCCGCCGCCGCGCGCGCGTGCGTCTCACCGCCGTGGTCGTCCGCCGGCGCGCCCGCGGCGTCGCGCGCCAGGCCGAAGTCGACGACGCGCGGGCGTCCTTCCTTGTCGAGCAGCACGTTGTCGGGCTTGAAGTCGCGGTGGACCAGCCCGGCGGCGTGCGCGGCGGCCAGGCCGCGCCCGGCGGCGACGAAGACGTCCAGCACCTCGCGCCAGCCCCGGGGCCGGTCGGCCAGCCAGCTCCTCAGCGTCCCGGCCGACAGGAACTCCATCGCCAGGAAGATCTGCCCGTCGAAGATCCCGACGTCGTAGACCGCGATGACGTTCGGGTGGGCCAGGCGCGCCATTGCCTTGGCCTCACGCAGCAAGCGGGCGCGCGCCGCGTCCTCCGGGCCGGCGTCGCCGCCCTTCAGGAGCTTGACGGCGATCTTTCGATCGAGCTCCGGATCGTAGGCGCCGTAGACGACGCCCATGGCGCCGGCCCCCACGCGCTCGATGATCAGATAGCGCCCGATCCGGGCGCCGGGGTCGAGCAGCGCCGGCTCGCTCGGCACGGATACCAGCCTGTCTGCACTGCTCGACACGGATTTTTCATTTGCGAACGACCGCGCCGCGCCGAAAGGGGGACCGTAAGGAAAAGTTGTACGCGAAGAGATTCGTCACCGCGGCGCGCGTCCCCCAACTTCCTCGAAGGGCGGACGGCGGATCGCTTCAGAGCCAGCGCTGCGTCTCGTCGCCCTCGGCCAGCACGCAGGCAACCTCGGCCGTGGCCTGCGGGCGATCGTCGGGGTGCTTGGCGAGCATGCGCGTCACCAGTCGGTCCAGCCACGCCGGCGCCTCCGGCGTGGAGGCGGTCAGCGCCGGCGGCGTCCGGAACTTGTGCGCGGTCAGCAGGTCGCGCACGCGCTCGGCGGTGAACGGCGGCGCGCCGGCGATCATCTCGAACAGCATGCAGCCGAGCGCGTAGATGTCGGTGCGGTGATCGACGGTCGCGCCCGCGCACTGCTCGGGCGACATGTACTCCGGCGTCCCGAGGATGCTTCCACGCACGGTGGACGGCCCGCCCGTAACGTCGCCGCCCAGCAGCTTCGCGATGCCGAAGTCCAGCACCTTGACCTCCGCCGGTCGCGGCCGCTCGGCGGCGGACAGCAGCACCACGTTCCCCGGCTTGAGATCGCGATGGACGATCTTCTTGTCGTGCGCGGCGGCCATCGCGTCGGCGACCAGCCGCGCGATGCGACAGGCGAACGGCCAGGGGAGGGGGCCGGTCCGCGCCAGGCGGCGCGCCAGCGTCTCGCCCTCCACGTACTCCATGACGATGTACGCCCGGCCGTTGCGGTGGACGTCGCAGTCGTAGACCTCGACGATGCCGGGGTGGCGCACCAGCGACATGGCGCGCGCTTCGATGAAGAACCGCCGCACCACGTCGGCGTCCCGGCACTGCTCGGCCACCAGCACCTTGATCGCCGCCCGCCGCTCGATGCGCTGGTGCTCGGCCAGGAACACCTCTCCCATGCTGCCCGTCCCGAGCCTGGCGACCGCCTTGAAGCTGCCGAACCTCTCGCCGACCATCCCCTAGTCCCCGGACACCAGGCGGACGAGGGTGCGGCCGTCGATCGGCTTGGGCACGTGGTCGTCGAACCCGGCCTGGAGGGCCCGATCGCGCTCGTCGGCGCCGACCTTGCCGGTCATCGCCACCAGACGCGGCCGTCGATCGGGCCGCGACGCCCGGATCTGGCGCGCGACGGCGTAACCGTCGACGTCGCCCAGGTCGATGTCCAGCAGGACGACGTCGGGGTTGGTGCGCGCGATCTCCACCAGGGCGGCGCGCCCGCAGTCGGCGGTGGCGACGACGGCGTGCCCGGCCAGCTGCAGGAACAGCTCGACGGCGCTGCGCACCTCGGAGCTGTCGTCGACGACGAGCACCCGGGTGGGAGCTCGCGGCCGGGACGCGGCGGCGTCGGGTGCGGGGACGGCGTCGTCATCATCTTCTTCGAGCGCCAGGGGCGCCGCGACGAGGGGCAACGACACCACGAGCTCGGTCCCCTGCCGGCTCCCCTCGCTGAACGCCCGCACGCTGCCGCCGTGCAGCTCGATCAGCCGCTTGACCAGCGCCAGGCCGATGCCGAGGCCCCCGCGCCAGGTGTCGCGGGCGTCCGCCTGCACGAACGGCTCGAAGATCCGCTCCAGCTCCGGGGGCGGGACCCCGCGCCCCCAGTCGCGGACCTTGATGATCGCGCCGGGCGCGACGCGCTCCAGGCTGACCTGCACGCGCCCGCCCCAGTCGCTGAACTTGGCGGCGTTGGTCACCAGGTTCGCGATCGCCTGCGCCAGCCGGACGTCGTCCGCGTGGGTCGTCACCGGCTCCGCCGGCAGCACGAGATTGATCGCGACGCCGCGGGCGTCGATGGTCGCCTGGCTCAGCTCGACCGCGCGGTGGAGGATGTCGCGGAGATCCAGCGTGGCGGGGCGCAGCGGGATCTTGCCGTGCGTGAAGCGCGCGACCTCGAACGAGTCGTCGACCAGCCGGCAGAGATGCGCGAGCTGCCCGCGGATCAGCGCGTGCGCCCGCGCCAGGGCAGGGTCCGGGGCGGGGACCCGCGCCAGCGAATCGGCGGCGACCACCAGCGACGTCAGCGGCGTGCGAAGCTCGTGCGCCAGCGTGGCCAGGAATTCGTCCTTCAGCCGGTCGATCCGTCGGTGCTCCGCCTCGCGCCCCGCCGCCTCCGCCCGTTCGCGCTCGATCCGCGCCGCCAGCGCCGCCGCGGCCGCCGCCTCGCGGCGGTGGCGATACAGCTCCACGAACACCGCGACCTTCGAGCGCAACACCTCGGGATCGAACGGCTTGACCAGGAAGTCGACCGCGCCGCTGGCGTAGGCGCTGCGGATCTCGTCGGCGCCGACCTCGAACGCCGTCAGGAAGATGATCGGGGTGGCGCTGCCCGCCTCGGCGCGCCGGATGCGCCGCGCCACCTCGAAGCCGCTCAGGATCGGCATCTGGGCGTCGAGCACCACCGCGGCGAACTCGCGCTCCTGCAGCCGCGCCAGCGCCTCGACGCCCGACGCCGCGCGCACGACGTTGACGCCGGGCCGGGCCAGCAGCGCGTCCAGCGCGATCAGGTTCGCGGGCGCGTCGTCGACCGCCAGGATGTCGGCCGGGATGTCCGCGGGCGCGCGCGCAGGATCGCCGGGCGACGTCATGGCGGTCCCGTGCGCGCGCGCGCGCCCGCCCGCGCGTGCGGCAGCGTGATGGTGAAGGTGGCGCCCCGGCCCATCCCCTTGCTGGCGGCGCTGATCGCGCCGCCGTGCAGCTCGACCAGCGCCTTGGCCAGCGCCAGCCCGAGGCCGAGCCCGCCCCGCGTGCGGGTGGAGCTGGCGTCGCCCGGCTCGAAGCGCTCGAACAGCCGGGGCGCCCGCTCGATGGGAAAGCCGAGGCCGGTGTCCCTGACCCGGATCTCGAGGCCGGCGTCGCGGCGGTCGAGCGCGACGTCGGCGCGGCCGCCGCTGGGCGTGAACTTCACGGCGTTCTCCAGCAGGTTGTAGAGGACGTGCCGCAGCCGGGCCCGATCGCCGACGCCCGGCCACTTCCCGGGCGGCGCGCTGCAACCGATGCTGACGCCGCGCTCGCCCGCCACGCGCGCCACCTCTTCGACGGCCTCGGCGACCAGGTCACCGAAGTCGATGGCCACCGGATCCAGGATCATCGTCCCGGTCACCAGGCGGCTCATCTCGAGGACGTTGTCCACGATGCGCGCCTCCAGGCGCGCGCACAGGTCGAGCGTCTCCAGCCCGCGCCGGATCGTCTCGGCGGGCAGCGACTTGTGGAGCAGCATGTCCGACCAGAGAAGGATCGACGTGAGCGGCGTGCGCAGCTCGTGGCTCAGCGCGGCCAGGAAGCGATCTTTCTGCCGGCTGGCCCGCTCGGCGGCGGCCCGTTCGGACTCCAGGCGGGCCCGCTCGGCCGCCTCGATCTTGGCCCGCTCGCGCAGGCGGTAGAGCTCGACGAAGATCGCCACCTTGGCCTTCAGGATCACGGGATCGAACGGGCGGCAGATGTAGTCGACGGCGCCGACGGCGTAGCCCTCCTGGATCCGGGCCGGGTCGCTGTCCATGGCGGTGACGAAGATGATCGGGACCTGCGCGTTGCGGTCGCCCCCGCGGATCCAGCGCGCGACCTCGACGCCGCCCATGTGCGGCATCTGGATGTCCAGCACGATGACCGCGTATTCGCCGCGGCCGATCGCTTCGAGCGCGCGCGCGCCGGACTCGACGGCCGTCACCGTGGCGACCGGATCCAGCAGCGCCCGCAGCGCCGTGCGGTTGGGCAGATAATCGTCCACGACCAGGACGCCGGGCGGCGCGTCCGGCGGCTGGCTCTGCTCCTCGTTGCGCATGGAGCGGGCTGATCAGGTCGGGCCGGGCGCGCAATGCCAGCTGATGGCATCGAGCAGCTTCTGCCTCTCCAGCGGCTTGAAGAACGTCTGGCGCAGGTCCAGCTCCACCGCGATGTCGGGCCGGACGCCCACGGCGGTGATCACGATGACCGGAATGTGCGCCAGCGCCGGAACGGCGCGCTGGAGACCGCGGAATTCGAGGCCGTCCATGTACGGCAGCATGATGTCGAGCAGGATCAGCGACGGCATCGGCGGGCGCTCGAGGCGCCGGAGCGCTTCGAGCGCGTTCGCGGCGCACTCGACCCTGTAGCCCTCGGTGTGAAGGACGGTCGCCAGCGAGCCCCGCAGCACGAAGTCGTCCTCGATCAGCAGGATCAGGGAGGGTTCGGCCGGCGAGGTCCGCTTCGGCAGCGCCGGCGCGGAAGCGGGAGGATCCAGGAGGGTCGAAGCCATCATTTCAGCACCAACCTGTACAACATCGAGCGTGCCAGGAACGTAAGTTGCCGGAATCGGGCGTCAACCCTTCCACGGTCGAAGTACGACGATCTGTGATCGCGGGGGCGGGGCGGCGGGAACCTGGATCGAGGATGCCGGTGAGCCTGACACGCGCCGTGTCGCGGACCGCACGGCGGTCGGTGGCGCGAATCAGGGAGAGGACTCAGGTTTGCGACGGTCCGCGGGATGATCGGCGAAGCGCTCGGCAACTACACACTGACCGCCAAGCTTGGCAGCGGCACGATGGGCGTCGTGTTCCGGGCCGAGCACGGGCGCATCGCGCGGACCGCGGCGATCAAGGTCCTGATTCCGGAGCTGGCGCAGAACGCGAGCGCCGTGCAGCGCTTCTTCACCGAGGCGCGGGCGACGTCCCTCATTCGCCATCCGGGGATCGTCGACGTCTTCGACTGCGACGTCGACGCCGCGGGACACGCGTACATCGTCATGGAGCACCTCGACGGCGAGACGCTGGCCGAGCGCCTGCGGCGGAGGGAGCGGCTCCCCTGGAGGGAGGCGTGCGAGATCGCGCGGCAGGTGGCCGAGGCGATCGCGGCGGCGCACGACCGGGGGATCGTCCACCGCGACCTGAAGCCCGAGAACGTGTTCCTGGTGCGCGATCCCGCCGCCGCCGAGCGGGTGGCGGCCGTCAAGGTGCTGGACTTCGGGATCGCGAAGCTGCTGGCCGCCGACGCGTCCGCGCGGCTGACCATGCGCGGGATGGTGCTGGGGACGCCGGAGTACATGGCGCCCGAGCAGTGCGGCGGGTCGGAGGCGATCGACGAGCGGGCCGACATCTACGCGCTCGGTTGCATCCTGTTCGAGATGCTGAGCGGCGAGCCGCCGTTCATGGGCGAGGCGATCCAGGAGCTGCTGGCGGCGCATCTGTACCGGGCGGCGCCGTCGATCGGCGAGCAGGTCCCGGGGCTGCCGGTCTGGCTGGCCGACCTGGTGACCGGCATGCTGGCCAAGCAGCGGGACGATCGCCCGCCATCGATGCGAGGGGTCGCGGGCGCCCTGGGGGAGCGGGAGCGCGCGCGGGAACCCGCGCGGGAACAGGCAAGGCAGGCCGCGCCGCCACGGGCGCCGTCGCGGTGGGGAGGCCGCGCGGCGCCGGTGGCGGTGGCGGTGGCCGGTCTGTCGGCGCTGGCGCTCGCGCTGTGGAGCGGCGGTCGTTCGGGGGCGCGTCGAGCGCCGGTCCGTCCGCCCGAAGCGGCGGCGTCGGCGGCGGCCGCGCCGGCGATCGGGCTCCAAGTCCCGGCGCCGCCGCCTGCCTCCGTGACTCCGCCGCGAGAGGCCGCGGCGATCGCTCCGGCCGATGTCGCGCCGGTCGCCGAGGGGGCGCCGGCGC
>DATBHU010000628.1:0-6694 GCA_036557265.1 Polyangia bacterium
TCATTCGAACGGAAACACGCGAAAGATCCGCGAAGTTTCTCGATCGTTCCGCTCCGGAAAAACGGCGCGCGGAGGGCGCTGTCCGGCAGTCACGTACGCGCGGTCGGGCCTAGAAGCCGATCTTCCGCATCACGAAGCGCGGGAGCATCCGGATGACGAGCATGATCCAGCGCCAGATTCCTGGCGCGTAGACCACCGGCCGCCCGCGCTCGATGGCGCGCACGACGTCGCGCGCGACCGCCTCCGGCTCGCCCGCGAACGGGGGCGCCGGCAGTCCTGCCGTCATCCCTGTACGGACGAAACCGGGCTTCACGCAGATCGCGCGCAGCCCCTTGTCGTGGAACTTGTGATCGAGCGCCTCCAGGTAGCGCGTCAGCCCGGCCTTCGCCGCGCCGTACAGCACCACCGGTTTGCGCCCGCGTTCGCCCGCCACCGAGCTGAACACGCACAGCGTGCCGCCCCCGCGCGCCAGCAGCCGGCGCCGCGCCTCCTCGCAGAACACGACCGTGTTCGCGAAGTCGACCGTCAGCACGCGGCGCGCGAGCTCGAGATCCGCCTCCAGCCGGTCCTGCGTCGCGAACAGCCCCGCCGTCACGACCACGGTGTCGGCGCCGCCCAGCGCGGCGTCCGCCGCGTCGAGCGCCGCCGCGAACTCCTCCGGCGCCTCGAGATCACACGGCGCGATACCGATCGAGCCCGGGGCGCGCCCCGCCCGCAGCTCGATGTCGCGCGCGCTGGCGGCGAGATCGCCGGCGTCGCGCCCGAGCAGGAAGAGCGCGTCGCCGCGCTCGGCCAGCTGGCGCGCGACCGCCCGCCCGATCCCTTTCGTCGCGCCGAGGACGACGGTCTTCACGGATGGTCACCGAGCAGGCGCACTGACTGGGCGCTGCGCAGCTTTCCCGTCGGATCCCAGATCCGCCGCACCCGCTGAAACTCCTCGATGCGCGGCTCCATCGCGCGGTAGTGCTCGGCGCGCGTGAACGCGTCCTTCGCCAGGTAGATCCGCCCGCCTTCCTTCAACACGCACTCGTTCAACGCGTCGATGAGCGCGGGCGTGTCCTTTCGCACCGCGATGTCGAGCGCGATCGAGATCCCGGGGCGCGGGAAGGACAGCAGGCCGACGCCCTCCGGACCGCAATCCTTGATCACGCACAGGAACGACGCGCCGCCGCGCGCGGTCAGCACCTCGAGGAACCGCCGCGCGGCGCCCGCGCCCGCCTCGTTCGGCAGCACGCACTGGTGCTGGGTGAGGCCGCGCCGCCCGTACATCCGGTTCCAGTGCCACAGGATGTCCAGCGGATAGAAGGTCGATTCGGGGTGGACGATCCGCCGCTTCACGCGCGGGATGTGCTTCCAGTAAAAGAGCGTGTTGAAGGCGCGGATGCTGAGCGGCCCCAGCACGAACTGCGGAAAGTCGAACGGGATCGTGAAGCGGTGCTTGGGCCGCGGCGGCGATCGCGGCGCCTCCTCCGCCGTCGCCCAGCGGCTCTTGATCAGGATCCCCCGCCCCATCTTGGGGCCGCTCGACAGACAGTCGATCCACCCGGCGGTCATCGGCCACTCGGCGCTGGCGGCCTTCAAGCCGGCGATGAACGCGTCGATGTTCGGCATCCGCTCGCTCTCCTGCCAGATCCACGGCGAGGGGACGCGCACCATCCGGAACTCGACCTGCAGGATGTGACCGGTCAGGCCCATGCCGCCGATCGTGGCGCGGAACAGATCGCGCTCGACGCTCGGACTGCAGTTGACGATGCGGCCGTCGGCGACGCGCAGCTTCAGCGAGGTGACGTGCGCGCCGAAGCAGCCGCTCTGGTGATGGTTCTTGCCGTGGACGTCGGCGGCCACCATCCCGCCCAGCGTGACGAACTTCGTCCCCGGAGTGACCGGGACGAACCAGCCGCGCGGCAGGAACAGCCGGTAGAGGTCGGCCAGCGACAGCCCGGCCTCGGCGCGCATGACGCCGCTGTCGGCGTCGAACGCCAGGATGCGGTCCGCCAGCACCGTCGACACCACCTCGTGGTCGGGCGCGGCGGGCAGCGACGAATCGCCGTACGATCGGCCGAGCCCGCGCGACAGCGGGCGGCCCAGGGCGATGCGGGCCAGGTCCTCGGAGCGCACCTCGTGTCCCGGGACGACGGGCGCGCGCCCCCAACCGGCCAGAGTTTCGGCTTTGCGACCGAGCACGCCCCCAATGTATCAGGCGTCGGCCGGCGCGACCGTCAACGGCCGCGAGGGGTCGTACCAGCGGGGCGAACGGCCGGATCGCGTCGGGGAGCCGCGGGCTCGGCCCGCGCGAGCCCTCGCGGGAGGTTCGCGAGGTTTAGGCCGAGCGGGCGGCCAGGTTGCGGCGGCGGAGCTTCTCGACCAGCGTCGTCCGGCCCATCCCCAGCAGCTTCGCAGCTTCCTTCTTGTTGAACTGGGTTCGGGTCAGCGCGGCGCGGATGTAGGCATCCTCGAGCTGGCGCAGCATCGTCGGGAGATCGACGGGAAGATTGACCGGCACGGCGGGCTGCACCTCGGCGCTCGGTTCGGCTTCGGGAGCCGGCTGATCCAACGACACCACCGCGGAAGAAGAGGACATGCCCGTCCCATCGGCCCCCGGCCGGGATTGCTTTAGCCGCGCCCGGAAAACCGCCCCGGGCCGGTCAGACCGCCGCGACTTTAGCCGGCCCGGGCTTCAGACGAAGAAAACCGTCAGGGGGATGGCCGAATAATGTCCGAACGTCAGGCCCGCGGCTCACTGGGCCGCATGGCATCCCCGGAGCTGCGCGCGCTCCGGCGGCTGCGCGTGATGTCGACGGGGCGCTGGCACGCGCCGCTCGACGAGCGCCGCGCGCCGACGGTGATCGCGGTCGGCGCGGCCGAGCCCGGCGCCGGCAAGAGCGTCATCGCCTGCAACCTGGCCGCCTCGATCGCCGGCCTCGGCCGTCGGGTCGTGGTGGTCGATCTGGATTTTCGCGCGCCCCGGCAGCACGTCCTGTTCGGCATGCCGCGGTCCCCGGCCGGCGAAGATGACGGTCTGGAGGCCTGGCTGGACCGCAAGCGCGCGCGGCGCGACGAGCTCGCCCGGGCGACGCCCGTGCGCAACGTCCGCCTGCTGCCCTGGGCCGTCACCCCGGCCGCGCCCGCAGCGCCCGTGCGAGAGGCGCTGGTGCGCGAGCTTCACGATCTGGACAGCGACATCGTGGTGGTCGACGTGGGCGCCGCGAACCGGGACGATCTGTTCGACTTCTTCGCGACCAACGCGATCCGCTTGCTGGTCACGTCGCGCGAGCGGCGCGCGCTGGAGGCGACGTACGCGTTCCTGAAGAGCGCCGCGGCGCGCGCCGAGCGCAACCACGGCGCCGACGCCCGCGCCGTGCTGGCGGGCTTCGCGGGTGGACTGGTCGGCAACGCCATCGAGGAGCCGGAGCAGGAGGAGACCTTCCACGCGTTCTCACGCCTGGTGCGCGAACACCTCGGCATCGCCTTGCCCGTGGTCGGCTGCCTCACGAACAGCGAGCGCGTCGGGCAGTCGATCGTGGCGCGCCAGCCGCTCACCGTCCGCCGCGGCATCGACGACAACGTCCGCCAGTTCCACCACATGGCGGAGACGATCATGAACGACAGCGAGATCGCCGGGCGCGCGTGCGCGCTGGACGGCGAGCCGATCGACGTCCCGATCGGGCCGCTCCCCGCCGCCGTCAGCAACTACGCGCGCAAGAACCCGCGCTATGCGGTCGACTGGGCCGCGACGCTCGAGGTGGAGACCGGCTGGACCGCCGTGCGCGTGCGCGACGTGTCGGCGAGCGGCGCGGCGATCGAGACGACGACGGCCCTCCAGGTCGGCGACACCGCCATCCTGCGCCTGGACCAGCTGCCCAACCGGCCCGCCGTCCCCGTCGTGGTGAAGAACGTCGTCGCGGCCTCGAACCGCGTCGGCCTCGGGTTCACCGAGAAACGCCGCGTCCCGCCCCGCCTGGTGGCCGCCGCGCGCGCCGCGCTGTCGCGTTCATCATCTTGACCCGGCGGACGTCACGCGGGAGGCTCGGGGCTTGCGCCGAAAACCACCCGCCGCGCCCGCGCGACGCGCGGGGATCCGGTCACTCCCCGCCTGCACGGCGGCGGCGTGGCTGGCGATCGCGGGGCTCGGCTGTCACGACCACGCGGCGCCGTCGCTCGACGCCTCGGCTGACGGCGTCGACACGGACGCGACGAACCCGCTGACGCTCGACATCGGCGTCAGCGGCTGCGCCCCGCCGGCGCCCGGCGACGCCTGCGACACGTCGGCCGATCCGGGCGCCGCCACCGGGCCGTGCTGCAGCGGCCCGCCGCCGCTGATGCTGTCGTTCGCCCCCGTCGGCTCCAGGGAGCTGACGCAGTTCCGGTGGAACTTCGGCGACGGCACCCCCGCCACGACCGAGCGCGCGCCGTCGCACGCCTACCTGCATCCGGGCCGCTACAGCGTCACGCTGGTCGGCGGCGCGAGCTCCACCGGGATGGTCACCCCGCCCCACCCGCTGACCGTCATCGTCCAGTCCCTGGGCGTCGGCACGCTGTGCGAGGTGGACGCCCAGTGCGATGACGGCCTCGCCTGCCTCTGCGCGCCCGGCCGCGGCTGTCCGGCCACGTTCGTGCGCGGCATCTGCTCGGCGCCGTGCGATGCCGCTCCCTGCGGCGGGAACGCCACCTGCGCCGCGCTCTCCGTGATTCCGGCGGCGGGCGGCGGGACGGGCGCCGGCGCGCCTCCCGTCTGCCTCGCGGCCTGTGAGAGCGACGGCGACTGCCCGGCCGGGCTGGTCTGCGCGACGCTGCCGGCCGGAGCGTCCGCGGCCGCCGCGCCGTGGACGCGCGCCTGCATCCCGCTCGGAACGCTGCAGGCGGTCGGCGCGCCCTGCCGCGACGCGAACGACGCGCTCGACGACGGCGCGTGCGCGACCGGGCTGTGCGCCGACATCGGCGCTCTCGGCGTCTGCAGCGCCGCCTGCGACGACGGTCACCCGTGCCCGGACGACGCGGCCTGCGTGCTGCTGCCCGACGGCGGCCCGCGCTGCCTCACGACCTGCCCGGCGAGCGACTGCGCGCGCGACCCGCTGCTCGCGTGCGCGGCCGCGCCGCGCGCCGACGGCACGGACGACGTCACGGTCTGCTCACCGAAGAGCTGTTCCAGCGACACCACCTGCGCGCCGTCGGGCATCTGCGGTCCGAACGCGGTCTGCGTTCGAACGGGAAGCTGACCGGCGCCGAGCCGCGCTATTCGTCGTCGTCTTCCTGGCGCGAGACGCTGCGGTCCTGGCGCGAGGCGCTGCCGCCCTCGCTCGGGGCGTCGCGATGGACCTCTTCCTTGGCCTTGCCCATCTTCTCGCGCACGGCGCCGCGCACGCGCTCGATGAACCCTTCGCCCTCCTTCTTCTTGTCCCCGAACAGCGAGCCGGCCGCCTCCTTCACGCGACCCTTGAGGTTCTCCGCCTTCCCCTTCAGCTCGTCCTTGTTCATCGCTCCCTCCTTATCCGCCGAATCTGTCCATGCACACCCCGAGGTCAATGAATCCGTCCGCTCGCTCGGCAGAGGTACGCCGTCGGGTTACACCCCGAAGCCGCCTTAGTTACCGACGGCGAACCACTGGGGCTGTCATCACCGGCGTTTCGTCGAGAAAACCCGGGCCGTCGCCGGCGCGCGCCGATGGCACGGCGGTTGTAATGACAGGCCTCGGTAGCAGACAGCTTGATGCTTTGGGCACACGGGGCTCGGCGGCGTTGGGGACGAGGGGACCGCAGCGGCGTTGGGGGCGGCGGCGGCGAGTGGAAGGCCGAGTCCCGTGTGCCCGTCCTTTGTCGAACGCGCGGAGAGAAGTGATACGGTAGCGGCGATGCCGACGCCGTCGTCTCCGTCGGGGAAAGTGCAGATCCCCGTCGCGCACGGATCGCTCGAAGGGATCCTGCGCGAGCCGACCTCGGCCGTGGCGGCGGCGGTGGTCTGCCATCCGCACCCGCGCGGGGGCGGGACGATGAACAACAACGTCGTCTACCGCGCGGCCAAGGCGCTGGTGGCGGGCGGCGTCACCGCGCTGCGCTTCAACTTCCGCGGCGTCGGCGCCTCGACGGGCAGCTACGCCGACGGCGTCGGCGAGGAGGACGACGTGCGCGCCGCCCTGGACTTCCTGCGCGCGCACGCGCCGGGGCTGCCGATCTGGGTGACCGGGTTCTCGTTCGGCGCCCGCGTCGGCCTCACGGTCGGCGCGCGCAGCGACGACGTGGCGAAGCTGCTCGGCGTCGGGCTGGCGCTGAACATGTTCGACTACGGCGCGCTGGCGCGCTGCCCGAAGCCGAAGGCGATCGTCCAGGCGGCGCAGGACGAGTACGGCGCGCGCGACGCGATCGAGGCGGCGGTGCGCGACATGATCGAACCGAAGCGGCTCTGGATCGTCGAGGGCGCGACCCACCTGTTCCCGGGTCAGCTCGACGCCTTCGAGCAGGCAGCGGGAGAGGCCGTCGCCTGGCTGAACGGCCAGAGCGCCGGCGCCCGCTGACGCCGCGCTACGGCGCGCACTCGGTGGACTGAACGCAGCCTTCGTAGCAGCTGCCGGTGTAGCTGACCACGTAGGGCGCCTCGCAGTACGGCGTCGCGATCCGGCACAGGAGCGTGGGCGCCTTGCAGGTCGCCTGGCCGCCGTCGGCGCAGGCCGAGAAATGCGCGCAGCAGCCGGCCGCCGCGC
>DATBHU010000629.1:0-15873 GCA_036557265.1 Polyangia bacterium
TCGAGGTGGTCGATCGCGATGCCGGCGTCGCGCACGCGCGCCACCTGGGCGTCGAACTCACGCTCGACGTCATCCGCCTGGATGTGTCGCTTCGTCCAGGCGGCGATGAACTCCGCCCCGCGCGACAGAAAGCCGCCGTTCGGGCCGAGCAGCGACGGCACGCGCGTCGGTTCGGCGACCGGGCTGCCGCCGACGAGGGCCAGGTGGACGCCGACGCCCAGGGTGGGCGCCTCGGCCAGCAGCCCCCGGGCGGCCTCGAGGTCACCGCAGTTGCCGAGCAGGGACGTGCTGGTCACGATCCCGTCGCGGTGCGCGCGGACGATGCCGCGCGAGATCGACGGCGACATCCCGAAGTCGTCGGCGTTCACGACAAGGCGTACCTGACCGGAGTCGTCCAAAGCGCTGCGCATCATGCCTCAGATCCAGGAGAGAGACAGGCGGAGATCCGGCCTGGAATTGACCCTCTCCGACGTTGATGATAATTCTGTCGTTCGATGGCCAAACGCATCTTGATCGCCGACGACAGCGTGACGATCCAGAGAGCTTTCGCCATGACGTTCGCGGGCGCCGACGACGTGACGGTCTCCGCGGCCCGCTCCGCCGACGAGGGGCTGGCCCTGGCGCAGCGGACGCAGCCCGATCTGATCATCGCCGACGGCGTGATGCCGGGTCGTTCCGGGTACGACCTGTGTGCCTCCATCAAGGCGGACCCGGGGCTGCGCGCCGTTCCGGTGCTCATCCTGGCGTCCAGCCAGCAGCCGTATGACGACGCCCGCGGTCAGAAAGCTGGCGCGGACGGCCAGCTGACGAAGCCCTGGGAGACGAACGCGATGATGGATCGCGTTCGCGACGTGCTGCGCAGGGGCGCGGGCGCGGCGGCGGGCTCGCAGGCGGCGGCCATGCCTCCGGCGGCGCCGGCGCATCGGTCGGCGGCGTCGCTGCCCACGGCGGCCATCGACGACGACGAGTACGGCGAGATCAGCATCGACACGGGGCGCGACAGCGTCCCGACCATCCCGCGGGTGGCCGCGGTGCCGGCGCCGATGGCGCCGGGCCGCATCAGCAGCCCGTCCATGCCCGCGATGCCGGCCGCGCACGCGGCGCCGGCCCACGCGCCGGTTGCCCACGCCCCGGTTGCCCACGCGCCGGTCCCGCATGTCCCGGCCGCTCCGCCCCCCGCGCCCCCGCCTTCCGGGGGCGGCTCATCGCCGGGGATGCGTCCGTCCCTGATCCCCGGCATGCGCCCGGGGGCCATGCCGCCCGCGCGTCCAGGCAGCGTCCCCGCGCGTCCGACGGGCCCCGTGCCTCTCCCCGCGGGCGCGCCGCCGCGGCCGGCGGCTCAGCCGATCGGCCGGACCCTGATGGGCGTTCCCGCCGCGAACATTCCGATCCCGGGCGTGATGCGGCCGAGCATCCCCGGGATGCCGGCCGCGCCGATGGCGCCGCCGCCCGCGCCGCCGCCGCGGAGCCCGACCGGGGCGGCCGTCCCGCTCGATACGCGGGCCCGGATCGCGACGCCGCCGCCGGCCCCGCCTGCGCGCCCGCGCGTCGCCACCCCGCCGCCCGCCGCGCCGCGCCCGTCGCTGGTGCCGCCGGCCGCGCACGCGTCCGTGGCGGCGTCCGTCGAGCAGAAGCTGGCCGCGATCTCGGCGAAGGGCCCGGAGTACGAGGCGATCGCCAAGCTGTCGCGCGAGATCATCGAGCAGGTGGTGTGGGAGGTCGTGCCCGAGCTCGCCGAGGCGATCATCCGCGAGCACATCAAGGCCAAGGGGATCTAGGCGCCCCTCACCCTTGCGGGAGGCGAGGCGAGGCTCACTCCCCTTCGGGTTCGAACTCCTCGGACTCGGCGGTCTCGTCGCCCTCCGGGGCCGCGCCCGGGCAGACGACGGCGTCGAAGCCGAGCAGGGCCGCGCCGGCGCGCGGCTTGAGCACGGTGTCCGTCTTGGTCGCGACCTCGAGCACGTGGATGCGCGACTGCTTGCCGGCGCCGGCCTGGTAGACGAGCCGATCGTCGTCGGGCCAGTCGAGGCGGAACGCCGACGGCGCCGTGGCGATGCGCGCGGCGGTCTTCTTGCCGCGCTCCCAGAGGTAGAGCTCGTTCTTCTCCGGCTTGCCCGTGACCGTCTTGCACTCGTCGAAGGCGCCGCCGTACGCGAGCCGCTTCCCACCCGGCGAGAACCGCACCGTGTCGGGGTCGAGCACGCGCGTCGCGCGCAGCGTGCGATCCTCGTCGGCGACGACCAGGCTCTTCTTGTCGTCGCTGAGCGAGACCTGATCCGGGGCGGTCGCGGCGGCCGCCGCTACGGAGAACGGCGTCGCGGTGGTGCGATTGGCGGTCGTCATCCCGGACACGCCGACGGCGACGACGGCCGTCCGCGTGGCGTCGAGCGCATAGTTGGTCTCCTCGCCGGTCGGCCCGCGCACGGTCCAGACCGGCTCTCCCTGAGCGCTCCAGCCCATCACGACGGTGGCCGCGTGCGATCCGGCCGGGCCGAGGTGGAGCGGGCCGATCGTCTCCAGCGTCGCGAGATCGATCGCGCCCACGTTCGCGTCGGCGAACTGCGGCGCCGGGCTGGAGGCGTCGCTGACGTTGGCGACGAGCAAGAAGGAGATCATCTTCCGCTCGGACGCGACGGCGTAGGCGAAGACGCGTCCCTCGGTCTCGGTCAGGCGGCGGTACCGCTTGGACGTCAGGTCGAACTGATAGAGCTCCTGGTTGGGGCTGAGCGTGACGGTGTCCGCGCCGCGCTCGGCGCGCTTGACGGTCAGCTCGTGGGCCCGGCCGACGAAGAACAACCCCTTGGCGAGATCGGCCGCGTAAGCGGGACGGACGCTCGCCTCGTAGGCCTTGATCCGGCTCCACTCGGGGCCGCCGCGCAGCATGGCCAGCTCGCGCGGCTTGTCGAGGCGCGCCGCGTAGCCGACGAAGTCGCGGCCGAGCAGCTCCTTCCACAGCGCGGGCACGTCGGCGGCGTGGCCGCCGAGCGCGGCCGCCTTCACCTCCTGCAGGCGGGCGGGCGAGTAGTCGGGCACGGCGCTGACCACCGCGGCGAACGCGGTGCGGGCCTCGTCGTACTTCTTCGCCTGCATCGCCTTGTAGCCCGCCTTCAGCGACTTGGCGGCCTCACCGGTCAGGCGCGCGAAGGGATCGTCCATGCCGATCACCGACGGCGGCGGACCCGCGTTCGCGGGCGGCGCCGCGGGCGGCGGCGCGCTTTCGGGCGGCGGCGGCGCCTGCTTCTTGCTGCACGCGGCCGCGGCGGAGAGGGTGAGACAAGAAAGAACGAAGAGCCAACGCCTCATCACCATGGGATCTGCTTTATCGCGATCGGTGACGTCGTACAAGACGGCGCGCGCGTGTTCGCGCGATTCGCCGACGCGAGCGCGCATCTATAGAACGTAGAGAGATCGCGCCGCGTTCACAGCGACGCGCGCGCGATCTCGGCCAGCTCGTCCTCGGTGAGCGGCAGCGGGTTCCCCTTCATGCTGCTGGCGGCGCGTGCTTTCACGACCAGCTCCGGGATCCGCTCGGCGGTCATGCCGTAGCGCGCGAGGCCGGGGATCTCCAGCGTCCGGCACAGCGACGTGATCCAGTCGAGGCCGTCGTCGACGGACGCCTCCGCGCGCCCCGTCAGCATCGCGGCCACCTCGCGCGTGCGCGCCCGCGCGGCGCTGGTCGGGGCGCGCGCCGCGAGCGCGCCGGCGTTCACGCGCATCACGGCGGGCAGCAGGGCCGCGCAGACCGCGCCGTGCGGGGCCGCGAACATCCCGCCGAGCGGCGCCGCGAAGCCGTGCACGGCGCCCAGGCCCGCGTTGGCGAGGCAGAGGCCGCCGAACAGGCTGGCCAGCGCCAGCGCCTCGCGATCGCCGGCCGCGATCGGATCGCCCGCCCGCGCCGCCGCGTGCGCGCGCGGCAGCGCCGCCGCCGCGCGCGGGATCGCCTCGCGCGCCAGCGCGTCGGTGGCCGGGTTGGCGCGGATCGACAGCAGCGGCTCGATCAGCTGCGACAGCGCGTCGAGGCCGCTGGCGGCCAGCACCGCGGGCGGCAGGTGCGCCAGCAGATCGGGATCGACGATCGCCACGCGCGCCATCATGAGCGGGCTGCGCAGGCTCGCCTTGACGCCGTGCTCGGGCGAGGCGAGCACGGCGTTCTTCGTCACCTCGGACCCGGTGCCCGCGGTGGTCGGGACGGCGACGAACGGCAGCGACGGCCGCGCGAGCGGCTGGCCGCGCCCGATCACCTCCAGGTAGTCCAGGGGATCGCCGCCGTTGGCGGCCAGCGCGGCGATCGCCTTGGCCGCGTCGAGCGCGCTGCCGCCGCCGAAGCCGATCACCAGGTCGCAGCCGGCCGCGCGCGCCGCCGCCGCGCCCGCGCGCGCGGTGTCGACGGTCGGCTCGCCGTCGACGGAGAACGGCGTCGCGCGCACGCCCGCCGCCGCCAGCGCCGCGGCGGCCGCGTCGCCGTGCCGCCGCGACTTGCCGGCGACGAGCAGCGCGTGCCGGCCGAGCCCGGAGGCGATGTCGCCCAGCTGGCCGACGCTGCCCGCGCCGAACACGACGCGCGCCGGGGCCGCCAGCTCGAACGCGAGGTCCGCGGCCATGGCCCGCCTCCGGTCTACCAGCCGGTGTCGGCGGGGGCGACGTTGACGTACTTCGTGGCCGTGCGCGGCTCGGCCATCAGGTCCGCGACCGCGTCGCGCCAGCGCGCGTAGTGGGTGGTCGCCTTGTGCGCCGCCGGCGCGTCCGGCGTCCGGTAGACCTCGACCAGCACGAAGCGGGTCGGATCCTCCGTCGACTGCACGACATCGAAGCGCGCGACGCCCGGCTCGCGCACGCTCTCGCGCGCGTTGTCGATCGACGCCGCCCGGAACGCCTCGACGCCGTCCGGCTTCACATGAACGTGGACGTGGACGACGATCAACGTTCCGGCGGCGGGCAGCGATCCGGCGGCGGCCATGATCTCAAGCCTGCTCGTTCCCGGCGTAGATCGCCAGGCAGGTGACGTTGTCGTCGCCGCCGCGGTCGTTGGCGAGATCGATGAACACCGTCGGGACGTCGCGGTAGCAATGGCCGGTCAGCACCTGGGCCAGCTCCTCGGCGGTCAGGTAGTTGGACAGCCCGTCGGAGCAGAGCACGAAGCAGTCGCCGGCCTGCACCGACAGCCCCTGCAGGTCGGGCTCGACGCTCGGCTCGAAGCCGACCGAGCGGGTGATGATGTTGCGGAAGCGCGACTCCTTCGCCTCCTCGGGTGAGATCAGGCCCGCCCGCACCTGCTCCTGGATCCAGGAGTGGTCCTCGCTCAGCTGCCGGGCGCGCCCGTCGCGGTACAGGTAGGCGCGCGAGTCGCCGACGTGGCCCATGTGGACGTAGCCGCCGTGGAACAAGAGCGCCGTCAGCGTGGTCCCCATCCCGGCCAGATCCGGGTTGGAGAGCGCCGCCTCGTAGATGTGGCGGTCGGCCTCGACGACCGCCTTGCGAAGGAGGTTCGCGATCGGGTGCGGCGCGCCCGGCGGCGCATCGGCCGGGCGCACGTCGAACAGCCCGGCCTTGCGGACCTGGACGATCTCCTTCTCGAGGATCTCGACCGCCATCCGGCTCGCCCGCTCACCACCGAGGTGGCCGCCCATGCCGTCCGCGACCGCGTAGAGCGCGATCTCGTTGTTGCACAGAAAGCTGTCCTCGTTGTGGTTCCGCTTGCGTCCGACGTCGGTGGCACCCCAGCCGATGATTCGCATCGCGCGCGACTCTGACGATTATTTTACGCCCGGAGTGGGCGCCGTGGGCGGCGGCGAAGACGGCGCGGGCGTGGTGGGAGCCGGCGCCGCCTGGCCGGAGCCTGGGGCACTCGGGGGCGGGCCCGACCCGGCGCCACCCGCGGGCGGGGTGCCCGGCGCGGCGCCCGCCGCCGCCGGCTTCGCCGCTGACGCGTCGATCATGAAGTCGACGCGCGACGGTCCGGCGCCGGCGCCGACGGGGACCAGGCGCCCGGCGTCGATGCCCCTGGTCACCAGGAAGTCGCGCACCGCGTCCGCGCGCTTCTGGGTCTCGGTCTGGGGAACGCCCTCGGCGTGGACCTCGATCCGCAGCTTCGCGATTTCCGGATGTCCCTTCATGATCAGGGCGATCAGGTTGACGTACTTCTGCGAACCGTCCTTGACCTGCTGCTTGCCGCCCTTGCTGGCGAAGCCCACCCGCTCGTCGAGCTCGATGCGGTCCTGACCGAGGCGCGCGACCTCGGCGCCCGGATCCGGGCAGCCGTCGTCGTCCTTGTTGCCGTTCAGCGTCTCGGGCTGGAGCGGGCAGCGATCGGCCGCGTCGAGGAATCCGTCCTTGTCGTTGTCCGGATCGGGACAACCGTCCTCGTCCTCGAACCCGTCGGGATCCTCGGCGTCGTTCGGACAGGTGTCGAAATTGTCGGGGATGCCGTCGGCGTCGTTGTCCGGGTCAGGGCAACCGTCGTCGTCCTCGAAGCCGTCCTTGTCCTCGGGCTCGTCCGGGCACTTGTCGGTCGCGTCGGGGATGCCGTCGCCGTCGCTGTCCTCGGTCGTCGACGGACAGCCGTCGTTCGGCTTCTTCCCCTTGTGGTCCTCGGGCGAGTTCGGGCAGGCGTCGTTGATGTCCGGGATGCCGTCCTTGTCGTTGTCGGGCTCCGGGCAGCCGTCCTCGTCCTCGAACTGATCGACGTCCTCCGGCTCGTTCGGGCAGCGATCCTTGACGTCGGGGATGTTGTCGAAGTCGTTGTCCGGATCGGGGCAACCGTCCTGATCCTGGAAGCCGTCGCGATCCTCGGGCTCGTCGGGGCACTTGTCGTTGACGTCGAAGACGCCGTCCTTGTCGCGGTCGCGGAAGTCCGGCGCGAAGGCGGCCATCAGGAACAGCCGCAGGTCGGGCGCGCCGATGCCGTTGCCGAACCCGCGCCCGCCGCCGCCGGTGAGCGACCACATGCCGTTCACCGCCCAGCGGGCGGCGATGTCGGCCTCGAACGGGTTCACGTCCGAATAGAAGTCGCTGAACTGGTTCAGGCCGCTGCGCCCGAACACCTCCAGCATCAGGTCGACGCGCCGGTCGACCGGGTAGGCGGCGGCGGCGCCGTACAGCAGCTGGTGCCCGAGCTCGGTCGCGAAGTTGTGCGAGGTCTCGCGCAGCAGGATGCCGAGGTTGCCGGCCGCGCGCACCTTGCCGAAGTCGACGGCGCCGATCGCCTTGATGCGGCCGGTGACGGTCTTGTCCGAGAGGTACGGCCGGCTGTCGCTCTTGCCCGTCGGCAGCGACAGGCCGGCGCTCACCGCCACCGTGTACTCGTCGTCCTCGCCCAGCGTCGCGATCAGCGCCTTGCCCTCGACGCGCAGGTTGCCGATGCCGGTCTCGGTCAGGCGCGCGCCGGTCGGGATCCCCATCCCGTCGACGACGTCGCCCGACAGGTAGAGCGTGAAGGGGAGGGCGATGCCCGCCTGGTAGCGGCCGAACAGGCCCATCGCGGCCGTCAGCTCCGTCGTCCACTGCGAGTCGACCAGGTTGCTCGCGAACGTCATCTGCCCGTTCGTCGCCGTGACGATGAACGGGTGGCGTTGATAGTTGAGCGACAGCCCGAACGACAGCAGCTTGTGCTCGGGCACCGCCGTGCTGTCGACGGTCAGGAAGTTGCGCGGGCCGATGGCGGGCTGCCACAGCTGCGTGTCGATCGTGGTGTCGTGCGGCGCGACCAGCTGCGCGCGCGCCGGCGCGGCGGCGGCGATCACGGCGGCAATACAAGCTCCCCGCAGCGCATTCGAGGCGACGCGGCGGCGCCACCTATCGGTCGGTGTCATTCGGTCGGGTCTCGGACGGACGGGCCGGAGCGGGAAGATGCTCCAGGATATCCTCGATCACGGTTGCAAGTCCACGTACGCGCGAAGACAGGCCCCCACGTGGGCTGTCAGCGGTCTGACTCGAACCGGTACCGCCACATGATGGCGGACGGGACCGACCGGCCGTCGCTGGTGACCGCCGCCTTGAACCGGCACTGCTTCATCGCCTTGACCGCCGCCTCGTCGAAGCCGTGGCCGCCGCGCTGGATGATCTTCACCTGGACGACCTTGCCGTTCTCGTCGACGCCCAGCTTCAGATCCACGAACCCCTCGATGCCGAGGCGCTTGGCCTCCACGGGGTAAATCTCCTCCCCGCTCGGACAGGTGACCATCTCCGCGTGCTTGGAGATGTAGATCTCGGCGACCGGCACGAAGCCGCCCGTTCCGTCGCCCGACGGCAGCGGCTTGGGCGTCTCCTTCTTCACCGCCGGCTTCGTCATCAAGGTCTGACCGACCGGCACCGACACCGACGACGGGCCGGAGGTCGTCGAGTCGATGTTCACGCCGAACGACGGCGGCGGTTCGTCCTTGGGCGGCTCCTCGCTGGGGGGCGGCGGCGCCGCCTTCGGCGTCACGGTCGGCATGCGGTGGACGAGGCGCGGCCGCGGCTCGGGCGGCGGCGGCGGCGGCTCGGGCGGCGGCGGCTTGATCTCGGGCGGGGGCAGCTTCTCGTCGACGTCGATCTCGATCGGCGTCTCGGTGCGGAACCGGGCCGGATCGATGGTCACGACCCCGAGGGCCAGCAGGCCGTGCAGGCAGATCGCGACGGCGGCCGCGATCCCGACGCCGCGCCCGCCGCCCGGGCGCGGAGCCCACAGGTCGGGCAGGCGTGCTCCCGATGCCGCCACGTGACTTACTTTCCTGCCGGTTCCCGGTCGGTGCTGATCGCGAACTTGTGAACGCCCGAGCGCTTCACCATGTCGATGACGTGGATGACGTCGCCGTGGGGCACGGCCTTGTCGGCCGCGATGATCGCCTGCAGCTCGGGGTTCTTGGGCAGCTCGCTGCCGATGTAGCGCACCACCGCCTCGTCGCTCGAGCGCTCGCCGTTCAGGAACAGGACGCCTTCCTTGTTCAGCGTCAGCGCCAGCGTGGTCTTGCTCTGCTCGGTGCCGGAGGCGGCCTTGGGCAGGTCGACCTTGATGGCGGGGTTCACGATCAACGACGCCGTCACCATGAAGATGATCAGCAACACCAGCGTGATGTCGACCAGCGGCGTGACGTTGATGTCGACGATCATCCTTCCGGAGTCGTCGTCGTTGCCGTAGCCGGAAGCGCCCCCGGCCACGGCTTAACCCTCGGCCTCGGCCCGGCGGACGGCGGGCGCGTCGCTCTCGCCGCCGCCCTCGGCGAAGTTCGCCAGCACCAGGTGCGCGACCGCGTCGATGCGCGCCAGCGACTTGCGCACCTTGCCCTGGAAGAAGTTGAAGCCGATGACGGCGGGGATGGCGACCATCAGGCCGACCGCCGTCGCCACCAGCGCCTCGGAGATGCCGGCCATCACGGCGCCGGCGCCGCCGCCCGAGTTGTGCGACAGGTCGGCGAACGCCTTGATGATGCCGAGCACGGTGCCGAACAGGCCGATGAACGGCGCGTTGTTGCCCAGCGTGCCGAGCACGCCGAGGTTACGCTCCATGTCGATGCGCAGGCGTGCCTTGGCGCCCGCCATCGCCTCGCCGACCGCCTCCGCGCCGCGGTCGAAGTGATCGAGGCCGGCCGCGGCGACCATCGCGGCGGGCGCGGTGCGCCCCGCCAGGGCCTGGCGCGCGCCTTCGACGTCGCCGCCCTTGAGCAGCGAGCGCAGCTCGCGCGCGAGGGCGTCGCCGTCGCCGCGGGCCCGGAGGAAGATGGCGCGCTCCACCATCACCGAGATCGAAACCACCGACAGGCAGAGCAGCACCCAGAGGACCCATTCGGATCCGAGGAGCATGAAACCAAGCAAACGTTCTGTCAGATGCATCGGGCGCAAACGCTAGCACAGATCATCGAGGCGGACTCGTCACGGAAGCGACAACCACCGTCGCGTAGCTGCCCGCCGGCAAGGTGAAGCGCAGGCGCACCGCTCGAGCGTTCGGGGTCGGCGCGGCCTCCTCGCAAAATGCGGGGTCCGCCAGCCGCAGCAGCACCGGGCGCCGCGCCCCCGGCAGCTCCCGCCCGGCGCGCGTGAAGTCCTCGCGCGTGGCGCCGACCGCGGCGATCGCCTCGTCTTCCAGGGCGCGGGCCGCCGTGCCCGGCGGCGGCTCGATCTCGCGCCCGCCCGGCAGCGGGAGGGTGGGGATCACCTCGCCGGCGTCGACGCGCGGCTGGTCGACGGACGGCTCCGTCGACACGAACAGGCCGCCCGTGTCCGTCTTCTTCAGCACGTCGCCGGGAATGACCTCCGTCAGCGGGCCGCGGGTTGCCCGCAGCTCGAGCGCGCGGTTGAACACGGCGGACTGGATCGCCGACAGCAGCAGCCGCCGCTTGCGCTTGTCGCGTTCCTGGCGCGCCCCGCGCAAGAGCTCGAGCCCGCGCGCGGCGTTGCTGTTGGCGACGCCGAAGCGCTGCTCGCCGTAGAAGTTCGGGACGCCGCGCGCGGCCAGGTCGTCGAAGCGGCCGCGCAAGGCCGCGATCTCCTCGTCGCTGGCGGCGCCGGTCAGCACCACCTCGAAGCGGTTGCCGCGCAGGTGGCCCAGGCGGAGCTTGTGGGGATGGCGCGCCGCCTCCAGCACGCGCAGGTCGTCGCCGGCGATCGCGTGGGGAGCCGGCGAGCTTTGCTCACCGCGTAGCTCCGCGGGAGGGTTTGGGGACCCTTTGAGGGTCCCCAAGGGAGTTGTCAGGGCGCGTTCGGGATCCAGATCCGGCACGCTCAACCACTGGCGGGTGGTGGCGTGCTTGTCCTTCATCCCGGCGTAGCCGACGTCGCGCGCCGCGACGCCGAAGGCGGCGGCGATGCGCGCGATCGCGTCGAACGTGGTCAGGCCGCGCTTCTCCAGCCAGAGGAACGTGTGGGCGCCCTGGCCTGCGGGCGGGTAGGCGGGCAGCTCCTCGACCAGGAAGCGATCGGGCGACGGGGTGAACTCGAGCACGCTGCGCCGCCGTCGTCTGCCGTCAGGGCCGGGCGCTACTTGCCGCCGTCGCCGGCCGCCGGGTCGAGCAGCGCCAGGTACATCTTCGCCGCGCGGTTGGCGGGATCCGCCGCCAGCGCCGCGCGCCATTCGGCGGCGGCGTCGTCGCGCCGCTCCGCCGCGTAGTAGACCAGCCCGAGCTTGAGGCGGCCGGTCGCGAAGCGCGGGCTCTCCGCCCGCACGCGCTCGAGCTCGCGGATCGCCCCGGTCAGGTCGCCCATCTCGCGCCGCGTGTTGCCGAGCTCGGTCCGGATGTCGACGAACGTCGGGCAGAGCGCGAGCGCCTGCTCGTACTCGCGCACGGCCTCCTGGTACAGGTCGACGGCCCGATAGGCGGACCCGACGTCGGCGTGCATGTTCGCGATCTTTCCCTTCGCGAACGGATCCAGCTCGCGCGGGGCGCGCTTCGACGCCGCCATCGCGCGCTCGTAGACCTCTTTCGCCTCGGCGTACTTGCCGAGATCGTTGCACGTCACCACCAGGTTCAGCGCCGCCTCCGTGTACGCCGGGTTGATGCGCAGCGCCTCGTTGAACATCTCCTCGGCCTCCGTCAGGCGGCCCTCCTGGTGATAGATGACGCCCAGCATGTCGTAGACGTCGGCGTAGGGCGCCTTCTCGCGCAGCACCTCGGTCAGGCAGGTGACCGCTTCGGCGTACTCACCGTTCTGGTAGTGCGCGCGTCCGCGCGCGACGAGGTCGCGCAGATGATCCACCCGCTGCCCCTCATCCATTGGGACGCGGCTCGGGGGGCGGCGGCGGCGGGGCCGGCGCCGCCGTCGGCGGTGCCTTGCAGCGCGGCTCGGCGCCGTAACGCTGGGCGATGTGCTCGAGGTAGAGCTCCGACCGGCGCGCCTGCGGCGCCGTGCCGTACTCCGCGACCACGCGCGCGAACGTCTCCTTCGCCCGCTGCGGCTCGCACATGTGCAGGTAGGTCTCGCCGAGCGAGTAGAGCAGCTCGGGCTCGCGGCCCGAACCGGGATAGCGCTTGATCGCCCCCTCCAGGCGGCCGGCGGCGGCCTTCGGGTGATCGGCCTTGAGATAGAAGCGCGCGACGTAGACCTCGTGATCGACGAGGCGCTTGAGCACCTCCTTGCGGATCTCGTCGGCCTTCTTCATGTACGGCGAGGCGGGGAACTTCTTGCGGAAGTCCTCGATCTCCCGCTGGGCGTCGACGATCGCGGACTGATCTTTCTCGTAAGACGGCGGCAGCAGCCAGACGTCCTCCGGCATGTCCTTGTAGTAGCTCTCGCAGATCCGGAAGGCGACCCATCCGTCCTCGACCTTCTCGTGCGTCGGGTGCAGGCGCGCGAAGCTCTTGTAGCTGTCGATCGCCTCCGTGTAGTTGCCGCGCGCGAACTGCGTGTCGGCGATGCCCAGCTCAGCCAGCACCGCGTACTTGGAGAACGGGTATTTCTGCTTGACGAATTGAAAGTACTTTTGTGCCTCGGGATAGTTTTCGTCCTTCAGCTCGGCCAGACCTTTCTCGTAATTTTGTTTGGCCGTGAGAGAGTAGGTGACCGGCTTGCCCTCTTCATCGGTGCTGGCGCATCCCGTGGCGGCCGCGACGGCGGCGATGACCAGGGCCAGGGAAAAGATGAGCGTCGACGACGGTCGCGAGGCGCGTGGAAACGGACGTGACATGAAGAATCTATGGTACGTAAGCGTGGCGCCGGCGTCCACCGCCGCCGCACCCCGACAATGACGTCATCGATGCAGACACCGGCGGCCAGCGCGACGACGCGTTTGACCCGTGTCGGGGCGCCCGGGTTGCTCGGCGCCGCGTTGCTCGCGTTCGGTTGCTCCGCCGCCGTCGCGTCGGGACCGGCCGGCAAGACGGCGACCGGCGCGTCGTCATCGTCGACGTCGGCGGCGGCGCCGCTGGCCGCCATCGAGGAGCCGGGCGCGCGCAACGCGAACCTCGCCGGCGCGCGCTGCAAGAACGGCGCGCCCTGCGTCTGCCGGCAGCGGATCGGCGGCGACAAGGCCGAGAGCCCGCCGCCCGACGAGGCGCACAAGCGCTTCGAGATCCGGCTGGCCGGCGTGGGCGGCGGCGCGGTGTTCGATTCGCCGACGCTCGGGCACCTGACCGCCGGCTCCGACGAGGCGTGCTTCTACATCGACGTGCTGCCGGGCACGACGTCGGACGTCGTGTTCACCGCGGTCGAGGGCAAGAAGGAAGGCGGCGTCGGTCCGGTGCTCGACATCGCCGAGTACGGGCCGAAGGGGCCGTGGTGGTATGACGTGCTCAACGTCCACTGCGAAGGTCCGGAGGGGCGGTGCAACCGCGACGCGGCGGACGGGTGGAGCAAAGTCGCGAAGGGCCGCAAGCGCGGTCGGGTCGATCCCTGCGGCTCGTCGGTGATCTCGCACCTGCAGTGGCTGACGTCGGGCGGCAGCGGGGATCGCGAGCTCGGGGTCTTCCAGGACTTCCAGGTGAAGTTCACCATGGAGGTGAAGCGATTCCCGACGCAGTGGCCGCCGCACGCGAAAGAGTGCGTGTCTCAGTGAAGGTTCATCTGATCGGGATCTGCGGCACCGGCATGGGCACGCTGGCGGGCCTGCTGAAGGCCGCCGGCCACGACGTGCGCGGCTCCGACGAGCACGTCTACCCGCCCATGTCGGTCCAGCTGGAGGACCAGAAGATCGCCTGCTTCGAGGGCTTCCGTCCCGAGAACCTCGACTGGCAGCCGGACGCGGTCGTCGTCGGCAACGTCTGCCGCAAGGACCACGTCGAGGTGCTGGCGGCGCAGGCGCGGAAGATTCCGCTCGAATCGTTCCCGTCGATGTTCAGCAAGCTGTTCCTGCAGGACGACGCGCACCCGCGGCGGTCGGTGGTGGTGGCGGGGACGCACGGGAAGACCACGACGTCGTCGTTGCTGGCCCACGCGCTGACCGACGCCAAGCGCGATCCGTCGTTCCTGATCGGCGGCGTGCCGCTGAACTTCCGGCGCTCGTGGCGCCTGGGCGGCGGCGCCGAGATGGTGATCGAGGGCGACGAATACGACACGGCCTTCTTCGACAAGGGGTCGAAGTTCCTGCACTACCGGCCCGAGGTGGTGCTGTTGACGTCGGTCGAGTTCGACCACGCCGACATCTTCCGCGACGAGGAGGCGGTGCACGCCGCGTTCCGCAAGCTGATCGCGCTGATCCCCGAGGACGGCTTGCTGGTCGCCTGCGCGGCGTCGCCCGGCGCGATGGAGGTGGCGCGCGGCGCGCGCTCGCAGGTGGTGACCTACGGGCGCCCCGGGTCCGGCGCCGACTGGACGTTCGAGGTGGTGGCGCGCGCCCCGGGCGGCCGCACCACGCTGGCCGTGGCGCGGCGGGGCGAGCGGGTCGTCGACGTCGACACCAACCTGCCCGGCATCTACAACCACGAGAACCTGGTCGGCATGATCGCCGTCGCGTCCAACCTGGGCGTCGAGCTGCCGGCGCTCGCGCAGGCGGTGCGCGGCTTCCTCGGCGTGCGGCGCCGGCAGGAGGTGCGCGGCGTGGCGCGCGGCGTGACGGTCGTCGACGACTTCGCCCACCACCCGACGGCGATCCGGGAGACCATCCTGGCGCTCAAGGGGCGCTACGGGCCGGGGAAGCTGATCGCGGCGTTCGAGCCGCGGTCGGCGACCAGCCGGCGGAACGTGTTCCAGGCCGAGTTCGCAGACGCGCTGTCGGTCGCCGACGAGGTGGTGCTGGCCCCGCTGTACGCGCCGGAGAAGGTCCCCGAGGGCGAGCGGCTGGACGTCGAGCGATTGGCCGCGGATCTGCGCCAGGAGGACGTGCCGGCGCGGCTGATCCCGACCGTCGACGCCACCGTCGAGCACCTGGCGACGCGCGCCGCGCCGGGTGACACGGTGCTGGTCATGACGTCGGGCGATTACGGCGGCCTGCACGACAAGCTGCTGCGCAAGCTGGGCGATCCGGTGATGCCGGCGCGCCTCGAGCACAAGATCCGGATCGGCAACCTGCTGGACCGGGTCGGCATCGCCCACCCGGTGCTGGAGCAGTTCTGGCCGTACTACCTGGTGATCCCGGGCGAGGACGACACCGCGCCGCTGGTCGGCTGCGTCGCCATCGAGGCGGTGGGCGACGTGGCGCTGCTGCGCATGCTGGCGGTCGCGCCCGAGCGCCGCGGCGAGGGGCTCGGCTACGTGCTGGTCGAGTCCGCGACCGAGCGCGCGCGCTCGCAGGGCGTGCGGCACCTGTACCTGGTGACTGACGGCGCGCAGGGCTACTTCGGCGAGAAGCTCGGCTTCGCCGCCATCGATCGCAAGGAGGTCGTCGCGCCGATCCAGGCGACCGCGGAGTACGCGCTGGCGCGGTCGAAGAACGCGACCTGGATGCGCAAGGAGCTATGACCGCGCACGACCCGCTCGCGCGGGACCGCGAGCTCGCGGTCGGTATCGCCCGCGAGGCGGGAAAGATTTTGATGGAAGGGTGGGGGACCCGGCCCGCCGTCGACTTCAAGTCCGAGGACATCAACCTCGTCACCGAGTTCGACAAGCGCTCGGAGGCGCTGGTCGTCGAGCGGCTGGCGGCGGCGTTCCCCGACGACCGCGTGGTCGCCGAGGAGGGGACGACGGCCGGTACCGAGCGAGCGGGGCAGCGCGTCTGGTACGTGGATCCGCTGGACGGCACGACCAACTTCGCCCACGGGATGCCGATCTTTTCGGTGGCGCTGGGGCTGACGGTCGATCGCCGGCCGGTGCTGGGCGTCGTCGAGGCGCCGGCGCTCGGCTGGTCGTTCGCGGGGACGACCACCGGCGGCGGGTCGACGTTCAACGGCAAGCCGATCGCGCCGTCGGTGATCGATCGGCTCGCGCGTTCGCTGGTGGTGACCGGCTTTCCGTATCAGCGCAACCCGATCCAGAACAACCTGGCGGAGTTCGCGGCGCTGACCGCGGCGGCGCAGGGGACGCGGCGGATGG
>DATBHU010000630.1:0-6733 GCA_036557265.1 Polyangia bacterium
CGCCCTCGCGCTGCGCGCGATCGTGGTGCCCCGGCTGTCCGCGCGCGACGCGCCCGCGCTGCGGCCGGTGTCGCGCGCCGAGGCGCTGCGCGCGCTCATCCCGCCCACGCTGTTCATGCTGCCCGGGGTGGGGCGGCGTTCCTACCAGCGGCTGGTCGCCGTCGCCGCCGCGCTGCCCACGTTCGCCCTCTACCTCGGTCCGGATCACGGGCAGAACGCCGCCGCCCTGCGCGCGCTGCTCGCCGGGGGCTAGTGTTTGTCCGGCTTGCTCGCGCCGCCCGTGAAAAAGTAGTAGTCGGCGGTGTAGTCGACCCGCAGCTCCTTGCCGTCGTGGGCGGCGTCGCAGCCGGTGGCGGGCGCCTTGCCGCCCTTCGTCGCCAGGCGCTGGACGAATGTGACCTGGCTGAAGCGTCCCTTGCCGGTCGTCGCCGTCGCCCGCAGCAGCAGCCAGGGGATCGCGTCGGCGGCGGGCGCGTCGGCCTGCGCGACCTTCGCGCCCGTGACGGAGCTTCCGTCCTTCGCCGTCCAGGCCGGCCCGGCGCCGTGCTTGCCCGCCTCGGCGCCCTTGGCGTCGGCCAGCGTCGCGTCGGGGCGCTTGAGCGTCCAGCCGTACTTTCCACCGCCGCCGTCGGTGGCCGCGCAGCCGTACACCTGCGCGCCGGTGGCGTGCAGCTTCTCGACCAGCTTCGCCCCCGCCGGGACACGGATCGGCGCCGGGACGTCGGGCGCGCCCGGCGCGGGGCCCGCCGCGCGTCCCGACGCCTCGAGAGCGAACACCGCGAGGCCGACCACCATCGCTTTCGTCATGCCGCTGAAGATGCCCGGGCCCGCCCGCATTGACAAGCCAGTCGTCCGGCGATGTGCTCGCCACATGACCGCCTCGCTCCGGAGCGTCGACGAGAAACGGGCCGCGTTTCGCCAGCTTCACGCCCACGGCTGCTTCGTGCTGCCCAACCCGTGGGACGTCGGCAGCGCCCGCCTGCTCCAGCACCTCGGATTCTCCGCCCTGGCGTCGTCGAGCAGCGCGCTGGCCTGGACCGGCGGGCGGCCCGACTACGCGATGGAGCTCGCCGACGTGCTCGCGCACCTGGAGCGGCTGTGCGCGGCCGTCGACCTGCCCGTGAACGCCGACTTCGAATCCGGCTTCGCGCGCGCGCCCGAGGCTGTCGCGGCCAACGTCGGGCGCGCCGTCGCGACCGGCGTGGCGGGCCTGTCGATCGAGGATCGCGACAGCGAGCGACCGTCCGAGCTGTACGAGCTGCCGCTGGCGATCGAACGGATCCGCGCGGCGCGCGCCGAGATCGATCGGCAGGGCGCCGACGTCGTGCTGGTCGCCCGCACCGAAGGGTTGCTGCGCGACCCGCGCGCCGTCGCGCCGGCCGTCGACCGGCTGGTCGCGTTCGCGGCGGCCGGCGCGGACTGCCTCTACGCGCCGGGCGTGCGCGCCAAGGACGACATCGCGGCGATGGTCCGCGCCGTCGCGCCCCGGCCGGTCAACGTCTTGATGTCCGGGCCCGGGCTCGGCCTGGCGGAGCTCGCGGCGCTGGGCGTGCGCCGGGTCAGCGTCGGCGGCGCGCTGGCGCGCGTGGCCTGGGCCGCCGTGACGGCCGCCGCCACCGAGATGCGCGGCGGCTCGTTCGCCGGGCTCGCCGCGGGAATGCCGGGCGCAACGCTCAACGAGACGTTCGCAGCTTTCACCTCTCGTTAGCAACGTTGCGCTTCTCCAGCAATCTGTCGATTCTCGCGTTGATTGGAGGCGAGTCAGCTAGAGTTGTGAGGTGGTCACGAAGGCGGCGAGCGTGGTCCTGCTGGCCTACAACGATCTGGAGCGGGCCCGGCGGCGGATGGAGCGTGATCTGGCGCCGTCCCTGCGCCACCATCCGGATTGGAGCTTCGAGCTCATCGTCATCGACAACAGCGCCCGGCGGCTCGACGCGCTGGCCGATCTGGTCGCCGCCCTGCCCTGGCCGTCGCGCTACCTGTGGCACGACGGGCGAAACCTGCTCTACGGCCCGTCGCTGAACCTGGCCGCCGGGCTGGCCGCGCACCCCTTCATCCTTTACGCCTGCGCGGCGCACGGGCGGATGCACGACCCGACCTGGATCGATGACCTGATCGCGCCGATGTGGCGCAACGAACGGATCGCGATGTGCGGGCACCTCTACCCGAGCGGGCCACCGGCCGTGCTCGGCTTCGCCGACACCGGCCAGCGGCGCCTGCACATCCAGGGCGGCGTCCTCGCCGTGCGCACGGAGATCATCCGCCGCTTCCCCTATCAGGAGCGCGAATGGGCGCACGGCGGCTCCGACATCTGGCTGTCGTACCGCCTGATGCAGGAGGGGTTCGTCCTCCACGACGTGCCGACGGTGTTCTCGGGCTGGCAGATGGTGGCGCCGCCCGGACGGTGGAAGTACGTGCACGACTACGCGGACGATCGTTGATGGTCGCTTCCGACGACGACCTCGAACCGCTGATCTCTTGCATCCTGCCGACCTACAACCGGCGCGCGTTCCTTCCGCACGCCCTGCACTACTTCCTGCGCCAGGACTACCGGAACAAGGAGCTGCTGATCGTCGACGACGGACCGGACGCGGTCGGCGACCTGGTGCCCGCCGACCCGCGCATCCGCTACCTGCGGCTGCCGCAGAAGATCACGCTCGGCGCCAAGCTGAATCTCTGCTGCGCGGAGACGCGCGGCCCGATCATCGCGCAGTGGGATGACGACGACTGGTACGGCCCCGACCGGCTGACCAGGCAGCTGCAGGCGCTGCGCGGCGCGAACGCCGACGTGTGCGGCGTCAGCGACCTCCTCTACTACGACCTCCGGCGGGCCACCGCGCATCGCTATGTCTACCCGAAACAGGAGCGGCCGTGGTTGCTGGGGGCCTCGCTGTTCTTCCGCCGCGCGCTCTGGCAGCAGCGCAAGTTCGTCGAGGTGGACGTCGGCATGGACGCGCTCTTCGTCTGGGCGACCGCGCCCGAGAAGGTCTGCTCCGTCCCGCCGCCGCGGTTCGCGGTCCACCTGATCCACCGCGACAACGTCAGCCCGAAGGGGACGCAGGGCGCCTGGTGGTCCGACCACCCGGTCGACGACGTCGCCGCCGTCCTGGGCGACGACTGGCCCACCTACGCGCCGGGGAGCGCGCCGCTCGCGGCGCCCCGGCCCCGCCCGCCCGCCGGCGCGAGCGCGACGCCGCCGCCGGCACCGGCGCCGCAAGCCCGGCTCGAGATCGTCGCGGCGGACGGCCCGCCGCGCGTGGCCCCCCCGCGCCACGTCTACGCCTGTCTCGTTCACGAGGAACGAGACTGCGTCATCGATCTATGCGCCAACCTGCGCGCCGCCGATCCGGAGTCGACGATCCTCCTCTACAACGGCGGGCACGACGCCGCGCTGCTGGCGCCCGATCCGGCGTTCGATCGGCTCGGCGCGGTCGTGCATCCGGACCCACGGCCGATGCGCTGGGGGAGCCTTCACGATTTCGCCCTCGATTGCATGCGTTTCGCGGGGGCGGCCCACCCTTTCGACGCGCTCACCATCGTCGACTCGGACCAGCTGGCGCTGCGCCCGGGCTGGACCGCCGCCGTCCGCGCCTGTCTGGCGCGGGACGCGAAGGTCGGCCTGCTCGGCAACAACGCCGCCCGGCTGCGGCGCGGGACCGACCACGCGGCGGCCGGCGCGGCCTGGCGCGAGGTCGACCTGTGGCGTCCGTTCCTGCAGCGGTTTCCGGACGGCGAGAACAAGTTCGTCCACTGGAGCTTCTGGCCCGGCACCGTGTTCTCGGGCGACGCGGCCCGCGCGCTGGTCGACCTCTGCGACCACGACCAGGAGCTGCGCGAGATCCTGCGCCAGACCCGCCTGTGGGTGACCGAGGAGATCGTGTTCCCGACGTTGACCGCGCTGCTCGGCTTTCGCGTCGCCCGCAGCCCGGACAGCTACCGCTTCCTCCGCTATCGCTTTCCGTACGCGCGCGGCGACGTCGACAAGGCGCTCGCGGACGCCGGGGCCTACTGGATCCATCCCATCCCGCGGCGCCGCGACGATCCGCTGCGCGCGGCGATCCGCGGGCGCCGGACGGTCGTTCCAGGAGCGGCGGTCGCGGCGTCGCCGGCGGCGGCAGCGCCCGTGCCGGAGCAGCTCCGCCAGCCGATCCTGGCGGCGATGCGGCGCGTGCGCGGCTGGCTCGCCGACGCCGAGGCGGAGCTGCTGATCACGGTGACCGGTCGCGCGCTGGCCGCCTGCCCGGACGCGCGCGCGCTGGTCGAGATCGGGAGCTTCCGCGGCAAGGCGACCACCGTGCTCGCGAGCGTCGTGCGCGCGATGCGGCCGCAGGCCCGCGTCTGGGCGGTGGATCCCCACGACGGCGTGGTGGGCGACCTCGAGCGCGGCGTGGCCCACGAGGGACCGACGCTGGCGTCGTTCCGCCGGAACATCGCACGCGCCGGCCTCGACGCGTTCGTCGAGACCGTCCAGGCCCGCACGCCGGACGTCGCCTGGTCGGAGCCGATCTGCCTGCTGCTCGTCGACGGCCTGCACGACTACGCCAGCGTCGCCCGCGACTTCCACCACTTCGAGGCCTTCCTGGCCGATCCGGCGCTGGTGGCGTTCCACGACTACGCCGACTACTTCCCGGGCGTGAAGACCTTCGTCGACGAGCTTCTCGGGAGCGGACGTTACCGGCTGGTCGAGCAGGTCGCGTCGCTGATCGTCCTGCGCAAGGGTCAACCGGCCGTGGCGGACGCTCAGCCGGCGCCGCCCGCGTCGAACGCGGCGCGCAGCTTCGCATAGGCGTCCAGCAGCAGGCCCGCCTCGAACGCCGCGAGGAAGCGCGCGACGGCGTCGCGCAGCGGCTCGGCCGGCGCGCCCGCGGGTGGCACGCTCACTTCCCGGGCGTGGCCGGCGCCCTGGCAGCCGGCGGCGCCTTGGCACCCGGCGGCTTGGGCTTCGGGATGAACGTCGGGTGCAGCGACTTGAAGATGCGCTCCTTGGCCAGGTACGGCTTGTTCTTCATGTCGACCTTCGCCACCTCTTTCAGCGTCGCCGACAGCAGCGCGATCCGGCTGCGCGCCGCATCCCCGCACACCGGCGCGCCCGCCGGGGGCGGCGTCGCGTCGCACAGCTCGGCGGCCCGCTGCGCGGCCGCGAAGGCCGGCTCGCCCTCGAAGCGATCGGCGTAGGCGATCGCGCGCACGTGGTGCACGCGGTAGTCGTTCGGGTGGAACTTCGCCGCCGCCGTCACCGTCACCAGCGCCCAGTCCGGCCGGTGCGCGTCGAGGAAGATGTTGGCGAGCTCGAGGCTGGCGTCGACGTCGTCGGGGCGACCGATCAGCAGCGACTGCAGCTCCGCGACGCGCGCGCGCCGCTCGGCGTCCAGCGACAGCGCCGGCTTCACCGACGCATCCGGGCGCGGCATCAAGACGACGGCCGCGAGCAGGACGATGACCAGGAGATCGAGGAGGCGGGTGACGCCCATGTCGGGACGACATTATTAGCGCACGTCCCGCGCCGGATCGAGGGCGCGCGAAATCGCCAGTTCCGGACTTCCGATAAGCGTGGTCTTTTCCCCCGATCGGGGCAAAACGCTACGGCTGCCCGGACCGAAACAGCCGTGAAACTCTGGCGAAACGTTCTGGCACTGCAAGTGCTACTGACCCGCCCGAAGTTCCACGGACGGGGCGGTTTGCGACAGCGAAATGACGCTCCACTGATTCGATCCAGGAAGGACTGAAGGAGGCTTCGGATGACCGTTCTCAAGATTCTCGCCGATGGGTTCCACGAAGGCGGATGGGGGATGTGGCCCATTCTCGGGCTTTTCATGATCACGGTGGCGATCCTGATCGAGCGCGCCGTGTTCCTGCGCCGCGCGGTCATCGATAAGGAAAAGCTCGTCGCTCTGCTCCGTTCGCAGATCTCCGCCGGCAACATCCAGGGCGCGATCAAAGTCTGCTCGGGCAACTCGACGCCGCTGACCCGCATCGTGCAGGCGGGCCTGATGCGCGCCAACCGCTCGGACGACGAGATCACCTCGGCGATGGACGAGGCGGGCCTGCGCGAGCTGCCTCAGCTGGAGAAACGAACCGGCTACCTGGCGATGCTCGGCAACCTGGCGACCCTCGCCGGCCTGCTCGGCACCATCACCGGCCTCATCAAGGCGTTCGCCGGCGTCGCCGGCGTCGATCCGTCGCAGAAGGCAACGCTGCTGTCGAAGGGTATCTCGGAGGCGATGAACTGCACCGCCTTCGGCCTCTTCACCGGCATCACGGGCCTCGCGGCGTTCGCCTACCTGAACGGCAAGACCCAGAACGCCCTCGACGACATCGCCGAGGTCCGCAAGAACGTTTCGAATCTGCTGTACCAGGCCAAGGCGGCCATGCAGGGCTAGTCCCCGCACCCAACCCAAGACTTCCAACCAAAGACAAAGAGACAAGGAGAACGACGATGTTTCTCATGGAGCACTTTCAGGAAGGCGGCTGGGGGATGTACCCGATCGCGGGGCTGCTGGTCATCACCGCTTGGATCACGCTCGACCGCTGGATGACGATCTCGAAGTCCAAGGTCGACGTCGACAAGCTGATGTCGCTGCTCAAGTCGCAGATCGTGTCCGGCAACATCCAGGGCGCGGTCAGCACCTGCCAGTCCAGCCCCTCGCCGGTCACGCGCATCATCGCGGCTGGCCTGCGGCGCGCCGGCGGCTCGGAGCACGACGTCCAGCAGGCGATGGACGAAGAAGCCCTG
>DATBHU010000631.1:0-2545 GCA_036557265.1 Polyangia bacterium
CGGCGCGGGCGCGATCGGCATCGAGTTCGCCGACTTCTGGAACGCGTTCGGCGTCGAGGTGACGGTGATCGAGTTCATGCCGCGCGTGCTGCCGATCGAGGACGAGGAGATCTCCGCGTCGCTCACCCGCGTGCTCAAGAAGCGAAAGATGAACATCCACACCGGCGCCAAGACGACCGGGGTGAAGGTGAGCGGCAAGACCGTCACGACGTCGTTCACCGATTCGGACGGCAAGAACCAGACGGTCACGTCGGAGCGCGTGCTGATGGCGGTCGGCGTGCGCGCCAACATCGAGAACATCGGCCTCGAGGGGATGGGCGTGACGCTCGACCGCGGCTTCATCCAGGTCGACGACGCGTACAGGACGACCAGCCCCGGTATCTGGGCGATCGGCGACTGCGCGGGCCCGCCGCTGCTGGCGCACGTCGCGATGGCGGAGGGCGTCCGCACCGTGGAGGCGATGGCGGGCCGCCACGTCGTGCCGATCAACTACGACGCGATCCCCGGCTGCACCTACTGCGACCCCGAGGTGGCGTCGATCGGCAAGACCGAGGCGCAGGCGCGCGAGGCGGGCATCGACATCGACATCGGCAAGTTCCCGTTCGCGCCCAACGGCAAGGCGCTCGGCGCCGGCCACACCGACGGCTACATCAAGGTGATCACCAACAAGGCGCGCGGCGAGATCGTCGGCGTGCACGCCATCGGCTACGGCGTCACCGACCTGATCGCCGAGATGTCGCTGGCGATCACGTCCGAGGCGACGGCGCACGACGTGCTGGCCGCGGTCCACCCGCACCCGACGCTCTCCGAGGTGATGTACGAGGCGACCGCCGCCGCGCTGGGCGAGGTCGTCCACATCTGAAGTGAGCCCCTCACCCTAACCCTCTGCCAAAGGGAGAGGGGACCGGAGCTTTCTCCCTCTCCCTTTGGGAGAGGGTCGGGGTGAGGGCCTACGGCAGGCAGCAGACGGTCTTCGGGCCGGTCGCCGTCAGCGCCCCGCTGAGCGGCGCGCTGGCCGGACAGCTGGTCGGCTGGGTGGGCGTGCCGGTGAAGATGAGGCCCGGCGAGTAGACGCCGGTGCCGCTGGCCGGATAGCAGAAGCGCTGGCCGCTCGCGAGCATCGCCGTGATGGTGCCGCACGAATAGTCGGTGCCGACGTCCAGGGTCATCCCGGCGCAGCTCTGCCCGGTGGCGCCGCCGCAGGCGCAGGCGCCGCACGTGCGGGCGTCGGTCGAACCGGTGTACCACGCGTCGGCGGAGGTGCCGGCCTGGCAGCTGTGCGCGCCGTCGAAGATCGCGCACTTCACGGCCGTGTTGACCGGGACACAGACCTGCCCGGTCTGGCATCCACCGCCCATCGTCGTCGTCGCGCAGAAGCGGTTCGACGCGCCCCAGGCGACCGGCCCGGGCGCCGGGGTTCCGCTCGGCGTGCACGCTGCGGACAGCGTGGGCGTGAACGGCCCCGCCTGGACCCCGTAGATCGTCCCGAACGAGCTGCCGACCCAGTTCGGCGTCGTGCACGCCTGCGTCGAGCTGAAGGTGATCTCCGCGGTGCCCTGATTGCTCGCCGTCCCGCAGTCGGCTGCGGTCTTGTAGCTGGCGATGGTGGCGGAGCAGGCCGTCACCATCGGGACCTTGCACGAGCAGCCGGCGCAGGCGCCGCCCGTCAGTCCCTTGTTGATCACCGTCTGATCGCTGTAGCCCTGCGGGCACGCCGCGGTCGCGGCGGTGAAGAAGCCGATCTTGCCTCCGCCGGTCGGATCCAGCGCCACACACTGGGCGACGTTCGGCGTGCAGTCGCTGTCGGCGCAGTCGATCTTGCCGTCGCAGTCGTCGTCGAGGTTGTTGAAGCAGTTCTCCGCGCCCGTCGCCACGCAGCCGCCGCCCGCGCCGCCCCGCCCCGCCCCGCCGCCCGCGCCACCCCGCCCGGCCGCGCCCCCGCCCGCACCCGCGCTGCCACCGGTCCCCGCGCTGCCGCCCGCGCCGCCGCGTCCGGCCGCGCCGCCCGTTCCCCCGGTGCCGCCGCCGGCCCCCGCGCTGCCGCCGCCGGTGCCGCCCGCGCTGCCGCCGCCGCCGCCCGTGTTGCCACCGAGGCTGCCGCCCGCGCCGCCGCCGCCACCGCCACCGTGGCCGCCGGCGCCCGCGCTCGCGCCGCCGCCGCCGCCCATGCCGCCGTCGGCGGCGAAGTCGACCGTGATCGCGGCGCAGTCGCCGGTCAGCACAATCTGCATGCTGCGCGTCGCGAGGATCGACCCCGCGCCAGCGCTGAGGCTCAAGGTGAGGGCCACCTTCTTGCCCGCCGGATAGCCGTTCGGGAACTTCACCTCGACGCCGCCCGCGCGCGTCCCGGTCGGGAAACGCAGGTCGGTGTGCACCGGCGTGCTGCCGTCGACCGACACGTCGATGCCGACCTCGTTCGCCGTGATGAAAGGCGCGACGTCGACCTGCACGAAGATCGTGCCCGGGCGGCAGCTCGACTGCTTGTCACAGGCCGCGCCGCCGAGAGCGGCGAGCGCCAGCCCCAGGCCGATGACAGCGCCGCCCC
>DATBHU010000632.1:0-16927 GCA_036557265.1 Polyangia bacterium
GGCGAAGCCGATGCGCCTCCTCTTCGACCGCGGCACCCTCCTCCTCACCTCCGCCCCCGCCACCCTCGATCCGACCTCCCTCCCCGAAGTCCGCTGGGATCCCCGCGTCCTAGCCCACCGCGCCCCCGCCCACCGCGCCTACGCGATCGCCTCCGATCTCCGCCGCCGCGGCATCGCCCTCACCGAAGCCCCCCGTCCGACCCTCGGCCCCCCGTCCGAATTCCGCGCACCCGACGACCTGAATCTGCGCCCCTACCAGCACGCAGCCCTCGCCGCCTGGCGCCTCGCCGGCCGCCGCGGCCTCGTCTCCCTCCCCACCGGCAGCGGCAAGACCCACCTCGCCCTCGCCGCCATCGCCGCCACCCGCGCGCCCGCGCTCGTCCTCGTCCCCACCCGCGCCCTCCTCGCGCAGTGGCTCGCCGCGCTCGCCGCCGTTTACCCCGGCCCCCTCGGGCGCTTCGGCGACGGCGACCGCGTGCTCACGCCCCTCACCGTCGCCACCTTCGCGGCCGCCTACCGGCACATGGCGCGCATCGGCGATTGCTTCGGCCTCCTCGTGGTCGACGAGGCGCACCACTTCGGGCACGGCGCGCAGGACGAGGCGCTCGAGATGTCGATCGCGCCGCTGCGCCTCGGGCTCACCGCGACGCCGCCCGAACCCGGGCCCGCCGCGACCCGCCTGCAGGCGCTGCTCGGGCCCACGGTGTTCGAGCGCTCGATCGCCGATCTCGCCGGGCCGTACCTGGCGCCGCTCGAGCGGATCACTTGGCATCTCGCGCTCGACGGCGAGGAGCGGCGCGAGTACGACGCGCTCCGCGCCGTCTACCGCCGCGCCTGGGAGGCGTACCTCGGCAACCACCTCGGCGCGCGCTGGGAGGACTTTCTCCGGCATGCGTCGCAGACGGACGACGGGCGGCGCGGGGTCGCGGCCTGGCGGCGGGCGCGGCGCCTCCTCTCCTTCCCGCGGCGCAAGCGCGAGGCGCTCGCTTCGCTGCTCGCGCGCCATCGCCGCGACCGGACGCTGGTCTTCGTCGCGGACAACGAGACGGCGTACGCGGTCGCGCGCGAGCACCTCATCATGCCGCTCACCTGCGACATCGGGCGCCGGGAGCGCGACGAGGCGCTGGCCCGGTTCCGCGCGGGTGACCTCCGCGCCCTCGTCTCGGCGCAGGTGCTGAACGAAGGGCTCGACGTGCCGGAGGCGGCGGTCGGGATCGTGGTGGCGGGGCGGATGGGGGCGCGCGAGCACGTGCAGCGGGTGGGGCGCCTGTTGCGGCCGGGGGCGGGGAAGCGGGCGATGGTCTACGAGCTGGTGGTCGGGCGGTCCAGCGAGGTCTGGCAGGCGGAGCGGCGCGGGCGGCGGCTGGCGGGCGCGGGTGGGACGGCGGCCTAAACGTTGTCCGAAAGCGCCTCCTGGAGCCGAAACCGCGGCGGTCGTCGTCGTTGACCGCCGGCCGCGGCGATCACCCAGGCCACTCCCGCTTGCTCGTCGATCTCGAAGTAGAGATGGCAGCGAGTCTTCGGCATCAGACAACGTCGGAGCGTCGGCCTACGCCGCTGGGCGTGGATCGGGAACGAACCGGGCGCACGTCCGATGCGCTCCATGGCGGCCAGGAACTCCTCGTCGAACAGATCCGGCGCCTTTTCTCGATGGTCACGCCACCATTTCCGCCGGATATCGAGTTGTTCCTCCGCTTCCGGCGTGACCAGGACGCGCATCAGCGTGCGCGTAGCCGGCGCAGAACTTCTTCGGGCGGGCTTCCTTCGCCGCGCGCCGCTTGTTCCAAACCCCGGTCGATCGAAGCTTCGAGCTCCGCGCGCTCTTCCGGGCTCATGTCGTCATCATCGGCGACTGCGATCTCGACCTCGGTTCCGTCCGGAAGATCCATCGGTTCATCCACGATGATGCGGCCGCCCTCGACGTGTCCGCGAAGAGTCGCCATGGGCGGTCAGAATAGCGCCGCAGAGAGCGCTGGGCGAGCCGGTTTTGAGATCACAATCTGTGATCTCAACCGGAATACCCGAACCATCCAAGCGACTTAGGTGTTTTCTTTCGGCGCGCCCGCACCTCGGGCCATCTCCGGCCGAGAACCAGCGGCTCGATGCTCTCGCAATCCGATCTCCCGCTCCGGCTGCTCGACGATCGCGCCTACCTCGAGTACCTGGGCGCGCAGGACGAGCCGTGGCTGCGCGTGCTGGTCGCCGAGATGCAGCGCTTCGAGGGGCGGCGCCGGCGCGAGCTGGCCGAGCGGCTGGCCGAGCCGTTGCCGTGCGACGCGCCGTACTTCAAGCGGCGGGCGGCGTCGCGGGTGCTGTTCCGGATGTGGAGCCGCGCGGCGGACGCGGCGGCTTCCGCGTCGGCGGGCCGCGGTGATGCCGCCCTTCGCCCCGCAGCCGTGCGCGCGGCGCTGTTCGGCGCGGCGGCGGCCGGCGACGAGCCGCGCCCCGCCATCCTCGCCGCGACCGCTGCTCACATCGGCGTGGCGCCGGACGCGCTCGAGGCCGCGCTGTTCGCAGATCTGCCGGGCGAGCGGCCGGTGCGCGCGCCCGATCCGGTCCCGGCGCCAGGAGAGATCGTGCTGCACACGAACCTCGCGCTGGCGCAGGCGGTGATGATGCGGGCGGCGCACGTCGCCTTGCGTGTCGAAGGCAACCTGCGGCCGATCGTGCGGCTCGCGAAGTTCCGGGGGCTCATCTGCAGCGTGGCGGCGCCGGCGCCGGGCGCGCGGCCGCGGCTCGACATCTCGGGGCCGTTCTCGCTGTTCCGGCACACGCTGGTGTACGGGCGGGCGCTGGCGGAGCTGTTGCCGCACCTGGCCTGGTGCGCGCGCTTCGAGCTGGCGGCGGTGGCGCGCCTGCGCGGGCGGCTGGCGCAGGTGACGATGGAGAGCGGGGATCCGATCTTCCCGGCGCGCGCGCCGGCGCCGTTCGACAGCCGTCTCGAAGCGCGCTTCGCGGCGGACGTCGGCCGCCTGGCGCCGGACTGGGACGTGATCCGCGAGCCTGTGCCGCTGCAAGCCGGCGCGACGCTGATCTTCCCCGACTTCCTGCTCCGGCATCGCATCCACCCGGAGCGGCAGGCCCTGGTCGAGATCGTCGGCTTCTGGACGCCCGACTACCTGCGCGAGAAGCTGGCCCGCCTGCGCCAGGTGGCGACAGCCGAGAGGCCGCCCGCGTTCGTGCTGTGCATCGACGAGGAGCGCGGCTGCGCGCCGTCGGAGCTGCCGCCGGGACTGCCGGTGGTGACGTTCCGCCGCCGCGTCGACGCGGCCGCGGTGATGCGCGCGGTGGAGGGCCTGACCGCTGGCGCCGCGCCCGCCGCGGGGCTGCGCTCGTCCGGGTGAGCGAATCGGATCTGGATCGGTCGTATCTTTCTGTGCACCTTCGCTCGCCCGGCAATAGATTCCCCCCATGTCCGCCTCCGCCGCCGTCGCCGTCAAGGACGTCTCCGAGTCCGCCTTCGACACGGACGTCATCGCCCGCTCCCGCACCGTCCCGGTCGTCGTCGACTTCTGGGCGGCCTGGTGCGGGCCGTGCCGCGTGCTGGGGCCGATCCTCGAGCGCGAGGTGGCGGCGCTGGGCGGGCGGGTCGAGCTGGTCAAGGTGGACACGGACGCGAATCCCAAGCTGGCGGCGCGCTACGACATCAGGGGGATCCCGGCGGTGAAAGCCTTCGTCGGGGGCGCGATGACGCGCGAGTTCGTGGGGGTTCAGTCGGCGGACTTTTTGCGGCGCTGGCTGGCTGACCTGGCGCCCTCGCCGTCGAAGCAGGCGCTGGCGGCGGCGGCGGCGCTCGTCGCGAAGGACGATCGCGCCGGCGCCGAGGCCGCGCTGCGGCCGCTGCTGGGCGATCCCGAGGTGCGCGACGCGGCGGCGGTCGCGCTGGCGGCGGTCCTGCTCGACGGCGGGCGCGCGGACGAGGCCGAGGCGGCGCTGGCCGCGGTCGATCCGCGCAGCCCGCAGGCCGACGCGGCGGACGCGACCCGGCACCGCGTCGCCTTCGCGCGGGACGCGGCGGCGTTCGGCGGGCGCGACGCCGCCCGCGCGGCGCTCGCGAGCGATCCGGACAACCTGGAGGCGCGGTTCGCGCTCGCGAGCGCCCACGCGGCGGCGCTGGAGTGGGAGCCGGCGCTCGCCGAGCTGCTGGAGCTGGTCAAGCGCAACCGCAAGTTTCGCGACGACGGGGCGCGCAAGGCGATGGTGGCGATCTTCGACCACCTGGGGCCGCAGGATCCGCTGGTGTCGGAGTATCGGCGACAGCTTCAGATCGTCACCTGATGGCGGCCGAGGAGTCCAACGCCGATCCGAAGCTGGCGGCGCTGATCGCGTCGGTGCGGCGGCGCTGCAAGCCCGGGCTGTGGTCGCAAGGGGTGACGCTGGCGCGAGCGGGGGCGGTCACCGTCGAATCGCGGACGCCGGAGGAGATCGTGGTGCGGGTGCGATCGCCGGGGCGGGTGGTGGCGCCGACGGCGGTCCTCTATTCGACGGAGAACGAGACGGAGTGTGACTGTCCGTCGCGGGTCAGCCCGTGCGAGCACGTGGCGGCGGCGGCGATCGCGCTGTCGGCGGCGGGTACGGCGGCGGCGGCGGGCGCGGGCGCGACGGCGGCGGGCGGCGGCGAGGCGGCGGCCGCGCCCGTGCCGCAGCGGCCGGCGCCGGCGCGCATCGGCTATCGGTTCGAGCGGGCCGAGGGCGGGCTGCGGCTGCAGCGCGTGCTGGTGGCGGCGGACGGGGCGGAGACGGTGCTCGAGACGGAGCTGACGGCGCTGCTGGCGGATCCGGCGAAGGCGGCGCAGCTGCAGGTGGAGGAGGCGGATCTGCAGGCAGATCGGCTGCTGGGGGCGGGGGCGGCGGCGCGGCGCGTGGCGCTGGTGGCGACGAAGTTGACGGCGCTGACGGGGATTCTGGAGGGGGCGCCGCGGATCACCCTGGACGGCGTGGCGATCGGGATCTCGGAGGAGGAGCTGAGGCCGGTGGCGACGTTGACGGATCGAAGCCCTCACCCTGTGGGAGAGGGGACCGGAGGCCATCGCGCCGGGGCCATTTCACTCGTCATCACGGCGGACGCGCGGATTCGCCAGGTCGTGTCGCCGGGGGTGGCGTTGTGTGATGACGATGATGGGCGGGCGATGCTGCATCGGCTGCTCGAGACGGAGCTGACGGGGGTGTGGCTGCAGAACCTGCCGATCCGGCGGACGTTCAGCGCGGCGGAGATGGGGGAGCTGGTGACGGTCGTGCTGCCGGATCTGGCGCGGCGGGCGGTGGTGGACATCCGGAGCGATCGGGTGCCGGCGGTGGCGCGGGATCTTGCGCCGCGCATCGTGCTGGACCTGGACCAGGTCGAGGGCGGGCTGAGCGTGCTGCCGACGCTGGTGTATGGCGCGCCGCCGGTGGCGCGCGTCGACGCGGGGAAGCTGGTCTATCTGCGGGGGGCGGTGCCGTTGCGGGATGCGGCGGCGGAGCAGCGCGCGGTGGAGCGGCTGCGCGGCGAGCTGGATCTGGTCGTCGGGCGGCGGATGACGTTCGACGCGCGGGACGCGCCGCGCTTCGTGGAGAAGTTGAAGCGGTGGCGCGGGGATCTGGCGGGGCGGGCGGCGGGCGTGGTGAAGCCGGCGGCGACGCTGGTGCCGAGGCTGCGGGTGATTGAAAGCGCCGCTTCGGGCGGCCCTCACCCTGGCCCTCTTCCGCAGGCGGGAGAGGGGATCGGATCTGCGGGTGCGGGGGCGCCCGATCTGCGGTTCGAGCTTTCGTTTGAAGTGCAGGGGGCGCAGGGGAAGGCGACGGCGGTCGACGCGGCGGAGGTGGTGCGGGCGTGGCAGGAAGGGCTGGGGCTGGTGCCGCTCGCGGAAGGCGGGTGGGCGGGGTTGCCGGCCTCGTGGCTCGCGAAGCACGGGCAGCGGGTGGCGGATCTGCTGGCGGCGCGGGAGGACGACGGGCGGCTGGCGCGGCATGCGTTGCCGGCGCTGGCGGCGCTGTGCGCGGAGCTGGAGCAGCCGCCGCCGCCCGGGCTCGATCGGCTGGCGCCGCTCGTCCACGGCTTCGAGCGGTTGCCGGAGGTGGCGCCGCCGTCCGACCTGACGGCGACGCTGCGCGCGTACCAGCGTCAGGGCGTCAACTGGCTGGCGTTCCTGCGCGGCGCGGGCCTGGGCGGGATCCTCGCGGACGACATGGGGCTCGGCAAGACGTTGCAGGCGATGTGCGCGTTCCCGCCGGCCACGCTGGTCGTCTGCCCGACGTCCGTCGTCTTCAACTGGAAGAGCGAGCTTCAGCGCTTTCGTCCGGACCTGCGCGTCGCCGTCTATCACGGGCCGAACCGCAGCTTCGACGACGCCGCCGACGTGACGCTGACGACGTACGCGATCCTGCGCCTGGACGCCAAGGCGCTGGCGGCGCGCAGCTTCGGCGCGGTGGTGCTGGACGAGGCGCAGGCGATCAAGAACCCGGACAGCCAGACGGCGCGCGCGGCGTACGCGCTGCGCGCCGGCTTCCGGCTGGCGCTGACGGGCACGCCGGTCGAGAACCGCCTCGAGGAGCTCTGGAGCCTGATGCACTTCGCGAACCGCGGGTTGCTGGGCGGGCGCTCCGATTTCAGCGAGCAGGTGGCGCGCCCGATCGCGGAGGGGCGGGCGGGCGCTGCGGCGGCGCTGCGCCAGCGCATCCGCCCGTTCATTCTGCGGCGCCTGAAGCAAGACGTCGCGCCCGAGCTGCCGCCGCGCACGGAGAGCGTGCTGCGCGTCGAGCTGACCGACGGCGAGCGCGCCGTCTACGACGCGGTCCGCGCCGCCACGCAGAAGGACGTGCTCGCGCTGCTTCAGGGCGGCGACGGCGACGGCGGCAAGGGCGGCGGCAGCATCATCAAGGCGCTGGAGGCGCTGCTGCGCCTGCGCCAGGCGGCGTGCCACCCGGCGCTGGTGCCCGGGCAGACCGCGGCGACGTCATCGAAGATCGAGGCGCTGCTCGAGGCGCTCGACACCGCGGTCGCCGAGGGCCACAAGGCGCTGGTGTTCTCGCAGTGGACCAGCCTCCTCGATCTGATCGAGCCGGCGCTGGCGCGCGCCGAGCTGCCGTTCGCGCGCCTCGACGGGACGACGCGCGATCGCGCCGGCGTGGTCGCGCGCTTCCAGGCCCCGGACGGAGCCGGGCCGCCCGTGATGCTGGTGTCGCTGAAGGCGGGCGGGTCGGGCCTGAACCTGACCGCCGCCGACCACGTCTTCCTGTGCGACCCGTGGTGGAACCCCGCCGTCGAGGCCCAGGCCGCCGACCGCACCCACCGCATCGGCCAGACGCGCCCCGTGTTCGTCTACCGCCTGGTCGCCGCCGCCACCGTCGAGGAACGGATTCTCACGCTGCAAGACGCGAAGCGGGCCCTGATGGACGCCGCGCTGGGCGACGCCGCCAGCGCCGCGGGATTGACGCGCGAGGATCTGCTGGCGCTGCTCGCGTGAGGGGGCCCCTCTCCCTGACCCTCTCCCCGCTGCGCGGGCGAGGGGACCGGATCGCCTAGCCGACGATGGCGCGGATCTCGCCAGGCCACAGGGCGGGCGGGATCTTCAGCTCTGTCACGACGGCGCGGCAGCGGGCGCGCTCCTCGTCGGTGACGTGGCCGTCGGCGAGGACGTCGTCCTGGACAGCGCGCAGGTAGCGGGACAGCACGTCGCGCACGTCGCCGACGGTCAGCATCGCCTGACTGAAGAACGCCTGCATCTCGTCGCGCTCGGCGGGCTCGATCTTGCCGTCCGCCATCACGCGCTCGATGAGCGCTCTCAACATCTCCTTCGCCTGCGCGCGCGCCTCGTCCATCGAGGCGTCCAATCGGTCGTCCGCGCCGCCGACTTGAGCAGGCGTTGACACGAACCGCGGCCCGCCCCCAAATGGGCCGGCGGGGTTCTGGATGCGCGTGGCCCATGTTGCCGTCTGGACGGCGGATCTCGAACGCCTGCGCGCGTTCTACGAACGGCACCTCGGCGCCACGTCCGGGCGCAAGTACGAGAACGCCGCCAAGGGGTTCTCGTCCTACTTCATCGACTTCGACGGGGGCGCGCGGCTCGAGCTGATGTCGAAGGGCGGGATCGCGCCCGCGCCCGCCGCGCCCGCGCCCGAGCGCGCCGGCTACGCGCACCTCGCGCTGTCACTCGGCAGCCGCGACGCCGTGGTCGCGCTGACCGACCGCCTGCACGCCGCCGGCATCCCCGTTCTCGACGGCCCGCGCACCACCGGCGACGGCTACTTCGAGAGCGTGGTCGCCGACCCCGACGGCAACCGCATCGAGCTGACGGAGTGAGTGCGGCTCTTGGGCCGGCGTACCGAGTCGGCCCGGCCCGCCTCTTGCCTTGCGATCAAGCGATTGCTGCGCGAGCTCCGGGAGTTGATCGCGACGGCGCGTGGACGCGTGGCGCGGCACGTGAACGCGGAACTTGTCACGCTGTACTGGACCGTGGGTAAACGCGTAGGGACGCACATTCTCGAAGGACGGCGCGCCCGATACGGTGATCAGATTGTCTCCGCACTGAGCACCCAATTGAGCGCGGAATTCGGCGACAGCTTCTCGGCGCGGAATCTCTGGTACATGGTCCGATTTGCGGAGGTCTTCGGCGACGAAAGGATTGTGAACGCACTGCGTTCACAATTGAGCTGGACTCATCTGCGGCGGCTCCTCTATATGGACGATCCACTCGCCCGGGATTTCTACGTCGAGATGTGCCGGATCGAAGGCTGGAGCACGCGGACGCTCGACAAGAAGATCCAGGGCATGCTCTACGAACGGACCGCGCTCTCGCGAAAGCCCGCCCAGCTTGTCCGCGCCGAGCTCGATTCGCTCCGCGCCGACGATAGGCTGACCCCTGACCTCGTCTTCCGCGATCCGTACCTGCTTGGCTTCCTGGGTCTCAAGGATCGATATGTCGAGAAAGATCTCGAGGACGCGATTGTCCGGCAGCTCGAACACTTCGTGCTCGAGTTCGGAGTCGGCTTCACGTTCGTGGCACGACAGAAGCGCATCAGCGTCGACGGCGACGACCACTACCTGGATCTACTGTTCTTCCACCGTGGGTTGCGGCGACTGGTGGCCGTCGAGCTCAAGCTCGGCGACTTCCAGCCCGCTGACAAAGGTCAGATGGAGCTTTACCTGCGCTGGCTCGAGAAGCACGACATGCGGCCCGGCGAGGAGACGCCGATCGGTTTGATCCTCTGCGCCGGAACGAAGCGCGAGACCGTCGAGCTGCTGGAGCTCGAGAAGAGCGGGATCCGCGTGGCCTCGTACTGGATTGACGAGATCCCGCGCAAGCTTCTGGAAAAGAAGCTCCACGAAGCGATCCGGACGGCGCGCAGCCTGGTGGATGCGAAAGGATCACTCGTCGAGCGGGTCGGGGTTGCCGTAACCGCGGGGCGCGGCCAGCGTAATGCGTAGCGGAGGTTCGAAGATGGCGACGATGCGCAAGGTCCTGCCGGTGGTCGCGCTCGCGGCGGCTGGGCTGTTCTGGTTTCGCGCGCGGGCGGGTGGGGGCGCGGCCGTGGCGTTGCCGGCGCCGGCGGTGGACATGGCGCGCGCGGACGCGGCTGGACCGCAGACGGTCGTGTTCGCGGGCGGCTGCTTCTGGGGCGTGGAGGCGGTGTTCCGGCACGTCAAGGGCGTCACCGAGGCGACGTCGGGGTACGCGGGCGGCTCGGCCGCGACGGCGAGCTACGAGCTGGTCAGCGAGGGGAACACGGGGCACGCGGAGTCGGTGCGCGTGACGTTCGATCCGGCGCAGGTGTCGCTGGGGCAGCTGCTGCAGGTCTTCTTCTCGGTGGCGCACGATCCGACCGAGGTGAACCGGCAGGGGCCGGACACCGGGACGCAGTATCGGTCGGCGATCTTCGTCGGCGGCGCGGCGCAGAGGCGCGTCGTCGACGCGTACATCGCGCAGCTCGACAAGGCGAAGGTGTTTCCGCGGCGGATCGCCACCGAGGTCGCGCCGCTGGCGGCGTTCTACCCGGCGGAGGCCTACCACCAGAACTACGCGGCGCTCCACCCGCACAACCCGTACATCATGCTCAACGACGCGCCCAAGGTGACGCACCTGCGCGAGCAGTTCCCGGCGCTCTACCGGGCGCCGTAGCGCGCGCGGAACGACCGGGTCACATGCCGGCGTCGGGGCTCGTGCAGATCTGCGGGAGCGTGGACAGGTCGCACTCCTTGCCGGGGTCGATTGACTGACCGCCCATCATGCAGAAGTCGCCGCACGCGAGCGGGACGTCGGAGCAGGTCGTCGCGGACAGCAGCCGCCGCCCCGAAGAGTCGTAGACGCAGATGACGTTGAAATAGTCCGGGGACGGCGTCATCCAGACCATGTGCGCGCCGCAGGGACCGCCGGTCGCGCAACGGGGAGGCTGGAAGTCGCGCCCCAGCGCGGCCTGCTCGTCGAACGTCGGCTTGCAGTCCAGCGTGTCGGCCAGCACGTGGCAGCTCTGGCTGCTCGAGCAGCCCCCCGCTCCCGCGATTCCGATCAGGACGGCGATGCCACTCCACAGCGCCGGGGGACGAAAACGAAGGCCCGGTGCACGCGACGCCGCCACGAAGCAAGTCTCGCCCACCCGCGCGCGGCCGGTCAAGCGGCGACCTCTCAATGCACGCGAACCGCGGCGCCGAGCTCGGCGGCGACGGCCGCCCGCAACGCCTCGGGCGCGAGGACCCGCGCCTTGTCGCCGAACCCGAGCACCCAGCTGACGATCTCCGTCGTGCCGCGCACGTCCATCGTCAGCTCGACGCCGCCGTCGACCTTCCTGAACTTCTGACTGGGGTGCCACATGCGCCGCTGCACGTAGCGCGCGACCTTGTCGTCGAACCGGATCCGCACGCGCGTCACCTCCTTGCCGCGGATCAACCCGAACGCGCCCTCGGTGATCTGCTCGGGGCGATAGTCCGCCGGGTAGTCGAAGCTCTGCCCGCGCAGCCACTCCACCTCGCGAAAGCCGTCGAGCGCGAACGTCCGGATCTCGCCGCCGTGCCCCTCGCTGCGCCCCGCCAGGTAGAGGCCCTTCTTGTAGACGAGCAGCGTGTACGGTTCGAGCACGAACGTCTTCTTGCCGCCCGAGACACCCTCGTGGGTGACGCGCAGCCGCTCCTCGCGCAGCAGCGCCGTCATGATGTCGTTCACGTCCTCGATGCGGCCTTCATATAGATGTCGCGCCTCGTTGACGTCGAACACCTTCTTGTCCAGGTTGCGCGCCGCCGCGAAGTCCTTGCGGCGCAGCGTCGCCTCCAGCTTGGCGAAGACGTCATCCAGGTCCTCCTTGAAGCCGGTGCCGGCCAGGAAGTCGAACACGCGGCGCGACAGGTAGAGGGCCACCATCTGCGCCGTGGTGAGGGTGATCGACTGGCGGCGCGCGGTCGGCATCAGGCGCCACACCTTGCGCTTGCCGGACAGCTCCTCGTACAGCGGCTCGCCGGCCCGCTGCAGCGCCTGGATGTAGCGGAGCGCGGTGCGCGGGTTCACGCCGAAGCGCTCGGCCACGTCGTAGATCGACACACCCTCGGCGCTGTCGAGCATCGCGCGCAGCCCGTGCAGCCGCGACGCGGGCGCGTAGCGGGTGACGGCTGTGTCTGAGGTCTTGCGGCGGGGGCGGCGTTTCGGCATGGGCGAGGGCCCCTCACCCTAACCCTGTCCCTGCGGGGCGGGGAGAGGGGATCGATCAGCCTGCGCCCGCGCCGCCGCGCGCCCGCCCGATCGGGCGGGCCTCGGATTGCGCCCGCGACGCTGCGTGGCCAGGGTCAGCTCATGGCCGAAGCGCGCCGGCTGTCGCACGCGACCGTTCCGGGACCGCTGGCGGCGGCGGCGACCACCTGGGTCGTCGCCAGCCAGCTGGCGGTCGTCTACGTCCTCTCCACGCTGCCGACGCCGCTCTACGCCGTCTACCGCGAGGCGTTCGGATTCTCGGCGCTGACCCTGACCTTCGTCTACGCGGCGTACGTCGTCGGCACGCTGTCCACGATGCTGTTCGCGGGCCGCCTCTCGGACCAGGTGGGGCGGCGGCCGGTCACGCTGGCGTCGATCGGGATCGCGGCGGCGGCGACGGTGCTGTTCCTCGTCGCGCGCGACACGGCCTGGCTGTTCGCGGCGCGCATCGTGAGCGGGTGCGCCGTGGCGCTCGTCTCCGGCGCGAGCACGGCCTGGATCGTCGAGGCGCACCCCACGGGAGACCGGCGCGCGGCCACGCAGATCGCCATCGGCGCGAACCTGATCGGGCTGGGCGTCGGGCCGCTGCTGGCGGGCCTGCTGGCCCAGTACGCGCCGGCGCCGCTGCGGCTCGCGTACGTGGTGCTGTTGCCCGTGCTGGCGGCGGCGTTCACGGCGGTCTGGCTGGGGCGGGAGACGGTGAAAGCGCCGACGCCGATCAAGGACGCGTCGCTGCGCCCGCGCATCGGCGTCCCGGGCGAGGTGAGGTCGCAGTTCCTGGTCGCCGCGGTCGCCGCCTTCGCGACGTTCTCCGTGATGGGGTTCTACTCGGCGCTGCTGCCCGGCGTGCTCGAGCACGCGCTTCACGACACCAGCCGCGCCACCGCCGGGGCCATCGCGGGCGGCATGTTCCTGATCGCGGCCGTCACGGTCGCGATCGTCGACCTCGAGCCGGCGCGCGGCCTGATCGCCGGGCTGGTCATCCTGATCGCCGGCGTTGGCGCGATGGTCCTGGCCGAGCACGCCCGCTCGATGGCGCTGCTGCTGGCCGCCACCGGCGCCGTCGGCGTCGCGTCCGGTCTCGGCTACCGGTTCGGCGTCCAGCTGGTCAACGAGCTGTCGCCCGGAGACCGCCGCTCGGAGGTCGTGTCGGCGTACCTGATCGTCTGCTATGTGGCGATCTCGCTGCCGGTGATCGGCGTCGGCATCGTCAGCGCGGCCACCAGCCCGCTGATCGCCGACACGATCTTCGGCGCGCTCGTCGCGCTGGTGGCGGCGGCGGCGCTGGTGATCGAGCTCGTGCTGCGCCGCCGCCGTCGCTGAGACAGGCGCTACGGCGGTGGGAGGGCTCTGATCCCCTCTCCCCGGCCAGCGGGGCGAGGGTCAGGGACGGGGCCGCCGCAGGGGGCGATCAGTGCTGTGACCAGGTTTGTCATAGGTAGGGGTTAGGCTGGTTTTCACGAGAACGGCGAAAGGTGAAAGCCATGGAAAACCACAAGGACAAGGACAAGGACCAGAACAAGGACGGCGCGAAGGAAGCGGCGAGGGACGGCGGGAAAGACGGCGCGAAGGACGGGGGGAAGGACGGCGGGAAGGACGGGCACAAGGAGCGCGACAAGGCGATCGCGGCGGTGCTGGGCGACATCGAGAAGCAGTTCGGGAAGGGGGCGATGATGCGGCTGGGGGCGGCGGGGGAGGGGGCCAAGCCGGAGGTCGGGGTGGTGTCGACGGGGTCGCTGGGGCTGGACATCGCGCTCGGGACGGGCGGGCTGCCGCGCGGGCGGATCGTCGAGGTGTACGGGCCCGAATCGTCGGGCAAGACGACGCTTGCGCTGCACGTGCTCGCGGAGGCGCAGCGCGCCGGCGGCGTGTGCGCGTTCATCGACGCCGAGCACGCGCTGGACGTCGGCTACGCGCGCAAGCTGGGCGTCAAGGCGGACGACCTGCTGCTGTCGCAGCCGGACCACGGCGAGCAGGCGCTGGAGATCGCCGACATGCTGGTGCGGTCGGAGGCGGTCGACGTCATCGTCATCGACTCGGTGGCGGCGCTGGTGCCCAAGGCGGAGCTGGAAGGGGACATGGGCGATTCGCACGTGGGCCTGCAGGCGCGGCTGATGAGCCAGGCGCTGCGCAAGCTGACCGGCGCCACCGCGCGCGGCAAGTGCCTGGTCGTCTTCATCAACCAGCTGCGCATGAAGATCGGCGTCATGTTCGGCAACCCGGAGACGACGACGGGCGGCAACGCGCTGAAGTTCTACGCGTCGGTGCGGCTGGACGTGCGGCGCATCGGGGCGCTGAAGGACGGCGAGGTGGTGGTCGGCAACCGCACGCGCGTGAAGGTGGTGAAGAACAAGATGGCGGCGCCGTTCCGGGAGACGGAGTTCGATGTCGCGTACGGGCAGGGGATCTCGCGGGCGGGCGAGGTGATCGACCTCGGCGTCGAGGCGGGCCTGCTGGAGAAGAGCGGGGCGTGGATCGCCTACGGCGGCGAGCGGCTCGGCAACGGGCGGGACGCGGCCCGGCAGCACCTGCTGGAGCGGCAGGATCTGTTGAAGGAGATTCGCGGCAAGCTGCTGGCGCACGCCGGGATCGGCGCGCCGGCGCCCGCGGCCACGCTGGTGGCGGTGCCGGCCGCCGAATCCACACCGGGCCCCAAGGCGGCCGTGCCCGTGATCAAGAAGGTGGCGTAGGTGGTGATCGAGATGCTGCCCGCGCTGGTGACGGCGATCCGCGCCGCCGCCATCGCCAACGAGATCGCGCCGCCGCCGGCCGAGTCCGCGGCGGACGGCGCGGCGGCGCCGCCGGCGTCCGAGCCGCCGCCCGGCCCGCCGCTGGTGCGCGCCCTCCGCCGCCGCCCCGGCCTGCGCTACGCGACCGCGGGCAACGTCATCTTGCCGCTCGCCTTCGCCGAACGCATGCCCGGCTGGCGCGCGCAGTCGGCGCCGCGCCGGTGAGCTGCGCGCGGCCCCTCTCCCTGACCCTCTCCCCGCTCCGCGGGGCGAGGGGATCGGATCGGATCAGCTCTCTCTCGACCCTCGGCCTCTACTAATAGCGGATCAACCCGACGGGCGGGATCTTGAACGCGTCCCACGCGGGCGTGTGGTTGCTGGTCGTCAGGTCCTGGTTCCAGAGGTAGATGGCCGGGTAGGTGTCGATGCGGACCTCCGACACGACGACGGCGGTCATGTAGAGCTGCCCGCGCGGCGGCGAGATGTCGTAGCGGTACGACGAGAAGATCAGCCAGTAGTACTGGCTGTCGCCGGCGGCGCCCACCTCGGGCGACCACTTCGCCCACGAGTTGTCCCACCCGGTCTTGTTCGGGTAGACGCGCGTGTTCGGCTTGACGGGCGGCGTGCACGCGGGCGAATCGTTGGCGCGCAGGCGGAGGGCCTGGCCGCCGTCGCTCGGCACCACCCAGATCTCTGCGGCGGGGTTCAGGTACATGCCGCCGTCATAGGGCGCGCCGGTCGGCGTCACGCTGGCGTCGGACTGGGGCAGGCGGTTGAAGGCGATCAGGTGATCGTCGGGCGAGAACGCCGGGTAGTACTCGGCGTACGACGGATCGGCCGCGCCCGAGACCGGCGTGGCGGCGCCGCCCGCGCGATCGCCGTACGGGATGGTGTAGAGGTCGGCCGTCCCGACGCCCATGCGCCCGTCCTGGTTGGCGTTGGTCGAGGTGTAGACGACGCGCGTGCCGTCGTGGCTGAAGCTGGGCGCGGCGGCGCCCGCCGGATCGCCGCGCCGGGCGAGCGTGCCCGACAGGCCCGAATCGATCTCCATCCAGACCAGATTCGCGTTCGGGTCGACCGCCTGCGTGCTCTGCGACGTGATCGCGATGTGGTCGCCGGCGGTCCAGTGCTTGCCCGAGAAGGTGATGATCCCGTGCCAGTCCTGCGTCAGCGTCGAGATCCCGGCGCCGCCCAGGAACGGCGGCATGGCGCCGCTGTTGCCGCCCTCGACCGACGCGAGCGCGTTCGGCCACGGGTAGTTGCCCGTGAAGCCGACGTACGAGCCGTCCGGCGTCGCGGTGTGGCAGCCGATGCAGCCGACCGAGACGCCGCTCGACGTCTGCTGCACCTGGGCGACCTTCAGCACCGACCCGACCGTCTCGTCGCCGACGGCGAACCCGAACAGCTCCTCGTTGTCGGGGTTCGAGGCGTCGAAGCCGCGCAGCGCCCAGTAGACCATCTGGCCGCCCGCCTGCACGGGCGCGATCACGAACGACGCCGTGGCCGCCGCGGTCAGGCCGGACGGGCCGAGCGCGCGCACGGAGACGCCGATCGACTGATCGACGACGTGCGACGCCAGCGCGCGCCAGATCGTCTTGTCCATCGCCCAGCTGTCCTGCGCCGTGTAGACGACCAGATCGTTCGCCTCCATCGCCGCGTGGAAGCGGATCTCCAGCAGCGTCGCGCCGGGCGCCGACACCTTCACGCGCGGGCGCAGCCAGTTGTTCGGGAACAGGCTGCCGTCCTCGGGCTCGGTCAGGCAGGGCGGGGCCGCGCTGCCCGTGCCCCCGAACATGGTCGCCGCGTTGCTGGGCGCGCCGCCCGTGACGATCGGCGCCGACGGAAAGTCGACGCACTTGTTGCCGCTGCACGGCTGGACCGTCACCGTGCTCGAGCTGCCGCCGTGACCGCCGGTGCCGATGGCCGGCCCGGTGCTCCCCGACGGCGACGGCGTCGAGAAGCTGCAAGCGACCACCGTCGCCGCGCCGCACGCCAGCGCGGATGCGAGGGCGCGGCGACGGGGCCCGTACATCTTCATTCGCCGCCGCAGCAGCTGCATCCGCAGATCCCGCCCGAGCACGACAGCGGGACGCACGTGCCGTTGTTGCAGGTCTCGCCGCAGGCGCAGACGGGGTTGCAGACCTTGGCCGGGCACTTGTTGTTCGTGCACGCGCCGCCCATCGCGCAGCCGCACTTGCCGCCGCAGCCGTCGCTGCCGCCGCACGTTCCGTCGGTGGGGCAGCTCGGCTTGCAGCAGCTGCCGCCGTAGAGGACGGAGCCGCTCTGGCAGCCGCAGGTCTTGCCGCAGCCGTCGGACTTGCCGGCGTCGCTGCCGTTGGTCGCGCAGGTCGGCTTGCAGCAGCTGCCGCCGTACAGCACCGACCCGCTCTGGCAACCGCAGGTCTTGCCGCAGCCGTCGGACATACCGCCGCGGCTGCCGTCGGTCGGGCAGTTCGGCGTGCACACGCAGGTGCCGCCCACGCAGCGCCCGGCGGTCCCGCAGCTCGTCGCGCACTTGCAGGTGTCGATGCAGGTGCCGTTGCT
>DATBHU010000633.1:0-6244 GCA_036557265.1 Polyangia bacterium
GCAGCGCGAGAACGGAGGTGCACGCGGCCGCCGCGGTCCGGGCCCTGGAAATCACGAGGGGTCTCATTGCGTCGCCACCCGCTGGTTGTCCTGCAGCGAGCGCTTGTAGTCGCGCTGGACCTCCAGCTCTTCGTCGGACGCCATGCCCTTGCCCTGCATCAGGTCCGCGACGTCGTTGCCCCCGATCCTGCGCGTCGCCGCCTCCACCTCCCGCTGCTGCAAGCCGGGGAGGCGGTTGTGCAGATCGATGAACGACTCGATCAGCTTCTGGCGCTGCGCGGCCGTCAGCTCGCCGGGGCGCTCGAGCGCGAGCTTCGCGAACGACGACACCACCGCGTCGCGCGCCCGCGGTCGCGACTCCGTGAACATCAGGTCGATGCCGGAGCCGATGCCGTCGCCCTGCCAGACGGACGACAGGCCCTGGACCAGCTCCGGCCAGAGCGGATCCCGGTCGGGCTCGGTCGGATCGCCGGCGACCGCTTCGAGCAGCATCGTCAGCTTCGTCGGCGCGTCGCCCTGCGACAGCAGATCGTTCATGGCGCCGCGCCGCTCCGATCCGGCCAGGTCGGCGTGCGCCTGCGACAGCACCTCGATCGCGCGGCGCAGTCGGGACAGATCGGCCTCCCGGCCGTGCGCGGCCGGCGCCGCCGGCATGGCCTCTTGCGACGCCGCTGATTCGCCGTCGGGGTCCGCTTGCCGCCGCGTGGCCGTCGGGACGAGCGCCCAGATGAGGGCGCTCGCCCCGACGATCCCGACGAGCAGCAGCCAGACAGGCTTCCCAGCAGGCCTGGTTGGCTTCTGCACCACGGCCCTACTCGATGTCAGCCGGGTTGTTGAACAGCGGCGTCAGCGCGATCGCCCCGTGCCCGTTCTGCGGGAAGTTCGAGGCGGCCGGGTTGATGTTGGCGGTGTTCGACGCCGTGTCGTCCGGCGGGAACAGCACCAGGCTGTTCAGGAACGCCAGCAGCAGGTTCTTGTTGGCCCGCGACTGCCCGTTGAAGCCGTCGCGCGCCGCCTGCGCCTCGCCGCCGTGCCGCAGGATCACCTCCTCGATGGTCTGGGTGCGCCCGTCGTGCCCGTAAGGCGACGTCGTCGCCACGCCCCACAGCGGTTCGGTCATGAACTGCCGCTGGAACGTGCCGTCGAAGTTCCGCTCGACGAAGTTGTTGCCCAGGTCGTGGCGCTTGAGGTCGGCGAAGAAGTTGTTCACCACGAACGATTGCCGGGCCGGCAGCTTCAGGACGGGGTCGCTGGGCGGATCGTCGACGGTGACGATCCGCGGCGTCGCCGTCGCGAACAGGCGGTTGAGCGGGTTGCCGCTGGTGGTGGGGCTCCCCGGGTTGAAGTCGGCGAAGACCGTCTCCACGTCCGCCACCCGGCGATCGACGTTGATCGTCAGCGACGGGATGTGGCAGCTCGCGCAGCCGATGTTGGTGAAGATCGTGCGGCCCGAGTTCACCTCGGTCGTGCGATCCGGCGACACGCTGACCGCCGGCTTGAAGTAGTTGAGGAGGTAGAACTCCTCGAAGTCCACCAGGCTGACGGGCAGCTCGCTGGGGACGCCGTCGCCGTCGGGATCGACGCCGTTGCTGCCGGTCACCGGCGGCGCCTCGATCGCGTCCAGGGCCCCGTCCAGTATCATGCCCGCCGGCGTGGTCACGCGCTGGCGGTTGATGGCGGCCGCCCGCAGGTCGGGATCGTCGGACTGGATCCCCATCTCCGCGTTGAACGCGCCGACCAGGAACTCGCGGATCGAGATGGTGCCGCCCTGCGCGAAGAACGGACGCACGCGCAGATCGGTGTTCACGCCGACCACGCCCGTGGTCACGAACGTGCCGTTGGGGTTGGCCGTGATCGATCCGTAGCTGATCCCCTTCGACGTCAGCGTTCGCGTCTGCGGCGTCCCGGAGGACTGCGCCGCCGTGCGGGCCGCCGCGCGGATGGCGCGCAGATCGGCGGTGATCTCGTCGCCCAGCATCTCCTGCAGGCCCAGCCCGAAGAGGTGGGGCGCGTCGCGGCTGTCCGGCCGCGTGAACACGTCGCCGCCGTGCCCGGCGGAGCCGCGCGGACGGCCGTGGCAGCCCGCGCACGAATCGACGACGCCGGCGCCGATCGAGGCGTCGACGGCGATGTTGCCCGAGCGGTCGCGCCCGCCGAAGCCCTGCGTCGGCAGGAACTTCCGCTGGAAGAGCTGCCGCCCGCGGCGGATGGCCCGGAATGGATCTCGTTGAATGATGTAGATGGAGGAGTTGGCCGTGGTGTTGTTGCCGCGGCCGGCGCCGATCTGCCCTCCAATGTTCTTGTGAATGCCTTCATTGACGACGTTGCCGGAGATCTTTTCGACCGTGTCGCGCAGCTGCGCGTCCGCGGTATTTGCCGCGGCGACGGTCACCAGACCCACCGCGACCGCAAGTCCGTACACCCGTATCTTCATGGACGGCTCCTTTCTTCCTTGCCCGTTGCACGTTCCACGTTGCCTGTTGGGAACGGAAAACAAGTCGTCCGGGTGTTCGATCGGCAGGCGACTTTTCTCCAAGAAAAATCGTCATTTGCGGTGTCGATTTCGCGTTACGGATCGCGAAGTGCGTGCGCGCGCCGATTTCGCGTTACGGATCGTGAGCCGCGTTTTGGGTCGAATTGTCGTTACGGATCGCAAAGTGTGTGCGGCGAACGCACTTTGCGTACGGCGGCAAATGAGGTCGCCAACGTTGTTTGAAAGCCGAACGCCAATGGCGGGCGCGTCGCGCGGGCGTACGGTGGTGGATGAGCTGCTTCGCCGAGCGTGAGGCTGCGCCATGTCGGCCAGTCACGATCCGGCCTCGCGCGTCTCGTCCCGAGGCGGCTCGTAATTAGGTTGAAGGCATGGTGCGGCTGGAGCTTTCCGAGGAAGAGGCGCGCGAGCTCGGCTTCGCGCTGGAGGCAGAGCGCCATCGACTTCTGTTCGAGCTGAGCGCGGCTGACATACGCAACTTCAAGCACGACCTGCGCGAGCGGCTCGAGCGGCTGGAGCGCATCGCCGCCCGCCTGACCTACGAGTCGGGCGCCGACACGGCGGACGAGGGCTGGATCCCGACCGGCTGAGCAATTCCAGTAACGATCTTCTCCACTTCCACTCTCGCGCGTTCGTGGTCATGCTCCAGGTTCGGAGGACCACGAAATGCGCGCGGACATTCTCGCCGGAGGGCCGTTCCCTGACTACGCTCTGCCCGATCATACCGGGCGGGTGCGCAAGCTGTCCGAGCTCCAGGGACGCGATCCGATGGTCGTCGTGCTCTCGCGCGGGCACTTCTGCCCGAAGGATCGCCGCCAGCACGAGGGGCTGCTCGAGCTGTACCGGGAGATGGAGGTCGGCTACTGCAAGCTGGTCACCATCGCCACCGACAAGCAGATGGAGCTGAACGAGTTCCGCACCGGCGTCGGCGCGCACTGGCCGTTCCTCTCCGATCCCGAGCGCATCATCCAGAAGGACCTGGACATCGCGGAGTACACCGATCCCCTGCACGATCCGATGATCCCGCACACCGTCGTGCTCGAGCCGGGCCTGATCGTGTTCAAGGTGTACGTCGGCTACTGGTTCTTCGGCCGCCCGACCGTCGAGGAGCTGCGCCAGGACCTGCGCCTGGTGCTGCGCCGCTGCCGCCCCGACTGGGACATCAGCGATCCGGATCTGAAGATCGCCTGGCACCGCGGCGACAAGAGCCAGTTCTATCCGTACGGCAAGACGATGGCGCAGGTGTTCGCGGATCAGGACAAATGACGGTTCGCGCGCCGGGCAGCATCGATGCGGCGCCGATGGAGTCGGTCGGCAAGCCGATGCACGTCTTCCACGCCGTCGCCTTCGTCGAGAACCTGTCGCTCAAGGATCTCGCCGCCGCCTATCCGGGCGCGCACCGCACGCCCCACCAGCTGGCGTTTCGCACCGCCGGCGGCGGCGACGCCTACATCTATCCGTTCGGCGCGATCGTGTTCCGCGACGTGGCGATGGCCGAGCGCGAGTCCGAGCTGACGCGGCTCGGGCGGGCCCGCCCGGGCCTGACCAGCGCCACCGTGATCGAGGAGCTCTCCGTGCGCGAGGATCCGGCCAGCAAGGCCACCGTGTCGGCGGGCGCGCTGACCATCGATCGCCTGACGGAGGAGCGGGCCAGCGTCATCGCCCTGACCGTCGCGCAGAGCGCGGCGATGGAATACTACGAGCGCATCGTCGAGGAGATGTTCGCGCGCACCGGCCGCATCGTCGATCGCCTGGAGGTGAAGGGGTCGGTCCCGTTCCGCACCCGCCCGCTGCACCGGTTCATCGGCACGGCGATCAGCACGCGCAACGAGGTGCTGTCGATCCTGCACCTGCTCGACAAGCCCGACGAGGCCTGGGACGACCCGGGGATGGACCGGATCTACGACGAGCTGCGGGCGGAGTTCGACCTGGTCGACCGCTATCAGTCGCTGGAGCAGAAGCTGCGCAGCGTCCAGGAGGCGCTGGAGCTGGTGCTCGACGTGGCGCGCGATCGGCGGCTGGTGCTGCTGGAGGTCGCCATCGTGCTGCTGATCGTCTTCGAGCTGCTGGTGTCAATCCTGCGATTACATTGAAGTTTTCGGCGGCCGCCGGCCCGGACGCCGCGCCGCGGAGTCGGCGTTTTTCCTGACCAATTCCGGCGCGTGAGCGCGCACTATAAGAGGTGATGGCGCCAGCCGTATTTCGTGTCCTGCAGGGACAGGCGCGCGACGCGGACTCCGACGTGGCGCTGGTGGAGGCGTTGCGCCGCGGCGAGCCGCAGGCGGAGCTGGCCGCCTGGAACCGCTTCGCGACCAGCGTCGACCAGACGCTGCGCCGCCTGCTCGGGCCGGGACCGGATCGAGAGGACCTGCTGCAGGAGGTCTTCATCCGCTTCTTCCGGCGCGTGGGCACGCTGCGCGAGCCGAGCGCGGTGCGCGGCTTCCTGACCGGGATCTGCATCCACGTCGTGCGCGGCGAGATCGCGCGCCGCCAGCGCCGGCGCTGGCTGTCGCTGACGTCGACCGGCGACCTGCCCGACGTCGCGCCCGTCGTCCCCGATCTGGAGGCGCGGGAGGCGGTGACGCGCTACTACCGCGTCATCGACCGGCTGGGGGGCAAGGATCGATCGTTCTTCGTGGCGCGCACCATCGAGGGCATGACGCTGGAGGAGGTGGCCGCCACGCACGACGTCTCGGTGTCGACGGCCCAGCGGCGGATCAACCGGGCCAGCAAGCGGGTCGCGGCGCTGGTGCGGCGCGATCCCATGCTCGCGCGGTTCGCGGGACAGCGGGTCGCGGAGGCGTCCGAGTCATGAGCCGCGAGGCGGACATGCGGGAGCGCCAGGAGGACGACGCGGTCGTCGACGCGCTGTCGTCGGCGGCGCGCGAGATCGCGGCCGGCGACGCCGGGCCGGGCCCGACGCCGGCCGTCTGGCACCGGCTGCAGCACCGGCTGCACGCGGGGCGCACCCGCACGGCCCGTCCGCCCTGGCGGGGGCTCTTGCTGGCGGGCGCCGGCGTCGCGGCGGCGTTCGCGCTGGTGATGGTCGCGCGCGGCGTGCAGCGGACGCGTCCGATCTCCTACGTCGTCGAGCAGGGCGCCGCCGAGCAGGACGGCTACATCCGCGGCGCCGGCGACGGGCAGTCGCAGGTGCGGTTCTCCGACGGGACGCATGTCGATCTGGAGCACGGCGCGCGCGTGTCGGTGCTGTCGCGCGGGCCGCGCGGCGCCCGCCTGCGCGTCGAGGAGGGGCGGGCCCACTTCGACGTCGCCCACCTGCCGCACGCCGCCTGGAGCGTCGAGGCCGGCCCGTACGTCGTCTACGTGACCGGCACGGTGTTCGACGTCCGCTGGTCGGGCAGCGACGAGGTGATCGAGGTGCGCATGCGCGCCGGTTCGGTGCAGGTCGGTGGGCCGCTGCTGCCCGAGCGCGTGACCCTGCGCGCCGGACAGCACCTGACGGCGAAGCTGGCGAGCGGCGAGCTGCACATCGACGAGGGCAAGGTCGGCATCGGCGCGGGCGCGGCGGAGAGTGCGCCCGCGCGAGCGCCGGCCGCCGCGCCGTCGGCGGCGGTCGAGACCGGAGCGCCGCCCGCGCCCGAGCCGGCCGTCGCGCCGGCGGCGCCGGTGTTGCCGCCGGCGCCGCCGTTGCCGGCCAGCGGGCCCGCGCCCGCGGCGGCGGCGTCGCCGCCGATCGCGCAGGCCGAGCCGGCGCCGCCGCCGGAGGCGCCCGCCGCGGCGGCGCCCGCGCCG
>DATBHU010000634.1:0-7485 GCA_036557265.1 Polyangia bacterium
GACGACGGCGTGCCGTTGCTGGCGCTCGCCAGCGTGGTGACGCCGAGCAGGTCGCTCAACACCTGGTCGTACTGCGCGCGCGTCATGCGCGGCACCTGCGAGGTCGCCGGGATGCCGGGCGTGCACACGCACGTGCCGACACACGCCGGGCCGGTGCCTCCCGTTCCGGTGTCGGTGCTGCCGCCGGAGCCGGTGCTGCTGCCGCCGGTGCCCGTGCTGCTGTTGCCGCCGGAGCCGGTGCTGCTGTTACCGGCGCTGCCGGTGCTGCTGCTGCCGCCGGAGCCGGGGCCGGAGCTTCCGCCGCTACCGGGGCTGGCGCCGCCACCGACGGTTCCGGTACAGCCAGCCAGACCGGCCAGCAGGAATCCCACAAAACTCTTCCGAATGAAGTCCCTCATTGCGATTCACCCTTCTGCCCGGGCGGCACGACGGTCCTCGAAGGTCGAGACGAGCGCCCCGCCGTGGGGTTCGGAGAGAGGCCCGCTCGGTTCGGCCCACAGATGCCACGAGGTGAGCTCACCGGCTCAAGTGTGTGTGATCACTAGACAAAAGTGACAGCGCGCACTCTCTGGAAGTGATCGCACGCACCTTCCGGGGGCGCTCCGTGCGCGGCGCCTCTACGAGCGACCACGTACGCCTTCCGCGGGTGCGCACGCACGCCCATCCACAAGGTGGTCAACGGTGGCGAAAACTGACGCCGCACGTCGCCGAAATGCTGAGCCGGCCAAGCGTCTTCGTGGACTCTAGGGTGTGCAGCGGGTGATGCTGCCTACGACAAAATCCATGGTGACGCCGCTGACCTTCGCGCGCGGAGACGACGACCTGATCGACGCGCTACGCGGCGGTCACCCGGGCGCCGCCGCGGTCTTCTACGACCGGTACGCGACGTCGGTCCAGCGCACGCTGCAGTCGGTGCTCGGGCGCGACGCCGACATTCCGGATCTGCTGCAGGAGGTCTTCATCCGCGCCATCGATCGGATCGGCGAGCTGCAGCACCTCGATCAGGTGCGCAGCTGGCTGACGACGATCGCGGTGTTCGCCGCGCGCGCGCACATCCGGCGGCAGGCGCGGCGCAAGTGGCTCTTTCTCTTCTCGCCCGATCAGACGAAGCAGCGTCATCTGGAGCCGCCGTCGTCGGACGCGCGGCGCGCGCTGGACGAGACCTACCGGGCGCTCGACACGCTGCCCGCCAACGAGCGCATCGCGTTCGTGCTGCGCTTCATCGACGGCCTGACGCTGCCGGAGGCGGCGGCCGCCGCGGGCGTTTCGCTGGCGACGCTGAAGCGCCGGCTGTCACGTGCCGAGAAGAAGTTCCTGGAACGGGTGCGAAAGCGGCCGCTGCTGGAGCAGTGGCTCAAGGAAGGGACGAGATGGACTCTCGACAATCAGAGCTGAACACGGCGGGGAGCAAGATCCGGGCGGCGCTCGACGCAGAGAGCGCGGGCGGACAGGGCGCGGAGGACGTCCGGCGCGCGCGCAAGGGCTTCATCGACTACGTCGCCACGCGCGACGTGGGCGCGTCGGCGAGGCGCACCTCGTGGCTGCCCAGCCTGCGCGGCTGGTCGCTGGGGCTGGCGGGCGTGGCCGCGATCGGCGCGGCCGTGATCGTGTGGTCGCGGCTGCCCATCACGTTCCAGGTCGATTCGGACGCGGGCCCGGCGGCCGTGGCGGGGACGGCGGGCGATCTGATCGAGGCGAACGCGGTGGTGCCGACGTCGCTGCGCTTCTCGGAGGGCAGCTCGATCATCCTGGAGCGCGGCGGTCAGCTGCGCGTGCTGTCGCTGGCGTCGAACGGCGCCCGCGTCCTGGTCGAGAAGGGCTCGGCCGACGTCGCGATCGCGCACCGGCACGGGCCGGGACGCTGGCGGTTCGAGGCGGGGCCGATGACGGTCGACGTCACCGGCACGCGCTTCCGCGTCGACTGGGACCCCGACGGTCGATCGTTCGCGATCGACATGAAGGAAGGCTCGGTGGTCCTGGGCGGTGATTGCCTGGGCGGCGCCCCGCGCCGGGTCCAGCGCGGCGACAGCCTGCACCTGACGTGCGGACCGGCTGCCGCGGCGCCTGCCAAGGCCGAAACGTCCAGGTCGCTGGCGATCCTGGAGGAGCCCGAGAAGACGACGGCGGCGCCGACGCCGGCCCACACGCCGCGCGTCGTGGCCCGGCACGAAGCCCGCGACGCGCGGGCGGCCGACGAGCCCGACTGGCGCGCGCTGATCGCGGCGGGCCACTACAGCGAGGGCGTGCGCGCCGCCGAGCGCATCGGCTGGAACCGCGTCTGCCGCGGCGCCAACGCCGTCGAGCTGCTGGCGCTGGCCGACGCCGCCCGTCTGTCGGGCGAGACGGCGCGCGCGATGGAGGCGCTGGTGATGCTGCGCCAGCGTTTCCCCGGCACGACCAGCGCCGCGACCGGCGCGTTCTCGCTGGGGCGGCTGGCGTTCGAGAAGCGTGGCGCCTACGCCGAGGCGGCGCGCTGGTTCGCCATCTACCTGGACGAACAGCCGCGCGGGCCGCTGATGGGCGACGCCGTCGGGCGCCTGATGGAGGCCCGCCAGCGCGCCGGCGACCGCCCCGCCGCCCGGCGCGACGCCCAGAATTATCTGCAGCGCTTTCCGGAAGGGCCGTACGCGGGCACGGCCAGAGCTATTCTGGCGGAGTGACCGCCGCCCGAACCGCTCTCGCCGCCGCCCTGCTGTCCGGACTGCTCGCCGCCGCCGGCAATCACGCCGCGGCGGCTGATCCGCGCCTGCGCGTCCTGATCGTGATCGACGAGAGCGACGATCCGTTCGCCGAGCGGATCCGCGCCGAGGTCTCCGCGCTGGGCCTGGAGGTGGTGACCGTGGAGCCGTGGCGCACGGGCGAGCCGGTGGAGTCGCTGGAGGCGGTGGGCCGCGCCAACCAGGCCGCCGCCGCGATCCGCATGGTGGCGTCGCGCAAGGGCGTCGAGGTCTGGGTGGCCAACCAGCCGACCGGGCGTTCGCTGCTGCGGCAGCTGATCGTCGACGAGCGTCCGGGCACGCCCAACGAGGGCCTGGTCGCGCTGCAGACCGCGGAGCTGTTGCGGACGACCCTCCTCTCCCGCTCGGAGGTGCCCGCGAACCCGCCCCCGCCGCGCGCGCCGCCGCCGCCCGTCGCTCCGCCCCAGATCACCGCGTCGCCGCCGCCCCCCGCGATCGGCGGGCTGCAGGCGGGCGCAGGGACACTGTTCAGCCCGGGCGCCGGCGACCCCGCCGTGCAGCTCTGGATCTCGGTCAACCGGATCGTGACCGGGCCGCTCGGGATCGCGCTGGACGTGAGCGCGCCGCTGCGCGCCGGCACGCTGAGCGGCCCCGAGGGATCGGCGCGCATCGACGCCTGGCTGGGCGGCGCGGCCCTCTTCCTGCGCCACGAACGACCGGAGAAGGGCCTCTACGCGACGGCGGCGGCAGGCGTGGCGGCGATCCGGCTCAACGCCGCCGGGAGCACGAGCGCGCCGCTGATCGCCAGCACGCAGTCCGCCACGGCGGCGGCGGTCTACGCGCGCACCGACGGCGGCGTCGACGTGACCCGCTGGCTGCGCCTCGGCCTGCGGCTGGTCGCCGGCGTGGTGCCGTCGGGCATCGACGTGAAGTTCGCGGGCAACGACGCGGGGACCTGGGGACGGCCGTTCCTGTCGGGCCTGTTGTTGCTCGATCTGGCGTGGCGGTGAGGCCGGCTCACCGCTCGAAGCGGACGTCGTCGATCCAGATGTCGTAAGTCCGCTCGGGCCAGATCATCAGGCTCACGAACTGCGTCGTGCGCAGCGGGACCTGCGGCATTCCGGTGCCCTTCTGGGCCAGATCGCTGAACTTGATCTCCCAGCGCGTCCAGGTGTGCGTCAGCGGGATGCGCTGCTTGGTGGCGTAGTAGTCGCCGCAGCCGCCCGCCGTGGCCGTGCAGACGCCGCCGCCGGTGGCCGTATCGGTCGTCATCATGCCGATCGGCAGCTCCAGGGGCTGGACAGCGTTGTCGCCGGTCGCGACCCAGAACGAGAAGCCGCTGTAAGAGCTGGCGTCGAACGGCACCGCCAGCGCGAACGGATCGATGAACACGCCGTTCCAGTTGGCGCCGAAGTTGTCCAGATCGTTGGCGGTCAGGTGCCCGGAGTACGCGCCGTTGGCGACGCACTTGTTCGACGCCTCGCCGAAGAACGTCGCCGTCATGGGCGTCGCGAACCCGACCCAGGTGCCGTTGCGGCCTCCCACCTTCGCCAGCATCATGTCGCCGTCGTCGAAGTCGTCGATCACGTCGTTGAGCGAAGCGGGCGGGTACTCCGAAGGGCCGCGCAGCGGCATGTCGGGACAGCCGGGCGCGACGTTGATCGGCTCGACGGACACGCCGCAACCCGAGATCGCCGACACCGCCGGCAGACCCACGGCGAGGAGAGACGGGAAGAGGAAAGACAGAAAACGGACCGCGGCGTTCTTCATTTGCCGGCTCGACATCGGCGGCGCGACAAAAACCAAACTAGCCTCCGGCGCTGCAAAGAATCAAGCGCGGAATCGCACAAAGCGCCGGGCGTGGTGGTCGCGTGATTGTTCGTCTGCTAGACGAGCGTCCCTCAATGACGCAACACACGCTAGAGCTCGTTAACCAATCGGCAGGAACCGTTTGATGGCAAAGCCGCGAAGCTTTCTGTCGCGGGGACGCAAGGTCCAGACCGTTCACCGCATCGTCGGCGAGCAACGCCAGGCGGGGCTGATCATGCACCGCGCTGGATCGGGCGACGGCGCGGAGTGGAACGTCGACGGACGCGCCCTCAAGAACTTCGGCTCGTGCAGCTACATGGGTCTCGAACGCCACCCGGACCTGCTGCGGGGCGCGGCGGCGGCCCTCGAGCAGTTCGGCTCCAACTTCTCCATCTCGCGCATCTACCTGCAGTGTCCGCTCTACGACGCGCTGGAAGATACGCTCAGCGAGATCATGGGCCGCCCCACCCTGGTGGCGCCGTCGACCACCCTCGCGCATCTGGCGGCGCTGCCCGTGCTGATCGGCGACAACGATCTGGTGATCGTCGATCAGTTCGCGCACGCCAGCGTCCACATGGCGACGGAGCTGATCAGCGACGTGAAGATCGAGCCCCTCCGCCACAACCGCATGGATCTGCTCGAGGCGCGCCTGAAGGCGGCGGGCGATTCGGTCGACCGCGTCTGGTACCTGTGCGACGGCATCTACTCGATGCTGGGCGACTACGCGCCGTTCGAGGCGCTGCAGCAGCTGCTGCGGAGATATCCCCGGCTTCACCTGTACGTGGACGACGCCCACGCGATGAGCTGGCTCGGCCGTCACGGGCGCGGCGGCGCGCTGACGTTCCTCGACGATCTCGAGCGCGTCACCATCGCCGTGTCGCTGGCGAAGGCGTTCGGGGCGACCGGCGGGGCCCTGGCGTTCCCGCGCGAGGAGCAGCGCGAGATGGTCCGCCGCTGCGGCGGCCCGATGATGTTCTCCGGCCCCATCCCGCCCGCAACGCTGGGCGCGGCCGTCGCGTCGGCGAAATTGCACCTGACCGCCGGGTTCGCGGACATGCAGGCCGAGCTCCACGAACGCGTCGCGTACACGCGGACCGCCCTGGCGCGCGCCGGGCTGCGGGCCGCCACCGACGCGGACACGCCGGTGCTGGTGCTCCACTACGACAACCTCGCGGCCGCCCAGGCGGTCGTCCGCGGGCTGCGCGAGCACGGATTCTTCACCTGCCTCAGCGCCTTCCCGGCCGTGCCGCTGAACCGGCCCAGCGTGCGCTTCACCGTCAGCCGCCACAACTCGTTCGCCGACATCCGCGATCTGGTCGCCTGTCTGGCCAAGCTGGCCGAGGGCGCGCCGACCGTCACCCCGGCGGACGGCGACGACAACCTCGCGGAGGTCGCCAGCTAGCCGGTCACGGTTCCGCTCGATGGTCGTGACCGGCGGCGGCGATCGCGCCAGTGATCTCCGGCACTCCGCCTGCGACGGAAGCTCGGTCGGATCTCTTCTGGCCGCCCGGGCCGGAGGCGCCCCGAGCCGCGCTCGCTCGAGTTGTACACGATCCAACAATGTCGTACGTGCGGCCGAGCTCGTCGTCCGACGGGCGGGCGGTCGAAGGCCCGATCGACCTCGCCGCCGTCGGGAGCCGCCAACGACGTTGTCGGCCGGACAGAGGAAGGAAGTCCCGACCGATTCGCGTCATGCGCCCGTATCGGCGGCCCGCCGAACGGTTGCGTCGCAACGTTCTCGACGACGAATGTCGTTAAGCCCGCCACGCATCTTGCATCGACAGGACGCAACGTCAGGTTTCAACAGGTGAACGCTCCCGCACCGGATGAGGCGAGCCGTCGGTGGAAGCGCGCGATGGTCTGGGCGTTTACGCTCGTGGTCGGCTGCTTCCTGGTGGAGACCACGGTCTCGCAGCTCGTCGCATCGACCATCGACGGCGCAGCCACGCGCATCGTCACCGACTATTCGCCCAGCGTCATCGCGCTGGCGTCGGCGCGCGCCGATCTGCACCGCATCCAGGACTACGTCAGCGACTACGTCGACGGCGGCGGCGAGGATCCCGATCGCCAGCGGGTCGCGTCAGCCCTGGTCGAGCTGGACCGCACCATGGCCGGCTACCAGAGGCTGCCGTTCATCCCGGGCGAGCGCGAGCTGTGGGGACGCGTGGCCCAGGACGTCGTCGAGGTGCGCGCCACCACGGCTCGGACCATGGCGGCCGTGGCGCGCGGCGACACGGCTGAAGCGCGGCGGATGGTGAGGAACGAGCTGCGGACCTCGGTCGACCGGGCCAGCGCCGACCTGCTGAGCGACGTCGAGCTGAACGCCACCGCCGCCGACCAGGACGGCCGGTTGATCGCGCGCCGCCGGCGCAGCTCGATGCACGCGGCGATGGCGCTGGCGGCGGCCAGCATCGCGCTGACGGTGCTGGCGGCGGTGCTCGTCTACCGCCTGAGCTCGCAGCACGAAGCGCTGCAGCGGCGGCACGCCACCCTGCTCGAGGAGGCGAACGCCGAGCTGGAGGTGTTCGCGAGCCGCCTCTCGCACGACATCCTCAGCCCGCTCTCGTCGACGCGCCTGGCGCTCGACGCCGCCCTGAAGGCGGAGGCCAACGAGAAGGTCAGACGCATGCTCCAGCGCGGCGCCGGCGGCCTGCAGCGCGCCACCCGCATCGCCCAGGCGCTGTTCGATTTTGCGCGCGCCGGCGCCCGCCCCGGACCCGCCGAGCGCGGCGACGTGCGCGCGGTGGTCGCCGAGGTGATCGACGAGTTCCGCCCGCTCGCCGACGAGACCGGGGCCCACCTGGAGGCGTCGGTGCCCGCGCAGGGTCCGGTGGCGTGCAACGAAGGCCTGTTGACCGCCGCGCTGTCGAACCTGGTGCGAAACGCCATCGCGCACCTCGACGGCGGGGGCGCGAAGCGCGTCGACATCCTGACCCACGACGCCGGCGATCGCGTCCGCATCGAGGTGCGCGACACGGGGCCCGGCCTGCCGCCCGGC
>DATBHU010000635.1:0-1867 GCA_036557265.1 Polyangia bacterium
CTTGAGCGCGATGCGCGTGAAGAAGATGAAGTGGGGACCGGTCTCCACCCGGCGCATGAACTTGGTGAGGCTCTGCAGATCGACCTCGCGGATCTTGATGTCCAGGTCGTGCTGCAGGTAGCGGCGGCTGGTGCCGGCGGGCGCGACCGGCCGCTCGCTCGACTCAGCGATCTGCACGTTCTCGCCCCGGGCGGCCGCCTCCAGGTCCGCGGTCAGCTGGGGCGGCTCGCTGCCGATGCGCGCCTCGGACACCGCGTTGCGCGTCTTGGCCTCCAGGTACTCGTCGTGATGCTTGGAGAGCTCGCCCAGCGCCTCGCGGATCGCCTCGTTCTCGTCCTTGAGCGTGGAGATCTCGGAGAACGTGTAGTAGGTGATGCCGACCGCCAGCACCCCGGCGATGGTGGCCATCAGCGCCAGCGCCAGCTTGCGCGTGCGCGGCGCCATCCGCTCCCACTCCGCGTGGAAGTAGCCGGCCGGCCAGCGCACGGCCCGGCTGGTCATCTGGCGCAGGTTCGAGAAGGCGCTCATGGGCACTTCGTCCCGAGGGTGAGCGTGAACTGCTTGGCCCCGCCCGACACCTCCGTGATCGCCCCCTTGCTGACGTCCTCCACGCAGTCAATCTCCTTCAGCTTGGTCGCCATCTCGTCGACCGCGGCCGCGGTGTCGACAGTCCCCTTCATGAAGGTCTTCTTCGGCCGGATCTCCAGCTCGGAGACGTCGAGCTTGATCTCGTCCGGAGAGCCCTTCACCGGCGGCGTCGCGCCGCCATCGGGCTTGCTCGCTTCCGAGGACGTGGACGAGGGCGAGGACGTGGACGTGGACGTGGACGTGGACGACGACGAGGCCGACGGTCGCGGCACCCCGGGCGGCATCTTGCGCGAGATCTGATCGAAGAGGTCGAACGCCGTCGCCTTGGGCACGGGCGCCAGCTCCTCGCGGAAGCCGCGCTTCATCAACGTCGTGATCGCCTCGGCGTCGTCGCGCGGCTGCCCGAACAGCTCCTGCGTCGCGGTCTTGAGGTCCTTGTCGAGCGACTTCCGCTCGGCGTTGAGGCTGGAGAGCCTGGCGCCGACGTCGATCCCGCCCGCCAGCACCAGCGCCGCGCCGAGCGCAGCGATGTGCCAGGCCTTCTGCCGCAGGACCGAGAAGCTGGCGCGGTAGACGAACGGGCCGCGGCGGAAGTCGATCTCGCGCGAGCCGCGGCTGGCCGCGATCGCGATCGCCGCGGCCTGCGCGTAGGTGTCGGACTCGGGCGCGGCGCCCTCCTCGCCCGCCACGTCGGCCGACCGCGCGCCGCCCGATTCCAGCGCCGGCCGCACCGACGGGTGGCGGGCCGGGATCCCCAGCTCCGCCTCCAGGTAGGGCAGCAGGCCCGCCAGGCGGCCGCCGCCGCCCACCACCAGCAGCGCCTCGACGTCCGCGTGGCTGCTGGCGCGGAAGCCGGCCAGCGTCTGGCGCAGCTCGCGGATCAGGGGCGCCAGCGCCTCGCGCAGCACCGTGTCCAGCTTCGTCCCCAGCGGCGTGGTCGCCGGGCGCCCCGGGCTGACCAGGAACGCGTCGGTCTGCTTGGCCTGCTCGGCGCGGGCGGCGTCGGCGTTGAACGCCTTCGCGATCGCGGCGGTCAGCTGCTCGCCGCCGCGCCGGATCGTGCGCGCGTAGACGGGATCGCCGCCGCGCACCACGCAGATGTTGGTGCGCTGGTGACCGAAGTCCAGCACAGCCTGGCAGGGGAGCGCCTCGCCCGCCGGGGCGTCGGCCGCCTGCGGCAGCAGCGTGCGGTAGATCAGCGGCGCCGCGAACAACGCGCGCGGGTGAATGTTGCGCTCCTCGGCGGCCGCCACGATCGCGGCCAGGTCGTCGCGGCGCG
>DATBHU010000636.1:0-8465 GCA_036557265.1 Polyangia bacterium
TTTACGCTAGCTGGCGTGAAGCAGGACACGACCTGTCGGCCCGCGCTGGCGGCTTTTGCTGCTGTTTTCCCGGTCCTGGCGGCCGTCGCGGCGCTGGCTGCGGGATGCGGCGTTAAGACTGTTTACTTGCACGACGGCAAGCAGAACATCGACGACGTCGCGGTGGTGGTCTGGTCGTCGCCCGATCCGCCCGCCGACGCGCCGTCGATCGCGCTCGCGAAGGTCGACGACAAGAGGCTGGAGCCGCACGCGGCGCCCGTGAACAGGGCCGAGATCATGCCCGGGACGCACGACTTCATGGTGAAGGCGAGCTACCCGAACGCGGGGGGCGCCGGCGCGCACAAGCCGCCGCGCAAGGCGATGAGCGCCGAAGGGCCGGCGAAGTTCGCGGTGAAGAACGTGTCGCTGCAGCCGGGCGCCTGCTACGTGGTCACCTCGGATCTGCTGGGCGACGCCTGGATGGAGCCGGTCGTCCGCGACGCGCGCCCCACCGATCCCGGCTTCAAGTTCTGTCACAAGCGCTAGCGGCGGTCGGGCTCCCGCGGGCGCGGGCGTTGAGCGTAGAATCCGCGTCGTGGGCCCGGCACGCATCGCGCCGATGAAGGTGTCGCTGGCGTTCGTGGCCGTCCTGGCGCTCGCGTGCAAGCGCCATCCGTTGCCGGGCGAGACGGAGGTGGGCGACGGGGGCGGCAGCCGCGGCGGCGCGGCCGCGACGGGAACGGGTGGCGTCGCGGGCGGCGCCGCCGGCGACGGGGCTGGCGGGGCTAGCGGCGGAAGCGGCGGCGCGGCGAATGGCGGGGACGGCGGCACCGAGAGCGGCGGTCGGGGCGGGAACGGCGGCTCGGCGAGCAGCGGAAGCGGCGGCGCGGGAACGAGCGGAAGCGGCGGCGCGGCGAACGGCGGGCGTGGCGGTGCGGGAACGGGCGGGGCCGGCGGTACAGCGAACGGCGGCAGCGGCGGCGCCTGCGGGGCGGGCGCGTGCCAGCCGGGTCAGCCCTGCGTCACCGGCGCTCAGTGCGCCACGGGCTTCTGCGCCGACGGTCTCTGCTGCCAGACCGCCTGCGTCGGGCCGTGCGTCAGCTGCAGCCTGGCCGGCAGCGCCGGTCTATGTCGGCCGGTGGCGGCGAACGTCCTGGATCCCCACGGCGCCTGCGTCACCAGCGCGCCCACGACGTGCGGGACCGACGGGCGGTGCGACGGCGCGGGCGCGTGCCGGCAGTGGGACTACCGCACCGCCTGCGCGGCGACGACATGCACGGACGGCGTCTATTACGGCGCGTCCAACTGCAACGGCAGCGGGAGCTGCGTCCCGCTGTTCATGGCCTCCTGCGCCCCCTTCAAGTGCGACGCCGCCACCAACCGCTGCGCGGCGACGTGCACGGACGATACGGACTGCGCCATCGGAACGTGCATGAACCGCATCTGTCGCGCCGGCGGCGAGGGGGTGCCCTGCACGACGGGCGACGAGTGCAACACCCGCATCTGCGCCCAGGGGGCGTGCTGCGCGTCGCCCTGCGACGGCCCGTGCAACTCGTGCGCGCTCCCGGGCACCAGCGGCGTCTGCACGCCGGTGCCGAACCCCGATCCGTCCTGGAGCTGCCCGCTCCGGAACTGATCCGATCTACAGCATGTCCCAGCCGAGCAGCAGCGCGACGCCGCGGAAGCCGTCGAAGGCGACCGGGATCTCGGCGCGCGCGAGCAGGTGAACGTCCGCGCGCCGCTCGGGGCCGAAGCGGAGGCCGAGCTCGGGAGACCAGGTGGTGTCGCCCTGCGCGTACGCCAGCGCCAGCCCGGCGATCAGGTTCTTGTTCGCGTACCGGTAGCCGAGGCGCCCGCGGGCCGTCGCGGCCTTCGAGGTCGGAATCCAGTCGAGGCCGATGAGGACGCGGTGGCGGCGACTCTCCGTGACGGGAACCTGCCACGACCAGGCGAGCGTGAAATCCGGGCCCTGGCTCGAGGTGAAGAAGCCGATGTCCGACGGCATCACCAGGATCCCGAACGCGATGAGGACGACGACGACCGGGTGAGTTTCCTCGAGCGGTGCCTGCGGCGTGTCGGCGCGGGCCGGTCCGGACGCGGCCAGCGCGGCGAGGCCGAGGACGATCGCGATCAGGCGGCGGGCGACCAACGAGACGATGGTCGCACGCCGGGGGGCCGGCGCCGAGCGACTACGGCCACAGCGCCTTGAGCGCCTTCAGATCCAGGTGTGCCGCCCATTCCTTGGCGGCGCGCGCCATGATCACGGCCTGGTCGCGCCGCCGGATCGTCGGCCGCTGCGTGAACACGTCGTAGTCGGCGGCCTCGATCTTGTCGAGGATGGTGGTGCCGACCAGCCAGATCAGCGTCAGCTCGAGGCGCAGGTCACGATGCAGCCGGTCGAGGAGCGGGCGCCCCTTCTCGTACAGCGCGCGCGTGCGCGCCACCTCGAAGCGGATCAGATCGCGCAGGGCCTTCTCGGGCTTGAGCGCCTTGATGTCGGCCTCGTGGACGCCGAAGAAGTGCAGGTCCTCGGCCGGGATGTAGATGCGGTCGCGGGCGGCGTCGCCGGCGACGTCCTGCCAGAAGTTGGTCAGCTGCAGCGCCGTCGACATCTCGTCGGCGTAGCGCACCAGCTCGGGATCGCGGTAGCCGAACAGCGCCAGCAGGAGGCGACCGACCGGCTCGGCGGAGCGCGCGGTGTAGCCGCGCAGCGCCGCGATGGTGGCGTAGCGCTTCACGTCCAGGTCCATGCGAAACGCGGTCAGCATGTCCTCGAGCGGCGGGATCGGCAGATCGCGCCTCTCGATCGTGTCCGCGAGCGCGACGAACACCGGGTGGTCGGCCTCGCCGTGGCAGCAGCGGCCGAGCGCGTCTTCCCAGCGGTCGAGCGCCTCCAGCCGGCGCCCCTCGTACTCGGCCTCGTCGGCGAAGTCGTCGGCGCTGCGCGCGAACGCGTACAGCGCGACCAGGTGCGGGCGCACCTCGGGCGGAACGAAGCGCGACGCGACCGGATAGACCTCGGTGTGCGCGCGCGCGAACTCCTCGCAGTAGGCGTAGGCGCGCTCGACGGTCCACGGGCCGGGCGGCGGATCCAGCCAGCGGATCGGCGGCTTGTCGACCGCCGCGAGCGGCGGTGCGTCTCCGCCCCGTCCCTGTCGCAGGATCTGCCGGATCACGAGCGGCCTCCTTCCGACGCCGACGGCCGCGGCGGTTCCAGCACGGCGACCGGTTGCGACTTGCGGTGCAGCGCCATGTGGCCGCGCTGGATTCCCTCGGTGGCCAGCGCGCGCAGCGCGGCCAGGTTGGACGCCAGCCCGGCGGCGCCGACGATCATCGCCAGCTGCTTCGCGTCGGTGACGCCGAGCAGGCGCTGGGCGAGGCGCGCGCCCGCGTGCGCGTGCAGCGTTCCGCCCACGGTGCCGACCGCCATCGGCATCTCCAGGTGGCCGACCAGATCGCCGCTGGCGCCATTCTCCTGGCGCCAGACCGCGAGCGGGCGGTAGCGGCCGTCGGCGGCGGCGAAGGCGTGCGCGCCCGCCTCGACGCCGCGCCAGTCGTTGCCGGTCGCGATCACGACCGCGTCGACGCCGTTCATGATCCCCTTGTTGTGGGTGGCGGCGCGGTACGGATCGTCCTCGGCGAAGCGCGAGGCCGCGACGATGCCGTCGCGCACGGCGGCGCCGTCCAGCGCCTCGGTCGCCAGCGCGGCCGCCGGGACGCGCGCCTGCACGCGCACGCGGCGGCGATCGCACAGGTTGGTCAGGATGCGCAGGCCGGAGCGCCCGCGCGCCAGCCGCGCCACGCGCTCGCCCAGCGCCTCGGCCACGGTGTTCACCATGTTGGCGCCCATGGCGTCGCGGCAGTCGATGTGGACATGGACGATCACGCGGCCGGGGAGGGTGCGCACCTCCAGCTCGCGCGCGCCGCCGCCGCGATCGGCCAGCCGGGGCAGCGTCGCGTGGGCGAGCGCCAGCAGCTCGGCCCGCGCCCCCTCCAGGCGGGCGCGGGCCGACTCCGGATCGTCGACGCCGACGATCTCGATCTGGGCGGTCATCACCGGATCGTCCGCGTCGGCGACGAAGCCGCCGCCCTCGCGCACCATGCGCGCGGCGTTCGACGCCGCCGCGATCACCGACGGCTCCTCGACCCCCATCGGCACCAGCACGTCGCGCCCGTTCACCACGAAGTTCAGCCCGATCCCGAGCGGGAGCGCGTAGACGCCGACCGCGTTCTCGATCACGCGATCGGCGACGCCGGTGTCGATGCCGCCCGCGTCCAGCGTGCGCAGGTCGCTCGCCGACAGATCCGCGTGCAGCCGCAGCAGCCGCCGCCGCTCCTCGACCGGCAATCGATAGAAACCCGGAATGCGAGAGCTGGCGTTAGACAACGTGATTCCTTTCTGGTTCTGACGGCTCACGGCAAAGGCCGTGCGCGCCGGTCGCTATATTAAGGATTTCGAGCCCGAGGTGGGGCGCGCGTTGACGAAAGGTCTGGGCGGCCCCGCGATCGGTCAAAAACGCGACGCCGACGTCGCCGCCGCCGGCCCCGGACGGCTTGGCGCCGCCGCCCAGCTCCTCGGCGAGGCGGGCCGCCGCGGCGAGCGCCGGCGTGACGATGGGCAGGCCGATCTCGCCGCCCAGCGCGGCGAGCCCGGCGTTCGCCTGGCGGACGGCGTCGACCACCTTGGGGGCGTCGTCGTCCCCGCAGGCGACGGCGAAGCTCGCGGCGATCGCGCCCAGCGCGGCGAGCCGCCGCCGGCAGGCGTCGGGCTGCGCCTCGGCGTGGGCCTGCAGCGCCCGCACGTGATCGACGGTCGAGCTGGGCGTCCCGGTCGAGAACACGATCAGCTCGACGGCGTCGGGCAGCTCCAGCGGCTGCACGTCCGCGCTGTTGCCGCGGCGGGCGTAGTAGATGACGCCGCCGTGGATCGCGGCGGCCACGTCCGCGCCGGAGCCGCGGCCGCCCTGGGCGGCGCGGTGCGCGCGATCGGCGAGCGTGAAGGCCAGCGTCTGCGTGTACTCGATGTCGCAGCCGGCCGCCTCGAGCAGCGCCCCCACGCCGGCCGCGGCGACGGCGGCGCTGGACCCGAGGCCGAGCTTGCCCGCGCTCGACGCGAGCGCGCTCGAGTCGAGGACCGGCACGCCGTTCGGCATCGCGCCGCCGTCCTCGGCGAGGTAGGCGCGGACCGCCTCCGCGATCTGTTCGACCAGCGGCGTGGCGGGCGTCGCGCCGGCGACGACGCGGCCGATCACGCGGCGATCGACGGCGGTGACGACCGCGCAGTGGCCGTCGAGCACGCCGTACTCGCCGATCAGGAACAGCTTGCCGGGCGCGCTGACGGTGGTCTCGCCGTCGGTCTTCATCGCGACGGCGCCTCCACCACGCGCGCGCCCGGGCCGGGCGCGGCGACCACGCAGTCGATGACGCCCGGCACAGCGCGCAGCGCCGCCGCCACGGCGTCGGCGTCGGCGGCGCGGCACAGCGCCTTGACGTGCGGGCCGGCGTCGATGGTGAAGAACACCGCCGTCCCGCTGGCGCGCAGCGTGTGCACGCAGTCGATGGCGGCCAGGGTCGCCGCGTTCCAGTAGATGATGGCGGGATCCGCCGCCAACCCGGCGGCGTGCATGCGCAGCGCGCTCCGCTCGACGACGGCGCCGAGCGCGGGCAGGTGGCGCGCGGCGATGGCGGCGCGCGCGGCGGCCAGATCGCCCGGCACGCCCGCCAGCCAGGCGTCGTAGAACGGCGACGTGCGCGCGGTGTGGGTCATCGCGGCGGTGGAGCCGATCGCCTTGGGGCCGGCGGCCGTGATGGCGACGACCAGGCGCACCTCCCAGCCGTCGCCCTCCGGCATCGGGTGCGCGATGGCGTCGCTGCCGTCGGCGCGCACGCCGCGCGCCATCTCGACGAAGCCGCCGAAGATCGAGCGCGCCGCCGAGCCCGAGCCGATGCGCGCGAGCGCGGACAGCTCGGGCGCCGGCAGCGCGAGCCCGGCCGCGCGCGTCGCGGCCAGCGCCAGCGCGGCGAACCCGGACGCCGACGACGCCAGGCCGGCCGCGGTCGGCACGCTGTTCTCGCTGGTGACCAGCGCGCGGCGCCCGATCTCGGCGCGCGCGCGCACCCGATCGAGGAACGCGGACACGCGCGCGGTGGCGACGTCGCCGGCCGGCGCGCCGTCGAGCACGAAGCGATCGCGCTCGCCGTCGTCGAACGCGACGGTGGTGCGCGTCCCCAGCCGATCGAGCGTCAGCGACAGGCTCCCCGCCGCCGGCAGGTTCAGCGCCACGTCGCGCTTCCCCCAGTATTTCACCAGCGCGATATTCGTCCCCGCAACAGCGGTCGCAGCGTTCGGTGCGCTCATGGCAATCGCGTCCCCGCAGCTGTTTGCCCTCTCCCGGCGGAGCCGGGAGAGGGTAAGGGAGAGGGGCCCGCCGCGATCTCCGCCACGAACCCCTCGAACCCCGCCGCCTTCCAGCGCGCCAGCACGTCGCGTTCGTGGCCGGGCGCCAGCGCGATCACCGCGCCGCCCCCGCCGGCGCCGGTCAGCTTGGCGCCGATCGACCCCGCCGCGCGCGCCGCGTGAACCAGCGCGTCCAGCTCGGGCCCCGACACGCGCAGCGCGCCGAGCAGGCCGTGGGCGGCGTCGAAGGTCCGCCCCAGCCCGTCGACGTCGCCCTTGCCGAGCGCCGCCGTCGCCTCGTCGGCCAGCTTGCCGAGGGCGGCCAGGATGTCGTCGGCGACGCTCAGGCGCTCGCGCAGCCGCGCCACCGCCGAGACCTGCGCGGCGGTGTCGCGCGGCCGCCCGGACAGCCCGACGCACAGCTTGATCGCCTGCAGCACCGGGATCGGACGCCAGCCCCCCGCGCGCGTGAACCGCCCCGCGCCGCCTCCCTTCGCGGCCGCCGCGTCGATGCCCGACGGGTTGCCGTGGAAGATCGTCTCGGCCGCGTGAACGGCGGCGTCGATCGCCTCGTCGCCGGGCGGGCGCGCGCACGCCGCGGCCGCCGCGCGCGCGATCGCCACCGCCAGCGCCGCCGAGCTGCCCAGGCCCGAACGCGCCGGCACCTCGGCGTCGGCGTCGAAGTCCAGCGCGGGCGCCTCCAGCCGGCGCACGATCGCGCCCAGCGCGCGCCCCACCGGGCTGTCTTCGCCCGCCGCCGTCTCCAGGCCCCACGCCGGCACGCGCAGCTTGCCGCTGCCCGGGCGCGCCCGCACCGAGACGCCCGCGGACAGACCCGCCGCCAGCGCGGCGTGCCCGTAGACGACGGCGTGCTCGCCGACGAGGATCACCTTCGCGTGGCCGCGGCCGGTCGCCTCGCCGCCGCCTTCGGCCGTGACGTTCGCGTCCGTCGCCTTCGTCATGCGGGCCTCTGCGCCAGCCACGCGGCCAGCTCGCCCGTGATCACGCGCGGCGCCGACGCCAGATCGCCCGCTCGCGCCACGCCGCACAGCAGGGCCGCCGCGCGCACGCCGTCGATGATGTGGGCCAGGAACGCCTCGCCGCCCTCGCGCCCGCCCTCGTTGATGGCGCGCAGCGCCGGCTGCGCCAGCCCCGCCAGCCGCGCGCCCAGCGCCAGCGCGCGCGCCACGTCGAGGCCGCTGCGGATGCCGCCCGACGCGAGGATCTCGACGCCCGCGCCCGGCACCGCCTCCGCTGCCAGCCACGCCACCGCCGCCGCCGTCGGGATGCCCCAGTCCCACAGCTCCTGCCCGCGCGCCTTGTCGGCGCCCTCGGCGCGCTGCGATTCGACCGCGGTCCACGAGGTGCCGCCGCCGCCCGACACGTCGATCGCCCGCACGCCCGCGTCGGTCAGCCGCCGCGCCACCGCCGGCGAGATGCCGCATCCGGTCTCCTTCACCATCACCGGCACGCCCAGCTCGGCGACGAGGCGCGCGATGCCGTCCAGCGCGCCGCGGAAGTCGCGGTCGCCGCCCGCCTGCGCGATCTCCTGGGCCGCGTTCAGGTGGATGCAGAGCGCGTCGGCCTCCACCCGCTTCACCACCTCGCGCACCGCCGTCGTCGGCAGCGCGGCGATCTGCACCGCGCCCAGGTTGGCGAACAGGTAGACGTCGGGCGCGGCGCGCCGCACCTCGTAGGTCGGCGCCAGCTCCGGGTGCAGCAGCATGGCGCGCTGGCTGCCCAGCCCGAACGGGATGCCGTGCGCCGCCGCGGCCGCCGCCAGCGCGCGGTTGATGTCGCCCGCCGCCGGCGTGCCGCCCGTCATCCCGGTCACCATCAGCGGCGCGCGGATCGTCCGCCCCAGCAGCGTGGTCGTCAGGTCGACGTCGGCGGCGGCGCGCTCGGGCAGCGCGCAGTGCACCAGGTGGACGTCGGCGAACATCGACGGCCGGTGGAAAGCGGCGGCGCCCGAGGCGGCGATCGCCAGGTGGTCCGCCTTGCGCTGGCTGATGCCGCCGTCCGCCATTTGAAACGTACCCGTATAGAACTTTTGCGCGCGCCCCGTCCAGCCGCCACCAGAAGTTTCAAA
>DATBHU010000637.1:0-9040 GCA_036557265.1 Polyangia bacterium
GTTCTCGGGCGGGCCCTGGTAGTTGTTCGACATGGTCATGACGGTGCGGTTGCCCTTCCGCATCAGCACCACCTGCGAGGCGTTGTTGGTCAGCTTCGCGTTGCTGCCCGCCACGAAGAAGCCGCAGAACGCCTGCGCGCCTCCGGGCAGCGACGCTCCGGCCGCCACCACCGCGATACCCAGGTAACGACCGAACGAACGAGAAAACGCCATGCCCCCTCCTCGGTTGGTTGTCACTTCGATCTCTGCCGGCGCGGCGCCGGCCGGCCCGCGATCCCCAGCAGCGGTATGGGCGAGCGCACCTCCGCCCTGAGCGAGACCTTCCCGCGCGGCGCGCTGGCCAGCCCCTTGGCGGCGGCCGGTGCCGGCGTGCCGTAGGGGTTGTCCGGCGGCCCGCCCCACTGGTCGTAGACCGGGCTCTGGCAGGCGACCGGCGCATTCCAGAAGTGGCGGATGATGTAGCGCCCCTGGAAGTTGTTGATGCCGCCCGCCGTCACCTGCGCGCCCGCGTCGCCGCTGGTGCCGTCCCAGTTGGCGCGGCCGCCCAGGACCGGCTTGGCCTCGCGGAAGATCAGGTCCTCGGACAGCGTCTCCTTGCTGTAGCGCGTGTGCAGGCGCGTCAGCACCCACGACGGCGGCGTGCCGTAGAACGGCTGCTGCGGTTGCTTGGCGCTCTGCTTGTCGCGCGCCACGCCGATCCCCTCCAGGATGTCGAGGCCGAGCGTCGCCAGATCGTCCGTCGACAGCGGCGGCGTCGGGCAGGGGTCGCAGCCGGTCGTCTGCCAGGCGTATTCGGTGACGACGACCTTGCGCTGCATCTTCTCGACGGTGGCGTCGAACAGCTCGGCGAAGAACGCCGGGAAGGCGTTGCGCACGCCGTCCGCAACCTCGAGGTTGGTCGGGATGAACGCGTTCGGGTAGTTGGCGACCTCGAAGCGCGACGTCGGGTGAATGACGTAAACGATCAGGTCCTGCTTGCCGCCCGCGTTCAGCAGCCCGAGGCGCACCGGCAGGCGCAGCTCGTTGGCGTCGAAGAAGAAGCGCAGCGGCGACAGCTGCACGACGCCCTGCGCGTCGCGCTTCACCTTCTTGATGTCGACCTTGGCGACGAAGAACTTCGACTTGTCGCGGATGTAGGGCGCCAGCGCGCCGGCCGCGCCCTGCGGGATGGTGTACTTCTCCTGGTGCAGCCAGGTCTCCAGGCCCGCCGAATTGGTCGCCGACAGGATGACGACCTCGTACTCGCCGGCGACGAACTTCGCCTCGACCTTCACGCCGAGGTCCTTCTTGCGCGGCGCCGCCTTCTCCATGTCCGCGCCGCCCGCGGCCGCCGAGGGCGCCACCGGCATCGGCGGCTCGGGCGGCCGGCACGGGTCCTGCTCCCAGTACTCGACCAGGCGCGGCGCGCTCAGGGAGTCGACGCGATCGAACACGTCGAACGGCAGCGTCTTGACGTTTTCCTTGTGCAGCACGACCGGCACCGGCACGACCATCGCGAAGTTCTCCAGCGGCCCGCGATAGTTGTTGGACATCGTCATGACCGTCCGGTTCCCTTTGCGCATCAGAACGACCTGCGAAGCGTTGTTGGTCAGCTTCGCGTCGCTGCCGGCCACGAAGAACCCGCAGAACGCCTGCGCGCGCCCCGGCGCCGCCGCGAGCGCAGCCGCGGCGACCGTTCCTAACACCAGACCTCGGACTGCCGTCATGCCTCCTCCTCTTCGGTTGATGGTCACTTCGTCTTTTTTCTCCGCGGCGGCGGCTGGCCCGCGATGCCGAGCAGCGGCACCGGCGAGCGCACCTCGCTCGAGAGCACGACCTTCCCGCGCGGCGCCGTCGCCAGCCCCTTGGCGGCCGTGGCCTGCGCGCCCGCCCGCTCGCCCTGCGGCCCGCCCCAGTTGTCGTACTGCGGGTTCTGGCAGGTGACCGGCCCATCCCAGTAGTGGCGGATGATGTAGCGCCCCTGGAAGTTGTTGACGCCGCCCGCGTCGACGCGCGCGCCCTCGTCGCCGTTGGTTCCGTTCCCGTTCGCGCGCCCCCCGATCACGGGGGCCGCCTCGCGGAAGATCAGATCCTCGGACAGCGTCTCCTTGCTGTAGCGGGCGTGAAGGCGCGTCAGCACCCACGACGGCCGCTTGCCGCGGAAGCGCGGCGGCGGCAGCTGCGCCCGCTGGCGTTCGTGGGCGATGACGCTCGGCTTGGTCGTTCCCGGGATCGACAGCGCGGGCGCGGGCGGGGCGGCGCCGATCCCCTCCAGGACGTCCAGACCCAGCGTCGCGAGATCGTCCAGCGACAGCGGCGGCGTCGGACAGGGATCGCAACCGGTCGTCTGCCACGAATATTCGGTGACGACCACCCTGCGGCCCATCCGCTCGACCGTTGCGTCGAACAGCTCCGCGAAGAATGACGGGAACGACTGGCGCACGCCGTCGGCGACCTCGAGGTGGGTCGGGATGAAGGTGTTGGCGTAGTTGGCGACCTCGAAGCGCGAATCGGGGTGGATGACGTAGACGATCAGGTCCTGCGGGCCGCTCGCGTTCAGCAGGCCCAGGCGCACCGGCAGGCGCAGCTCGTTGGCGTCGTAGTGGAAGCGCAGCGGTGACAGCTGCACGACGCCCTGCGCGTCGCGCGCCACCTTGCTGATGTCGACCTTGGCGACGAAGAACTTCGACCGGTCGCGGATGTACGGGGCCAGCGCGGCGGCCGCGCCCTGCGGGATGTTGTATCGCTCCTGGCGCAGCCAGGTCTCCAGGCCCGCCGAATCGGTCGCCGACAGGACGACGACCTCGTACTCGCCGGCGACGAACTGCGCCTCGACCTTCACGCCCAGATCCCGCGCCTTAGCTTTTTTCGGCACGGCGACGATGTCCTGCCACGAGAGATTGCTCGACAGGGGCACCATGATCCGCCGCGGCGGCTCGCACGGGTCCTGCTCCCAGTACTCGACCAGACGGGGCGCGGACAGCGAGTCGACGCGATCGAACCCGTCGGCCGGCAGCGTCCTGACGTTCTCCTTCTGCAGCACGACGGGCACGGGGACCACCATCGCGAAGTCCTCCAGCGGCCCGCGATAGTTGTTGGACATCGTCATGACCGTCCGGTTGCCCTTGCGCATCAGCACGACCTGCGACGCGTTGTTGGTCAGCTTCGCGTCGCTGCCGGCCACGAAGAAGCCGCAGAACGCGCGCGCGCTCCGGGCCGGCCAGAGGGTGGAGGAGGCGAGGACCGCCGCCATCACCAGCAACCGGACGACGAACCGGGCGATGACGACGGATCGGTTCACGGACATGCCGCCTCCTCTGAATGAGTCGGGCAGCCTCAGACGTGCGAGCCGCCGATCGGATCTGCGGCCTGAGAATAAACCCGGCGCTAGGGCGCCGTCATCAGGGAGCCGGTCAGGCGGACGTCAGTCGAGGAGGCGCCGACCTGGATCGAGACGTGGCCAGACTCCAGCGCGAATCGCTGGTTAGCCTGGTCCCAGTACGTGAGCGCGTCGCCGCGCAGCGGGAAGCTGACGGTCTGTTTCTCGCCCGCCGCCAGGTGGATGCGCTTGAAGCCGCGCAGCTGCTTGGCCGGCCGCGCCAGGTTCGTGTCGGGGAAGCTGACGTAGAGCTGCACCACCTCGTCGCCGTCGCGCGTGCCGCTGTTCTGCACGTCGGCGCTGACCGCCGTCTCGTCGCACATCGCCAGCGTCGCGGCGCCGACGACCAGGTTCGAATACGCGAACGTCGTGTACGACAGCCCGTACCCGAACGGGTAGAGCGGCGTCCCCTTGAAGTACTGGTAGGTCAGCCCCTTGCCGGCGCGGATGTCGTACTGGAGCATGTCCGAGGGTAGGTCTTCGTCGCTGGCGTACCAGGTCATGGCCGTGCGGCCGCCCGGGTTGTAGTCGCCGAACAGGACGTCGGCGATCGCCGTGCCCGTCTCCTGGCCCGAGTTGGCGATGTGGACGATGGCGGGCGCGTTGTCGGCGACCCAGCCGAGCGCCTGCGGGAAGCTCGACACCAGCACGACGACGGTGTTCGGGTTCGCCGCGAACACCTTCTGCGCCAGCGTCACCTGCACCGGATCCAGCGCGATGAACTTGCGGTCGACCGCCTCGCGCCCGTCGTACATCGACGGGCAGACGCCCCACGGCGTGGTGTTCGCCTCGGGCGGCGCCGGGCCGCAGGTCGGATCGTTGCCGAGCGCGAGGATGGTCAGGTCCGCGCCCGTCGCCGCCGTCACCGCGGCCGCGTCGGTGGCGTCGGCCGCCTTCACGATGGTGGCGACGCCGTTCAGCTTCGTGGCCAGGCCCTGCGCCACGGTGATCTTGTAAGGGGCCAGGCCGCCGTACCAATCGCGCTGCACCGAGTTCGCGCGCGGGCCGACGACGGCGACTTTGGTCAGCCCGGTCATCGACAGCGGCAGCTTGTTGTTGGCGTTCTTCAGCAGCACGACGGTGCGGCGCGTGACGTCCTGCGCCTTCATGATCGTCGGCATCTCGTTCCACGGCGTCTCGGTGCCGAGGATCTTCTTGCCCGGCACGCGGTCGGGCGGATCCAGATCGCCGACGCGGAAGCGGACGCGCAGGTTGCCGCGCAGGGCGGCGTCGATGTCGTCGATCGACATCAGGTTCTGGGTGTAGGCCTTGCTGACGTTGTCGCGGAAGCCGGACTGGTCCTGCAGCACCAGCGGCGTGCCCGCCTTGACGATGGCGGCGACCGCCGTCGGCAGATCGGGGTAGTCGTGCTGATCGCTGACCAGCGTGTTCGGCACCCAGGCGTCGGTCGACAGCACGCCGTCGAAGCCCCAGTCGCCGATCACCAGCGACTTCAGCAGCGACGACGTCGCGGACGGCTCGCCGTTGATCTTGTTGTACGCCTCCATGATCCCCTGCGCGTGCGACGCGTGGACGGCGTGCTGGAACGGGACGGCGTAGTACTCGAGCAGGTCGCGCTGGTCGAAGTCCGACGAGCTGGTGCTGCGGCCGGTCTCGTTGTTGTTGGCCAGCCAGTGCTTCAGCGTCGACGCCGCCATCAGGTAGGTGGGGTCGCTGCCGTGCAGACCGGCGATGTAGCCGGCGGACAGCTGGCTGACCAGGTAGGGATCCTCGCCCGACGATTCCTCGGTGCGCCCCCAGCGCGGATCGCGGCCGAGGTCGACCAGCGGCGCGCGCATCACGACGCCGACGCCGCGCCCCTGGTCGTTGGGCGCGCGCTTGGCGTTCCAGATGCGCGCCTCGTAGGCGGTCGTGGCGCCGACGATCGACAGCGCGTCCGGATCCCACGACTCGGCCAGGCCGGACGCCTGCGGGAACTGCGTGCCGGTCAGGTAGAGGACGTTCGTGCTGCCGGCCGTGGCGGGCGTGGTGTTGTCGCCGGCCCAGCCGACGCCGTGCAGACCCTCGGTGAACGTCGTGAACGCGGGGATGCCCAGGCGCGCCACCGGGAACTGGTACTCGCTCATGAGGCCCAGCTTCTCGTCGGGCGTCAGCTGCGCGAGCAGGTCCGTGATGCGGTCTTCGATCGGGGCGCAGGGATCCTGAAACTTGTACTGGTAATCGGAGGGGTTGCTGGTGCAGGCGGGCATCCCGGTCGGCGCGCTGCCGCCCAGCCCCGGGCAGGTGATGGTCGTGCCGCCGAGGTTGCCGATGCCGCCGCCGCCGGCGCCGCCTAAGCCGCCCAGACCGGCCGCGCCTGTCGATCCACCTTGGCCCGTCGCCTTGCCGCCCCCGCCCCCACAGCCCGCGCCGAGTGGGGCGCCGAGCAAGGTAACAATAGTAACGAGTGTTGCGTACTTCATGGCAGGGACCTTACACCCGAGGCCTGGTGGGCGGTCGATTAAGTTAGACTGATTTACTAAGTCGGCGCGCTTGGCTAGAGTGCGGCCTTTCCGGTCGCTTGGAGGCAGGCATGCGCAGCGCGATTTCGGCCCTCGTCAGTCGTGGTCGGTCGATGGTCCGGGGGGCGGCGCTGGCCGTCGCGATCGCGGGCGCGGCCGGTGGCTGCAGCAACGGCGGGGGCGGGGGCGGACCGGGCGGCGCGGGCGCGACGGGCACGGCGGGCAACGGCGCGAGCGGCGCGGCCGGGGCGAGCGGCGGGACGGCAGGAACGAGCGGCGCGGCGGGAACCAGCGGCGCGGCGGGGACGACGAGCGGCGCGGCCGGGACGACGAGCGGCGCCGCGGGCACGACGACCACCGGCAGCGCGGGGACGCTGGGCACCGCCGGCGCGAACGGCACCGCCGGCAGCGGCGGCGCGGCCGGCGCGTCGGGCGCGAGCGGCAGCGCCGGCTCCGCGGGCGGCGGCGCAGCGGGGCGCGGCGGCAACGGCAGCGCGGGCGCGTCGGGTGGCAGCGCGGGCGCGTCGGGCGGCGGCGCGGCGGGACGGGGCGGCGCGGGCGGCTCGGCGAGCGGCGGCGCGGGCGCGAGCGGAACGGCGGGGGCGGCCGGCTCGGCCGCGGCGGTCGGCGTCGCCTGCACGGGCACGGCGCCCTGGACGACGAGCGGCACGCCGGCGGTCACGCTGGCGGTCAACGCGGGCTCGAAGGGCGCGGCCTGGAGCCGCTTCTACGAGAGCGCGGTGGCCACCGACCACGCCAACACGATCCTGACCACGGCCTACGGGCGCAACATCCAGGCGGCGTTGAAGAAGGGGCACGACCAGGCCGGCTTCCGCTACGCGCGCTTCCACGGCATCTTCAACGACGACATCGGCGTCTACAGCGAGCCGGGCGGCACGCCCACGTACAACTGGACGCGGCTCGACATGGTGTACGACGCGGTCGTCGCCGCGGGCATGCGGCCGATGGTCGAGGTCAGCTTCACGCCGACGGCGATGGCGACCAGCGCGAGCCAGAAGCTGGCGTCGCTCTGGTACAACAACATGTCGCCCAACATCAGCCAGCCGAAAGACTGGACGAAGTGGCAGAACCTGATGGCCGAGTTCGTGCGGCACATCGAGAGCCGCTACGGCGCCGCCGAGGTGCGCAACAACTGGTACTTCGAGATCTGGAACGAGGCGTCCTGGATGTACGCGCCGGGCCCGTCGAACTACAACACCCTCTACCAGAACACCGTCGCGGGCCTGCTGGCGGCCGATCCGCAGCTGAGGGTGGGCGGCCCCGCCGACACGGGCGGCAACTCGCAGTACGCGATCCCGAGCCTGATCACCTTCGCGAAGTCGAACAACGTGAAGCTCGACTTCATCTCGTTCCACCGCTACGGCGACGACAACGGCGGCGTCATCTCCGACGCCAACGGCATGCTGGCGTTCAACAACCAGATGATCGACCTGGTGAAGACCAACAACTTCACGGGCGAGCTGTGGAACACCGAGTTCGGCCCGACGTACATGTCCCAGGTGAGCCGCGACAACGAGTCGTCGGCCAGCTTCGTGGCGAAGCTGATGCACCTGATCGGGACCGACCCGTCGCACGCGCCGCCGACCGGCTACGGCTACTGGGCGCTGTCCGACCTGTACGAGGAGGTCGACACCGGCAGCGCGCGCGCCTACCGCGAGGGCAACTACGGGCTGCTGCTCAAGGGCGATCCGGCCATCACCGAGTCGTTCGACGTGCCCAAGCCGGCCTTCAACGCCTTCCGCGTGCTGCACCTGCTGGGCGCGAACCAGCTGCCGGTGACCGGCGGCAGCACGGCGGACAGCGCGGTGAACGCGCTGGCGACCATCGCGGCCGACGGGCAGAGCGTGCAGATCCTGGTCTACAACCACGTAGCGGGCGGCGCGGCCAACTCGGCGAATTCCAGCCTGGTGTCGCTGACCGTGAACAACTTGCCGTTCGCGGCGTCGGGCTCGCTGCACGTGCGCCACTACATGATCGATCGCACGCACTCGAACTCGTACCAGACCTGGGTCAGCCAGGGGAAGCCGGCCACCCCGACGCAGGCGCAGTGGGTGTCGCTGCGCGACACCGGCGAGCTGTGTTCGTACACGGCGACGCAGACGGCGACCGGCGGGGCGTGGACGGTGCGGTGGCCGCAGAACGTGTACGGCGTTTCTCTGATCGTGCTGACGCCGTAGCGGGGCGGCCGCGTTGCGCTAACCTGGCCCGCGTGAACATCGACGACCTGGAGGCGGGGCTGCCGAACGGCTTCCACGACACGCGGCTGCGGACCTTCTCGTCGGATCTCGCGGAGCGGCGCGCGGAGTTCGTCATCGACGTCTGGATGGGCGACCTTCACAGCTCGGTCACGTCCGAGCGCGAGCGGCGGCGGCCGGCTCGCCTCGAGCTTCTCGGGCTGACCTACCTGATCGTGGATGATCCGGATCCGCGGTACGTGGAGGCGAAGGAGGTCCCGATGCAGATCGATTCATGCGCCGCCGATGACAACCCGGAGCTGGCGCGGCAGGTGCCCCAGGGAGGATTCGCGGGCCGCTTCTTCGTCACCGAGTGGAACGCGTTCATCCACTTCGCCGCCGTCGAAGCGCGGCTCACCTGGCTGGGCGCCAACTAACTTTCGCACGGGAGATCACCATGTGGGTGCGCGTCGGATCGTTCCTGGTCAAACCGGACCAGGCCGAGAATTTGCGAAGGACGTACAACGAGCAGGCGGTCCCCAGGGTGCGCGGTACCCCGGGGAATCTCGGCTGTCTGTTACTCGAGCCGACCGCGGACGGCGAGCCTTTCCTCGTGATCACCGTCTGGACCGATCGCGCGGCGGCCGAGCGCTACGAGGCGAGCGGAGCGGCGGCGGAGGTGGTGTCGCTGGTACGCGCGTTCTTCGCCGGACCGCCGACGCTGCGCTCTTACGAGTCCGCCAGCACCCTCGGCCTTCCGTCGCAGGGCTGAATGTCGGCCGCGCAGATTCGCAACGCGCGCGAGACCGACGGCCCCGCGGTGTGCGACCTCATCGCCGAGCGGGGTTCACATGCGATTCGTTGAAGCTGTTTGCCCTCGCCCCGCGCAGCGGGGAGAGGGTTAGGGAGAGGGGCCTGTCTTCACCGTGGGCCCCCTCTCCCGCCGAGCCTTCGGCTCGTCGGCCTTGCGGCTCGACAGGAGGAGTTAGAAGGGAGCGCGCGGCGTGAGTCGATGGGTCCTGTTG
>DATBHU010000638.1:0-5830 GCA_036557265.1 Polyangia bacterium
GCGCCTGGTGCGCGCCGAGGCGCTCGCCCGCCTGGGCCGCGATGCCGAGATGCGGCGCGAGCTGGCGCGCTTCCTCGACCAGGCGCCGCCGGCGATGGCCGCCGAGCGGGCCCAGGCCGATCGCGCCCTGCGCGCGCGCAAGCCCCTAGTTGGGATACAGTAACGCCGGTTCTTGTCCATGCCGCTGCGGCTGCGTGTGCTCCCCCGGGCTGATCGGAAGGCTGACGACGGATCGGATCCGGCCAAGGAGCGGATCGTGGAGTTCGAGGACGATCTGGACGAGATCCGGATCGGCCGCCGGGCCGACGTCGAGCTGAGCCTGCCGTTCAAGGCGCTGTCGGGGCTGCACGCGCGCCTGCTGCGCAAGCGGACCACCAGCGGTGGACGCGGCAGCAGCTGGTTCATCGAGGATCTCGAGAGCAAGAACGGCACCTACGTCGGCAAGCATCGGCTCCGGCAGGGCGAGCAGCGCCTGATGTTCGCGGGCGACGTCCTCGATCTCGGTCCGGTCAAGCTGATGTTCGACGGGCACGCGGCGCCGACGGCGGGCGCGGAGGGGACGGCGACCATCGCGCGCCGGCTGGTCAACGACCTCCTCCTCGCCTCGCCCGAGACGAGCGCGCCGACGGTGTCGGTCATCGCGGGCGCGTCGGACGTCGAGACGCTGAAGCTGCTCGACCGCGATCGCCCGTACTTCATCGGGCGCGGGAAGACCTGCGATCTCCGCTTCGATCTGGAAGAACTGTCCCGGCAGCACGCCTCGCTGACGCGCACCTGGAACGGCGTGGTGCTGCGCGACCAGGGCTCGAAGAACGGCATCCTGGTCAACGGGGTGCTGGTCAAGGCGCAGCGACTGACCGACGGCGACGAGATCGAGATGGGGCCGCTGAAGCTCCGCCTGATGGATCCGGAGGAGCGCTATCTGAAGAGCCTCGAGGGCCCGGACCGCGCCGACCGGGCGCCGCGCGGCGACGACGGCCCGAAGCCGGTGGTCGTGATGCCGGCGGCGCTCGCCGTCTCCCTGCCGCCGACCGCCACGCCGCCGGCCGCCGCGCCGCCGACCGACCCGGGATCGGGCACGGCCGCGCCCCGCAAGGTCTCGCGGCTGGCGCCGCGCCCGCTGCCGGCCGGCCCGGCCACCACGTCGTCGTCGCACAAGCACCCGCCGCGCTCGGAGCTCGACGAGCATCACCCGGCGATCTTCGCCCGCCGGCCCCCTCCCGATCCGAACGGTCCCGGCGCGGACGAAGATCAGATCCTGGTCCGGCGCGCGCGCCGGTCGATGTTCATCGCCATCGCCGTGCTCGCGGCGATCGCCGCCGTCGCCGTCGTCCTGGTGCTGAGCAACTGGAACCCGCGCGAAGGCCTGTGACGAACGGGGCTTGCGCGCGACGACGGCGCCTTAACGGCGCTTGCGCGCCTTCTTGCGCGCCTTGCGGGCGTCCTTGCGCTTCCGCTTTTCTTTCATGCGGTCGACGTTGCGCTTGGGCGCCTGGAAGTGGCCGCGCTCGGCCGACGGCGTCTGCATCATGTTCGCCAGCTGATTGACGTCGAGGCCCATCATCTTCTTGGCCTGCGCCAGCTGCTTGAACCCCGGGATCTTGCCGAGCAGGCCGGTCGACATCCCGATCTGCATCATCATCTGGCGCATCATCGCGAACCGGTTCAGCAGGTCCGCGACCTCCTGCTCGCGCCGCCCCGAGCCCTTGGCGACGCGCGCCAGCCGGCCCGACTCGTAGAACGCGCTGCGCTTCTTCTTGCGCTTGCCGCCCTCCACCACCTCTTCCCAGCTGGTGATGATGAAGCGCTCGGGATGGCGGCGCTCGTCGGCCGTCATCGACGAGATGATCGCGCCGATGCGCACCAGCTCGTCGTCGCTCACCTGAGCGCCCTCCGGGATCGCGTCGGCGATGCCCGGGATCTTCTCGACCATCTCCTTGAGCGGCCCCATCTTCTTCAGGACCTGCAGCTGCTCCTGGAAGTCGTTCATGTCGAACTTCCCCTTGAGCATCCGGACCGCGTCCTGCTCGGCCTTCTCCTCGTCGACGACGTCCTCGAACTGCTGGATCAGGCCGACGACGTCGCCCTTCCCCAGGATCCGGCTCGCCATGCCGTCGGGGCGGAACTCCTCCAGCCGATCCGACGACTCGCCCATGCCGACGAACTTGATCGGCTTGCCGGTGACCGCCTTGACCGACAGCGCGGCGCCGCCGCGCGCGTCGCCGTCCAGCTTGGTCAGGATCACGCCGTCCAGGTTCAGGCGCTCGTTGAACGCCTTGGCGGTCCCGACCGCGTCCTGACCGATCATCGCGTCGACGATCAGCAGGATGTTCCCGGGGTGGACGCGCGAATCGATCTGCGACAGCTCCTGCATCAGCGGCTCGTCGATGGCGAGGCGGCCGGCGGTGTCGAACAGGATCACGTCGCGCCCGCGCTCGGCGGCGTACTGGACGGCGCGCTCGCAGATGTCGGGCGGCTTGGCGGCCGGATCGGAGAACACCGGCATGTCCAGCTTCTCGCCGATGATCTTCAGCTGATCGATGGCGGCGGGACGGTAGACGTCGGCGGCGACCAGCAGCGGCCGCTTGTGCTGCTTCTCGAGGAAGTGGGCCAGCTTGCCGACCGTGGTCGTCTTGCCCGAGCCCTGCAGCCCCACCAGCATGATCCCGGTCGGCCCCTTCTTCGCGAACTTGATGCTGGTGTCGACCGGGCCCATCAGGTCGACCAGCTCGTCGTGACAGAGCTTGACGAAGTGGTCTTCGGGCGTCACCCGCCGCGTCTTCTCCTTGCTCGACGCCCTGACCTTGACGATGACGCCGACCGCCTTCTCCTTCACGCGCGCGCAGAAGTCCTGCACGACGTCGAAGCCGACGTCGGCCTCCAGCAGCGCCGTGCGAACGTCCTTCAGCGCCTCGTCGACGGTCGCGTCATCCAGCTCGGCGAGCCCCTGAAACCGCTGCTTCGCGGTGCGGAACCCCTTGGTCAGCGTCTCGAACATTGGCCGGCGCGAAAACTACCACACGATCCACTGATTGCCGCAGCTCGAGCGCTCGGCGAACGATCAGGTCTTCTTGTGGGCGCGGGCCGACTCGTACCACCAGGCCTGCCAGCGGGCGCGCGCCCGTTCGCGCTCGCGCCGCGGCAGATCGAAGTGGTAGCCGAAGTACTCGCCGGTCAGCTTGCGCAGCTCCGCCTCCGAGGCGGCCCGGATCTGCGTCTCCTTGTGCCCGAGCCCCTCGAACAGCCACTCGGCGCGGTCGTCGTCCTTGTGCTTGTCCCACCAGGCTTCCCACCGCTTGGCCTTGGTGCCGAAGTCCTGCTTGGTGATCGCGACCAGCGCCTCGCGCGCCTTCTCGGCCTCGCTGCTGTAAAGGCGCCCGATCAGCTTGGCGACCTCCGCCTTGTTCACGGGCGGCAGAGCGACCGCCGGCCCGGCCGGCCCCTTCGCCGCCGCCGGCTCCGCCCTCGCTTCGCCCTCCTTGGCCGCGACCGGCTCGACGGCCTCGATCGCCGGCTTGGACCGGCGCGGCAGCACCTCCACGCCGTGCTTCTCGTCGACCTTCACGGGCTTGACGTGGGAGATCTGCCAGCGGCGCACCGGCTCGGCGCCCGCGACGCGCGCGAACAGCCGCAGCAGGCGCGGCGGCATCGGCCGATCGAAGATCGCCTGCCGGACCGCCGCCAGCCGCACCTCCGGGACGATGTAGAGCTGGAACGGCACGCCCAGCCGATCCGAGGCGGCCTCCAGCTCGGCGCGCACGACCGGCTCCCCGCACAGCATCTGCAGGGCGCCGTTCTTCACGCCGACGGGCACCGCGCGCGCCTGCTCCGACCAGGCGCCGTCCAGCTCGATGGCCGTGCCGTCGGGGTTCACGCACCGGACCGGGTTCTCGCACAGCGCCGGCTCGGGCAGCGGCAGGCCCGTCGCGACGCCCAGCTCGTCCCACAGGATCGACTCGTCGATGGCGTCGGTCTCCAGCAGCGCGGTGTCGAGCGCGCCGCCGTAGACCGCCTGGCGCGCGATCGCCGCCCGCATCACGTCGCCGGAGACGCGTCCCGCGTTCACCAGCCGATCGGAGAGCCGCGAAGCCATCGCCCCCAAAAATCTACCTCAACCGCGGGCCGTTATCCCGCCTGCGCATGCCCGCGCGCTCAGCCCTCGTCGATGATGACGTAGGTGCCCGCCAGGTGATCGTGCAGCGCGCGATGCTCGCGATCGAACAGGGCCCACAGCCAGCCGAGCCCGGCGGGCAACAGGCTGGGAGCCAGCGCGAGCAGCCGCAGGAAGCCGCGCGCCGGTCCGGGCGCGCCGCCGCGCGCGGAGATCAAGCGGATGCCGAGCAGCCGCATCCCGGGCGTCTGCCCCGACATACCGCCGAAGTAGAGCTGGTAGAGGCCGGTCATGCCGAGGAACAGGCCGACCGCCCCGACCGCCATCGGATTGCGATCCAGGATGCCGGCCACCAGCAGGTCGGGGCCGATCTCGCGCAGCCCCGGCATCTGCACGCCCAGCGCCAGCGCCACCGCCGTCGTCACCGCGGCGGTCAGCCCCAGCAGGACGCCGAGATCGAACAGCGCCGCCACCGCCCGCCGCGGGAAGCCCGTCACGCGAACGCGCACGACGCGTTCGCCCCGGGATCGGGACGGGGCTGTGGAAGACGGCGCGGGCGAAGCGGGCATGGGGACGACGGCTGCGGTCACGGCCCCATTGTGCGGAGCGGGGGGCGGGACGGCAAGTTTAGCGCCCCTGCCCCTCGCCGGGGCCGAGCGCGCCGAACGCCTCGGCGGCCAGCGCGACCGCGACCATGGCAGCGGTCTCGACGCGCAGGATGCGCGGTCCCAGGCTGACCGGCACGAACCCGGCCGCCTGCGCCGCCTCGCTCTCCGCCGGCGCGAGACCACCCTCCGGTCCGACCAGCAGCGCCGTCGCCGCCCGATCCGGGAGCAGCGCGCGCAGCGGCCGGCCGTCGCCGTCCGGGCTGAGCACCAGCCGGCGGGCGGGGAGCGCGGGCGCCGCCACCGCCAGCGCCGCGGGCAGCGCGACCGGCGCGTCGACCACCGGGACGTCCGCCCGCCCGCACTGGCGAGCCGCCTCGCGCGCGATCTTGTCCCAGCGCGCGCGCCGATCGGGCTCGGGCCGCACGACCGAGCGGGCGGTGATGACCGGCACGATGCGCGAAACGCCCAGCTCGCAGCACTTCTGCACGAGGAAGTCCATGCGCCCACCGCGCGGCACTGCGGTCAGCAGCACCAGCGGCGTCTCGCTGCCGGCGGTGGCGGGCGCGGCCTGCGCCTCGGCGGCGAGCTCGGTCTCCGCGCGCCCCACCCGCACGACGCGCGCCGCCAGCTCCGCGCCCGCGCCGTCGAACAGCGTGATCGCGTCGCCCGGCCGCGCGCGCAGCACGCGCGCGAGGTGGTGGTGCTCGTCGCCGCGCACGACGATCGGCGTCGCGTGCAGGCTCTCCGGCGGCACGAACAGCCGCCGCCGCGTCATGGCTGCGCCCGCAGCGACAGCTGCAGGGCGGCCCACTCATCCTCGTCGCGGCGCGCGTCGATCTGGAACCCGACGGCGGTGTAGGCGCGGGTGATCGCCTCGACGTCGCTGGTCAGCAGCCCCGACAGGATCAGCGCGCCGCCCGGCCCGACGCGCGCCGGGAACTCGGGCGCCATCGGCACCAGCACGGACGCTTCGATGTTCGCCAGCACCAGGTCGTTGCCGGGCGCGACGTCGGCGATGCTGCCGACGCGCGTCGACACGGTCGTGATCCGGTTGCGCGCGAAGTTCTCCTCGGCGGTCGCCACCGCCTCGGGATCGACGTCCAGCGCGGCG
>DATBHU010000639.1:0-2796 GCA_036557265.1 Polyangia bacterium
TCGAGGTGCTGCCCGCGGGAAATTTCCGCATCGAGCTCGAGAACGGCCATCAGGTTCTGGCCCATCTGGGCGGAAAGCTGCGAAAGCACCGCATTCGCGTGGTTCTGGGCGACAAGGTGACGGTCGCCCTGACGCCTTATGATCCGACGCGCGGTATCGTCGTTTATCGCGGCTAGCGTCCTCGCTGCCGCAGGGGCTGGGCACGCGGCGCCGCCTCCCGGGGCCGCCGGCACAGGCGCCGAGCCGGGCACGGTCGCGCCGCTGGTCGAGCGGGTGAAGGGCGCCGTCGTCACCATCCAGAGCACGAAGTACATCCGCCGCTTCGCCGTGGAAGACCCGTGGACCCGGATGATGCGCGAGCAGTTCGGCGGGCCAGCGCCGCGCGCCACGCGCGAGAAGCAGGAGGCGCTCGGCTCCGGGTTCATCGTCGACAAGGCGGGCATCGTGCTGACCAACAACCACGTCGTGGCGGGCGCCGACGAGGTGATCGTCCGGCTGCCCGACAACCGCCGCTTCGCCGCGCGCGTGCTGGGCAGCGACCCGCCCACCGACGTGGCGGTGGTCCGCATCGACAAGCCGCCGGCCGACCTGCAGACCGTGAACCTGGGCGATTCGGACAAGGTGCGCGTGGGCGACTACGTGCTGGCGATCGGCAACCCGCTCGGCCTCGGCCAGACCGTGACGATGGGGATCGTCAGCGCCAAGAACCGCGTCATCGGCGAGAAGCTGGGCGACATCGATCCGCGCTACGAGGACTTCATCCAGACCGACGCGGCGATCAACCAGGGGAACTCGGGCGGGCCGCTGTTCAACTTTCGCGGCGAGGTGATCGGCATCAACGCCGCCATCATCAATCCGGGCATCGCCATGAACGTCGGCTTCGCCATCCCCATCAACATCGCGCGGCGGATCGCCGAGCAGATCCGGAAGTCGGGGCGGGTGGCGCGCGGCTTCCTGGGCGTCACCGGCGAGGACTTCACGCCCGAGCGGGCCGCCGAGATGCGCGTGCCGTTCGCGCCCGGGGCGCTGATCAACGCGGTCGGGCACGGCTCGCCCGCGGCGGCCGCCGGCCTGCGCCCGAACGACGTCGTGATCGAGTGCGCGGGCAAGCCGATCGAGAGCTATCGCGGGCTGGTCGCGTCGATCGCGCTGCTGCGGCCCGGCGAGAAGGCCAAGCTGGTGCTGACGCGCCAGGGCCAGCGCGTCGATGCGGTGGTCACGCTCGGCGCAGCCGGCGGCGGCGCGGCGGGCGGCGACGCGGTGCTGGGCGTCGAGCTGCGTCCGCTCGACGGGCGCGAATCGGCGGCGCTCGGGCTGGGGGCGGGCGAGGGCCTGGCGGTGATGGCGGTCGATCCGCGCGGCCCGGCGAGCGGCGTGCTGGAGGAGGGCGACATCCTGCTCGGGCTGGACGGCCGCGGGATCACCATGGCACGGCTGAAGTCGCTGGTGGGGCGGCTGCAGCGCGGTGCGCACGCGACGCTGGTGATCCAGCGCGGCTCGGATCGGTTCGCGCTGCGGCTGTAAACTGATCCGGTTGCACGAACAGCGCCGCGAAGGCTTTCGAACCGTCTCCAAGGTGCCGCCACCGGGCGCCCTGTCCCGGGCCCGCGCGCTCGTGCTGGGGGTGGCGCCGCTGCCGCTCGCCAACTCGTTCGACGACTGGGCGTCGATGGCCGGCCTGTGCGACACCGGCTGGCTGCTGGCGTCGCTGCGGCCGTCGGTCGCCATCACGCGCATCGCGCAGCGGCGGCTGCGGGCGCTGACGGCGCGGCCGCTCGCGTTCGCGGAGTTCGCCGCCCAGCGTCCCGGGCACGGCCCGCTCCACCTTCGTGGAACCTGCGCCCCGCTGCCCGGACAGGACGCGACGCGCGCGGTGTGGCGGCTCGAGGTGGACGCGGACGCCGACCTCGGGCGCGTGCTGGTCGAGGAGGGGAACGACTTCCTGCTGTCCCTGGAGGGTGGCGGACAGGTCTACGTTCTATCGAGGGACGGCCACCTGGTGAGCGGCGCGCCGCTGCGCGCCGGCGACACCGTGTCGGTGTTCGGCTTCGCCGACGCGATCCCCGACGCGATCGGATTGGCGGCGTCGCCCAACGGCCGAGGCGGCCTGCTGCATGCAATCAGATCAGGCTCGGAGCTGCCGCTGCTCGTGACAAAGGTGGTACGCTGAAAGAGCGCATGTCGTCCTCCGATTCCAAACTGGCCGTCGTGTCCGCGCCCGAAGTCGCCGTCCCGGCGCAGCGGCCGCCGGTGCCGCCCGCCAGCCTCGCGCACCGCGAGCTCCTCGGCGGCGAGTTCTGGCGGCGCATCCCCGCCTACGCGAACGTCGGCGAGGCCGAGTTCCTCGACCACAAGTGGCAGGCGAAGCATTCGATCACGAACATCAACAAGCTGCTGGCGGCGCTGGAGGGGTTGGTCTCGGAGTCGTTCATCGCGGACGCGCAGCGCGGGTTCGAGCGCGCGCCGATGTCGGTGCGCGTGTCCCCGTACCTGCTGTCGCTGATCGACTGGGCGAACCCCGAGCGCGATCCGCTGCGCCTGCAGTTCATCCCGCTGGCGTCGCGCCTGCTGCCCGATCACCCGCGGCTCGACCTGGACTCGCTGCACGAGCGCGCCGACATGCCGGTGCCGGGCCTGACCCATCGCTACGTCGACAAGGCGCTGTTCCTGGCGCTGGACACCTGCCCGGTCTACTGCCGGTTCTGCACGCGCAGCTACGCGGTCGGCATCGACACGGAAGAGGTGTCGAAGTTCCAGCTCAAGGTCAACGCCGATCGCTGGCAGCGGACGTTCGAC
>DATBHU010000640.1:0-13883 GCA_036557265.1 Polyangia bacterium
CCGAGCCGGGCGGCGCGCGCGTCGCGATCGACAACGCGTACCTGGGGGTCACGCCGCTCATCTCGCCGACGCTGGTGGCCGGCAAGCACAACGTGCGCGTCGAGGCGACCGATCGCTTCCCGTGGACCTCGCGGGTCGAGGTGCGTCCCGGCGAGGAGCTGCAGATCCGGCTGACCCCCGACAACCTGCCGCGGCGGCGGCGCTGGCCGAGCAGCGTCGCCTACGGTTCGACCGCGCTGGCCGCGGCCGCCTTCGCGAGCGGCGCGTTCTTCGGCGTGCTGTCGCAGCTGCAGCCGAACGGTGACTCGCGCGAGGCCGCGATGCAGGACCTCGATCAGAAGCGCAGCTTCGCGCTCGCCGCGAACGTCTCGTTCGGCGTCGGCGCCGCCCTGGCCGCGGTCGCCATCTACCACTTCATCCGCTACCAGGACGACATCTTCGGACGTACCGAGCGATACGAAGACACCCCGTGAAAAGTCCGCGGCCCCGCGCGACCTCTGGACGGCATGGGCGGAGATGGTTACCTGGATCCTGTAGGGGAAACGGTCGGCTGCTACCGGTTCGTAACAGCCTCCACCACTGGAGCCCCTAACCCCAAGCGGGACGCGGGCTAAGGGGAATGCGGCGTGGCATGGCCCTTGCGAATACTAGGGGCCATGCTCAGCACCGCGCTCCGAACAAACAAGCCCGACGGCACATCGCAGGTCCCCGGTTCCGGCCGCTCCGGCCGCCCGCGTGGTCGCGCCTCGGAAAAGACTTCTCCGCATCTCAAGGCTGTCTCGACCGACCCGGAGGCCGCCGAGGCGACCGACGTCGGGCTCGGTGACGTGGCCGGCCTTCCGCTCGGACGGATACCCGATGCGGACGACGAGCCGGCCCCGGCCGGCGGCGCCCCCGCCGAAGGGGCAGCGCCGGTCGCCGAACCGAGCCTGTCCGACTACTCGACCATCGGCGCCTACCTGCACGAACTGCGCAGGTACCCGCTGATGACGCGCGAAGAGGAGCACACCGTCGCGGTGCGCTTCTGCAAGCAACACGAGCCCGCGCTCGCGTCGCGCCTGATCACCGCGAACCTGCGTCTGGTCGTCAAGATCGCGCAGGAGTACCGGCGCGCCCACCGCAACATCCTGGATCTGATCCAGGAGGGGAACATCGGCCTCATCCACGCGGTCCAGAAGTACGATCCGTACCGCGGCGTGAAGCTGTCGTCGTACGCGTCGTGGTGGATCCGCGCGTACATCCTGAAGTTCATCCTGGCCAACTGGCGCCTGGTCAAGGTCGGGACGACGCAGGCGCAGCGCAAGCTGTTCTTCAACCTGCGCAAGGAGCGCGAGAAGCTCGAGAAGCAGGGCTACGAGGTCGAGGCCAAGCACCTGGCGGCGGCGCTGGACGTCTCCGAGCAGGAGGTCGTCGAGATGGAGCGCCGGCTGAACGCGTCCGAGACGTCGCTGGACGCGCCGATGCGCTCCGACGAGCAGGGCGACCGGACGCAGGGCGACTTCGTGCGCGCGGCGCCGGCGCTGCGCCCGGACGTGCAGGTCGAGGCCGGCGAGTTCGGGGCGATCCTGAAGGAGAAGCTGCACGCGTTCGGCGACACGCTGCGCGATCGCGACCTGGAGATCTTCCGCGACCGCCTGCTGAACGACGAGCCGGCGACGCTGGTCCAGATCGCCGAGCGGTTCGGCGTGACGCGCGAGCGCGTGCGCCAGATCGAGGAGCGCCTCAAGCGCCGCCTGCGCCAGTACCTGGAAGGCGAGCTGGGCGACGCCGTCCAGATCGACGACACGACCGACTAGCCGCCCTCGCGCGCAGCGCGAGAGTGCGGCTACTTCTGGGACTTCACTGGCAGAGCGTGAAGTCGCCGGTCTTGTTGACCACCAGCATCCCGCTGTTGGTGGTCATGCTGCTGGCCTGCATGCTGGTCGTGCCCTCGCCCACCTTGCAGTTCGCCACCAGGCTGGTCGCCGAGTCGTAGGCCTCGACCGTGAAGTTCAGGGTTCCCGAGTCCTTGAACGTCGAGTACTCGATGATCCCCAGCTGGCCGGTGTTCCCGAGCGGCAAGCCGTTCGCGTTCGGGCCCATGACGATGGTGCCGCTGTCGGCGCCGCCGACCGTCATCACGAGGACCTGGATCCGCGTCACCTCGGCGCCGGTCGCGCTGAAACCGTTCGTGCCGCCGATCGCCATCGAGACGTTGATGTCGTAGTAGTGGAAGTCGCTGCAACCGGCGGCGCCCGTCACCGCGGCCAGCGCGACGACGCCCAGCGCGGCAATCGACAGCTTGTGCGACAGCTTGTGCGACAGCTTGCGGGCGGCGCGCATCTAGCGTCCCTCCCCGAAGCAGCGATCCTGGAACATCATGTTGCACGGCCGGACGTCGCCGCCGTTGATCTGATGGGCCAGCGCCTGGCCGCCCCAGATCAGCGCCACCGCGCCGACCACGACGCCGATGGCGATCGCCCAGAACTGCCACTTCTCGTAGAAGGCCGGGCCGGCGACCGGCGCCTGTTTCTTCTGCTCGACCGCCGCGTCGGCCGGCTTCTTCTCCAGCAGATCCTTCGGCTTGTCGTTGTCCTCGACCTGATTCAGATCGCCCGACGACGAGGACGACGATTTCGAGCTCGGCTCGTCGCCGAGATCGGCGTGGGCGACGCCGCGGAGTCCGACCAGGGGCAAGGTGACGACCAGCGCGACGACGACGGTGGCGCGCACGATCCATTTCCGGAAGGGAGCCAGTGGGGACATGCGCGCATAGTACACAAACTCGAAGTTCTTTCTACTTCCGCGTTTTGGGGGATTCCCCTACGGAACGGCGCCTTGCTGCGCCGATCGCCATGCTTACCTTGCGGTGCCTGGAGGACAGGAATGCCCAACTCGAACGATGCATCGACGCGCAACGAGGCGATAGCGAAGCGCGCTTACGAGCTGTACCTGCAGCGCGGCTCCGTCTCCGGCCACGAGCTGGATGACTGGCTGGAGGCCGAGGCCGAACTGTCGCGAGAGGCCACGGGCGCGGACGACTCGTCCCGTCCGGCCGCGGTGCAGCCGGTGGTGCGACGGCGCTCGCAGCGCGGTGACGCGCATTCGCCGTCCAACCGGCGCATATAGGCGTGCGTGCGGGCGGTCCCACGGCGCGGGGATCGCCGTCGGCGCGCAACTTCTTTTCATCCCTTGTAACCTGACCCGCGCCCTGCAACTCTACGGCGCATGGGTGGACAAGAATCCAAGCTGACGGGCCCCGATCTGGAGGCCGGAATTCCCGAGGCCGAACTCGCCGGCGAGACACCGCTGCTCGGCCACGCCCATGGCGAGCCCGTGGTCCTGCTGCGGCGGAACCAGGACTTGCTGGCGATCGGCGCCACCTGCACGCACTACGGCGGCCCGCTGGCCGAGGGGCTGTTCAGCGGCGACACCGTCCGCTGCCCGTGGCACCACGCCTGCTTCGACCTGCGCACGGGCGCGCCCGTCCGCGCTCCCGCCCTGAACCCGATCCCCTGCTACGAGGTGACGCTGACGGACGGGACGATCCGCGTCGGCCCGCGAACCGGGGGGCCGATCACGCTGCGGCGCGCGTCCGCGCTGCGCACCATCGCGATCGTCGGCGCGGGCGCGGCCGGCGAGTCGGCGGCCGAGACCTTGCGCCGCGAGGGGTACGACGGCGAGATCCTGCTGTTCGGCGCGGACGAGTCTCCGCCCGTCGATCGGCCCAACCTGTCCAAGGACTACCTGGCCGGTAACGCCCCCGAGGAGTGGATGCCGCTGCGGCCGCCCGCCTTCTTCGGCGAGCAGAAGATCGCGCTGTCGCTGAACGCGCGCGTGCAATCGATCGATCCCGCCGGCCACAAGCTGACGCTGGCGGACGGACGCGACGTCGCGTGGGACGCGCTGCTGCTGGCGACCGGCGCGGAACCGATCCGGCCAGCGTTACCGGGCGGCGACCAGCCTCACGTGCTGACGCTGCGCACGCTGACGGACAGCCGCGCGATCATCGAGCGGGCCACGCGGGCGCGCAAGGCGGTCGTGGTGGGGGCCAGCTTCATCGCCATGGAGGTGGCGGCGTCGCTGCGCGCGCGCGGGCTCGAGGTCCACGTCGTCGCGCCCGAGAAGGTGCCGTTCGAGCGCACGCTGGGGCCGGAGCTGGGCGGCCTGCTGAAGACGATCCACGAGGAGCACGGCGTCCGCTTTCACCTCGGGCAGACCGTGGCCAGCGTCGAGCCCGACGCGGTGACGCTGTTGACCGGCGAGGAGCGCGTGACCGCCGATCTGGTGGTGCTGGGGGTGGGCGTGAGGCCGTCGTTCGAGCTGGCGAGCGCCGCCGGCCTGGAGATCGACCGCGGCATCGTCGTCGACGATCGGCTGCGCACCAGCGTCGCGGGCGTGTTCGCGGCCGGCGACGTCGCCCGCTACCCGTACGCGCCGACGGGCGAGCGCGTGCGCATCGAGCACTGGGTCGTGGCGCAGCGGATGGGCCGGGTGGCGGCGCTCAACATGCTGGGCGGCGACCTCCCCTTCACCGCCCCGCCGTTCTTCTGGACCAATCAGTACGACTTCGGCCTCTCCTACGTCGGCCACGCCGAGAGCTGGGATCGCATCGACGTCCACGGCGATCTGACGGCGCGCGACGCGACGGTGGCCTACCGGCGCGGCGGCCAGACGCTGGCGGTGGCGACCGTCGGGCGCGATCACACCAGCCTGGAGGCCGAGGTGGCGATCGAGGCCGGCGACCAGGCGAAGCTCGCCGCTTTCGGCCGAACGCGGTAGTCTCGCGTTCTTGTCGCGCCGCCGCGACGTCATCCTTGGTTCGTGCGCGGTGGCGGCCGTGACGGCGTTCGCCGCGGTCGCCGCCTTCGCGCTGGTGCAGCAGGACCTGGTCGCGTTCTGGGTGGCGGGCCGCGTGTGCGGGCTGGGGCTGGATCCCTACGTCAACCACGCGGTGGCGGGCACCGTGCCGCCGGCGCTGTGGGACGGCGGCGTCTTCCACCACAGCCGGTTCCTCTACCCGCCCCTGGCGGCCGAGCTGTTCCGGCCGCTGGCGCTGCTGCCATACCGCGCGGCCAAGGTCGTCTTCACGATCGCGGTGGTGGCCGCGTGGCTCGCGGCCAGCCTGCTGCTCGCGCGCGGCCGCCCGGGCGCCAAGACGGCGATCCTCGTCGCGGGCGCGCTGGCGTTCCCGGTCTGGCTCAACCTCGAGCGCGGTCAGATCGATCTGCTGCTGCTGCCGCTCATCGTGCTCGCCTGGCGGGTGCGCGACCGCGCCCTGGTGGCGGGCGCGCTGCTCGCGCTGGCGGCGGTGTTCAAGCCGGCGCTGCTCGGCGTGGTGCCGGTGCTGGCGGCGCTCGGCCGCTGGCGCTGGGCGGGCGCCGTCGCCGCCGCCTGCGCCGTGGCCGCCCTGGCGACCGTCGCGCTGTCAGGCCGCGCGCTGGCCCGCGAGTACGCCGTCTCGGTGCTGCCGCGCGCCGTTCTGTACGGCGAAGGCGGAACCGACGAGATGCTGTATCACGAGCGCGAGCTCGAACGCTTCGACCTCGACGAGCTCGGCGAGCGCCAGACGGCCGACGGGCGGTCGTACCTCTACACGCTGCCGCTGTTCGACCGGCCGGTGTCGGCGAGCCTTCCCCGCCTGCTGGCGCCCGAATCGCCGTCGTGGGCGACGAGCTGGCTCCCGTACCTGATCGGCGCCGCCGGATTGGCGTGGGCCGGCGCGCGGCTGGCGCGGCGGCGCCCGGACGGCGGCGACGCCGAGCTGGTGCTGTTCGGCGCGGCGCTGGTCGCCTGCGTCGTCGCGTCGCCGACCGGGTGGGCGATGGGGCTGGTCTGGGCGCTGCCGCTCGCGCCGCGCGCCTGGGCCGCGCCGGCGGAGGGGCCGGCGCCGGCGCGCGCGCGCTGGCCGCTGCGCGCGGCCTGGATCGCCTGCGCCCTGCCGCCGCTGTTCGGCGGGTGGGCGGCGCTGGCGGGGACGGCGCTCGTGCTCGCGGCCGTCGCCGCCGCGCTGGCGCGGGACGCGAGCGCATGATCGCGCTCGCGCTCAGCCTCGGCTGCCTCGGCGTCATCGCGGCCGCGAGCGATCGGCTCGCCCGGTGCGACGGCGAATCGCGCGCCAGCCGGGCGACGCGCATGTCGCTGGCCGCGTTCGCGACGGTGGTCGTCGTGGAAGCGGTGCTCGGCGCCGTCGGGTTGCTGACGCCGGCGGCGGTGCTGGTCGCGCTGGCGCTCGTCGCGGCCGCGGCGACCGCGCTCGCGCGCCGCCGCCCCCGCGTCGCGACGACGGCGCGCGAGCCGGTGTCGCCTGTCGATGTCGGGTTGCTGGCGGCGCTGATCGCGGCGTTCGCGCTCCGCCTCTGGGCGGGCCTGCACCGGACCACCTTCCTCTACGACACGCTGTCGTATCACCTGCATGTCCCGGCGACCTGGATGCATGACGGCCGCACCGGCATCGTGCCGGCGGTGTTCGGTGATCCGTCGTCGGCCTACGCGCCCGCGAACGTCGAGCTCTGGCTCCTGTTCCTGATGGCGCCGCTGCGCTCGGACTACCTGGCCGGCGTCGGGCAGCTGCCGTTCGCGGCGCTGGCGGCTGCCGCCATCGTCGCGGCGGTGCGCGAGGCCGGTGGACGGCGCGCGGCCGGGCTGGGCGCCGCGCTCGCGTTCCTGTCGATCCCCGAGATCTGGGGACAGATGGCGACGGCGATGACCGACCTCGGCCTGGCGGCCTGCCTGCTCGCGTCGCTGCCGTTTGCGATCCGGCTGGCGCGCGGCGCGCCCCGGCGCCGCGCGGACCTGCTGGCCGCCGCCGTCGCGCTCGGCCTCGCCGTCGGAAGCAAGTACGCCGCTGCGGCGCTGGCGATTCCGTTCGCGGCCCTCGCCGCCGCGGGCTGGCTGCGCCACCGGCCGCGCGACGTCCGCGGCGCGGCGCTGGCGCTCGTCGCGGCGCTCGCGACCGGCGGGTTCTGGTACGCGCGCAACGCGGCCGTCACCGGCAATCCGCTCTACCCCGTCGCCTTTCCCGGCTTGCCGCTGCCCGCTCTTTACGGCGGTGCCGAGATGCGAGCCTGGGACTACCACCTGCCCGTCGCCGATCTCGGCGCGCTCGGCGCCATGCTGCTCGACGCAGGCGCCGGCTTCGTCATCGCGGCAGTCGTGGCGACGGTTCGCCTCTGGCGCCGCGCCGAGGCGTGGCTGCTGCTCGCGCTGGTGTCGAGCTTCTGGCTCGCCGTCCCTTACCAGGAGAGCCGCTTCCTGTTCGCCGCCTTCGGCGTCGCGGCGTGCCTCGTCTCCCGCGCCGTCGACAGGCCGCCCGCCCTGCTCGGCTGGTGCGGGATCGTCGTGGCGATCGCGGGGGCGTTGCTCGCCGCGCCGACGCGCGAGCGCCTGCTCGTGTTGCCGATCGGCGCCGCCGCCGCGCTGGCGTTCTGGCGCTGGCGCCCGTGGCTCGCCCGCCTGCCCGCCTGGGCCGTCCGGCTGGGCGGCGCGACCGCCGCGCTCGCCGTGACGGCCGCCGTCGGCGTCGGCGCGCAGGACTACGCGCGCCGCGATCCCGGCTACGCCGTCGGCGACGACCTGGACGCCGCCTGGGCCTGGTTCCGCGCCAACGTGCGCGACGCCCGCGTCGCGTACACGGGGACGAACCTCGCCTTCCCGCTCGCCGGCGAGCGGCTCGCCAATCGGGTCGGCTACGTGAACGTGGCGGGCCGGCCGGGCGATCGCCTGCACGACTTCGGGCCGCCCGGCGACGGCACCGCCGAGCCCGCGCCCTACCGCCGCGGCGCCAGCGCCGACGCCTGGATCGCGAACCTGCGCGCGACGCGGACCGAGGTGCTGTTCGTGGCGGCGCTGTACCCGATCGTGCGCCGCACGATCGCCGCCGACGCCGACGGCTTCCCGATCGAGCGCGCCTGGGCCGACGCGCGCCCCGACCTCTTCCACCTGCGCTACGCGTCGGCCGCGGCGCGCGTCTACGGCGTGGAGGCGCGATGACGGCCGCGCCCGGGCCGGCGGCCCGCCGGGCGTGCGCCGTGGCGCTGCTGCTGTTCGTGGCCGGCCGCTGCCTGGTGCCGATGGACGAGACCGATCTGTTCTTCAACCTGCGGCTCGGCGAGATCGTCCTGCACGACCACGCCGTGCCGACCACGAACCTGCTGTCGTTCACCTGCCCCGGCGCGCGCGACGTGAACCTCGCCTGGCTGTTCCAGATCGTCCTCGCGCTCGCGCACCGGGCCGGCGGCATCCCCGGCACGCTGCTGCTCAAGACGGCGTTCGTGCTCGCGACCGTCGCGGTCCTGTTCCGGGTCGCTGCGCGCCGGGGCGCCCACCCCGCCGCCGCGGCGCTGGCGCTCGCCCTCTCGGCCTGGGCGGCCGAGCCGCGCTTCGTCGAACGTCCCCACCTGGTCACCTTCCTCGGGCTGGCGCTGACGCTGCTCGCGCTCGAGCGGGCCGAGTCGGGCCGCCCCCGCGCCCTCTGTGCCCTCGTCCTGTGCGGTCTCCTGTGGGCGAACGCGAACTCCTGCTTCTTCCTGGCGCCGCTCGTGCTGGCGCTGTACGCGCTGGGCGCGCGCCTCGACGGACGCCGGGACGACGCGCGCCGGGCGGGGCTGTGCGCGCTCGCGCTGGCGCCGCTGATCCTCGCGACGCCGTCGGGCGTCCACGCGCTCGGCTACATCGCCAACCACTGGCGCATGCCGTCGCTGCGGCCGCTGGAGGAGTACGTCCCCGCGCGCTGGCCCGACAACGCGCCGGCACTGTTCGTCGCGCTCGGCGTGGTCGCCGCCGCGGCGTTGCCGGCGCGGCGCTGGCGGCAGCTGCTGCCGGTCGCGCTGCTGGGCCTGGCCGGCGCGCGCCGGAACCGCTTCCTCGCCGAGTTCGCGCTGCTGTCGGGGCCGATCGTCGCGACGGCGCTGACCGACGCCGGCGGGCGCGTCGCGGCGCGGCTGGCCCCCGGCGCGCGCGCTGCCGCCGCGCTCTTGCCGGCCGTCGCCGCCGCCGCGCTGCTGGCCGGCGCCGCCGTGGTGCCGCGCGTGACGGCCGCGCGCCACGGCGGCCGCGCGTTCGACCTCGGCATGGAGCCGACGCTGGTGCCGTCGGCCGCGATCGCGTTCGCGAACGACAACCGGCTGCGCGACCGCATGTACAACGATCTCGAGGTCGGCTCCTACCTGACCTGGGAAGGATGGCCGCGCCACCGCGTGTTCCAGGATCCGCGCATCAACGGTTACCCGGCCGCGTTTCACGCCCGCCTGCGCCGCGACGATCTTTCGCGCCCTGAATGGGACGCCTTGCTCGGCGAATACGGCGTTACCACCGCGCTGGTCACCTATCCCGATCTGAACCCGCGCGCCGCGTTCTTCGATCCGGCGCGCTGGGCGCTGGTCTATCGCGCCGCCGACGGCCTGCTGTTCGTCGCCCGCCGGCCCGAATTCACGGCCCTGGCCGCGCGCGCCGAACTGCCGGTGACGTTCGCGTTCGACCGCGCCACCGGCGTCGAAGCCCTCCCCCTCGAGGCGCGCCCGGCCGGATCGCCCGTGCCCGACTGCGAGTGGCAGCGCCGGCTCGGCGACGTCCTCGCCGAGCGCCGCGACGACGCGCGCGCCGCCGCCGCCTACCGCCGCGCCCTCGCCGATCCGGCGTGCCTCCCGGAGAGCGCGCGCCCGGCCGCGCGCATGGCGCTCGGCGACGCCGCCCTGCGCCTGCGCGATCCCGCCGCCGCCGCCGAAGCCTACGCGGGCGTCGACTCGGCCCGCGCGCACACCAACCGCGGCCTGGCGCTGCTCGCCCTCGGACGCGCGCAGGAGGCGCTCGACGAAGCACGCCGCGTCCTCGCCTCCGATCCCGACAACGCCGACGCCCGCCTGGTGGAACGCATGGCCCGCGCGCGCCTGCGGCACTGAACGGCGAAACTCTGCGCGGACGAGGCCGATGACTCGTCGATGTACCAGGTCATCTGGTCGGATGAAGCGCTCCACGACTTCGAACAGCTCCATGTTCGCCATCAGAGGCGGATCCGGCTCAAGATCGAAGGACTCCGTTACACCCCGGGTGCGACGCCGACGCTGCATCGAAAGCCGCTCGACGTGCCGATTGACGAGCTCGGCAGCGACGCGTGGGAGCTCCGTGTCGGCCCGTTCAGGGTGTTTTTCTCGATCGATGAGGAGATGCGGACTGTGATCGTTCTGCGCGTTATCCTGAAGGACCGATGGACCACAATCGAAGCCCTCGGCAGGAGTAGGCGGTCATGAGCAGGCCTTTCAGGGTGACACGCGCCCAGGCGCGCGAGCTCGGTCGCATCAAGGAGCGAACGCAACGCCAGGGAGGAACGCCTCACGATCAGGTCGTGCGGCGGATGCACGCGCGGATGACCCGTGACCTGCGACGGTTGGTGAAGGCCTACAAGCATCCCTCGCGGGGAATCACCGATATCCTTGAATTATTGGCGCTTTCGCGCGCCGAAGGAATCGACGTCACGACCGAGATCGACGAGCTGCTCGCGAAGATTGCCAGCAAAGCGCGCGCGGCCTGACCGCAGGCGGCGGTCTTCCCCCACCTCGGCCCGGGAGGTAGAGTCGGCAGCGCCATGGCAAGCGAAGACTCCGAGGTCGACCGCGCGTTCCTGACCCGCATCGCGATCTTCGCCGGGCTGCCCGACCGGGTGATCGATCTGATCGCGCGCACGCTGCGCGTCGTGCACGTGGTGCCGGGGGCGCAGCTGCTGCGCGAGGGCGAGCACGCCCGCAGCATGTTCGTCGTCCGGGACGGCGAGCTGCAGATCCTGAAGCGCGGCCGCGACGGCACCGAATACAAGCTCGCCGTGCTCAAGGCCGGCGACGTCGTGGGCGAGATGTCGCTGATCGACATCCAGCCGCGTTCGGCGACCGCGCGCGCCGTCGGACAGGCCACGCTCTACGTCCTCGACCTGGCGGAGATCGGCAACCTGTACAAGACCGACGTCGAGGCCTACGCGCTGCTGGTGCTGAACATCTCGCGCGAGATCAGCCGCCGCCTGCGCGTCGCGGACGACGTGCTCGCCAACTTGGGCATGACCGCCGAGGCGATGTGGAGCGACGCCGTCGGCACGACCACGCACCCGGCCATGCCCGTCGTGACGGACTAGCCGCGCCGCGGGAGCAGTTAGCCCGGCATGCAGACGAACGCGACGGTGACGTCGTGAATCACGCCTGACATCACCTGATCGCAGATCGTCCCGTTCAGGATGATCGTGGTCTTGCTGGCGTCCTTGAACGACCAGCCGTTGCCCGGATCCATCGCGATCTTGGCGCCGTCGCCGAACACACCGAGGCCCGCCGCGGTGGTCCCGTCGGGCGCGGCGCCGATGTCGAACGTGCAGGTCGCCGCCTGCCCGACGATGGTTCCGAGCGCGCTGACCAGCGCGGCGGCGTCGTCGACCTGGTAGTACGACGTCGCGCCGCCCATCTGGGGCCGGCCGCCGTCGATCGCCAGCTGATTCAGCGTCGCCGCCGCGTTGGTGTTGCCGATGCCGACCACGAACGTGGGGATCCCGGCCGCCAGCGCGTCCATCACCGCCTGATCCGTGCCCGTCGTGTCGTCGGTGGCCAGGCTGGTCGTGGTGGCGCAGTTCGGCTGCCCGTCGGTCGCGAGCAGCAGGTACTTGGGGTTCGGGTCGGTCAGTCCCGTCAGGTACGAGACCGCCCCCTGGATCACCCGCCGCGTCGGCGTTCCGACCTGGCCGTTGAACAGGTTGCCGGTCAGGGAGCCCGTGACGGCGGCGGCGTTCATCGCCGCGATCGGGACGACGGGCGCCGTCGCGACGCCGCACATGCCCGGCTCGTCGCCCAGATAGAACATCCCCCAGTTCACCGTCCCGTCGCTGTCGGTGATCACCTGGTTGAGGACGGGCACGACGATCTGCCACTTGGAGGCGGCGCCGCAGTTGCCGTTCATGCCGTTGCCGCCGGCGCACTGCTTGTCATCGATGTCGTTGGTCATCGACAGCGATCGGTCCATGACCAGCATCAGGTCGGGCGGCAGCATCTTCGCGCTCTGCGTCTTGGTGCCGCAGTTCGCGTCCAGCGAGACCGAGGTGTTGCCGTCCCCGGTCGCGGCGTCCGGGTTGGTGATGATCACGGGCGTGGTCCCTCCCCCGCCGCCGCTGCCGCCCGCCCCACCGCGGCTTCCACCAGGCCCCACGCTCCCGCCCGTGCCGGTCGGGTTCCCGGCGCCGCCGACGCTGCCCGGCTGATCACCGGCGGACTTGAACCCGCATCCCGCCGTAACGACGGTTACCACCAGGCACGAAAAGCGCGCGGTCGACCCAAGCATGTGACCCTCCGGGCAGAAAAGGGCCGACGCTGGTCGCCCCTACACGCAGTAGCGACGCCGCTCGAAACCGGTCGGGAAAAGTGGGCTAGGCCGATTTTTCGCGCAGCGCGGCCAGCAGCTTCTGGACGCTCGACTTCGCGTCGCCGAACAACATCGCGGTGTTGTCGTTGTAGACCAGCGGGTTGTCGACGCCCGCGTAGCCGGCCGACATGCCGCGCTTGAGCATCACGACCTTGTTCGCCTTCCAGACCTGCAGCACCGGCATGCCGTAGATCGGGCTCGAGGTGTCGGTCTCGGCGCTCGGGTTCACGATGTCGTTGGCACCGATCACCATCACGACGTCCGTCTCCGGGAAGTCGGGGTTGATCTCCTCCATCTCCTTGACGATGTCGTACGAGACGTTGGCCTCCGCGAGCAGCACGTTCATGTGCCCGGGCAGACGCCCCGCCACCGGGTGGATCGCGTAGCGGCAGGTGATCCCCTTGTCGATCAGCAGCGACGAGATCTCCTTCACCGCGTGCTGCGCCTGCGCGACGGCCATGCCGTAGCCGGGGACGATCACCACGTGGCGCCCCCCCATCAGCCAGTCCGCGACCTCGTTGACGTTCGTCTCGGTCACCTTGCCGGCCGGGGCGGCGCCCGGGGCCGGCTTGGCGCCCGCCTCGGCGCCGAAGCCGCCCAGCATGACGTTCCAGATCGACCGGTTCATCGCCCGGCACATGATGTAGCTGAGGATCGCGCCCGAGCTGCCGACCAGCGCGCCCGTCACGATCAAAAGGTCGTTCGACAGCATGAAGCCGGCCGCGGCCGCCGCCCAGCCCGAGTAGCTGTTCAGCAGCGACACCACCACCGGCATGTCGCCGCCGCCGATCGCCATGACCATGTGGATGCCCAGCAGCAGCGCCAGACCGGTCATCGCCAGCAGGGCCGGCATGCCGGCGTCGACCAGGTTCGCGCCCGCGTCCGGCCACGGCACCTCGGCGTGGTGGAAGATCACCGCCAGCGTGACGCACAGGGTGAGGATGATCAGGTTCAGCACGTGGCGCCCGGGGAGCAGCAGCGGGCGGCTGCCGATCATCCCGCGCAGCTTGCCGAAGGCGATGATCGACCCGCTGAACGTCACCGCGCCCACGAAGATCCCGACGTAGATCTCGACCAGGTGAGCGCTGCGGCCGGCCTCGTAGGCGTCGCCCGGCTGCAGGTAGGTGGCGATGCCGACGATGACCGCGGCCGCGCCCACGAAGCTGTGCAGCATCGCGACCAGCTCGGGCATCGAGGTCATCGCCACGCGCGCCGCCACGAACGCGCCGATCAGGCCGCCGATGATGAGGGCGCCGCCCAGCACGCCCAGCTGCGAGGGCTCGGGGGTCGACGCCGTCGCGAAGTCGACCGGCACCAGCAGCGCCAGCGCCGTGATGGCGACGGCGATCAGCATGCCGATGACGCCGTTGCGGTTGCCGCCGCGCGCGGTCTCCTGACTGGAGAGGCCGCGCAGGCTCAGGATGAAGAGGAGGCTCGCGACCAGGTAGGCGAGCGATCGAATCGTCGTGATCATCGCGTCGTCCCCGTCACTTCCGGAACATCTTCAGCATGCGCTG
>DATBHU010000641.1:0-6451 GCA_036557265.1 Polyangia bacterium
CGTCTCCGTCGGCGCAGGCCGGCGGCCCCATTGAAGCCGAACAAGCCCTGGCCTGGGTGAAGGCACGCGAATCGTCTCCGTCGGCGCAGGCCGGCGGCCCCATTGAAGCCTTTTGGTTGCTGGGAGGTGGATGGCCTCATCAGGCACGTCTCCGTCGGCGCAGGCCGGCGGCCCCATTGAAGCGGCGAGCGCCTCGAAGTAGCCGGGGTTGCGCATGGCTGGTCTCCGTCGGCGCAGGCCGGCGGCCCCATTGAAGCAAGGAGGCGCTGCTGACGCAAGCGACCTACAACGTAACGTCTCCGTCGGCGCAGGCCGGCGGCCCCATTGAAGCCATCCCCAGTCAGGCCAACTGATTCGCTAGAAATCCGGGTCTCCGTCGGCGCAGGCCGGCGGCCCCATTGAAGCCAGATGTACGTCTGAAGCGACGTCGTCGGGGTGAAGGTGTCTCCGTCGGCGCAGGCCGGCGGCCCCATTGAAGCGCGGCGTTGGTGGTGGTGCCGTTCGCGTGGCCGCGCGTCTCCGTCGGCGCAGGCCGGCGGCCCCATTGAAGCATCCTGACGTCAGCGAGAAACTCGCGGATGTCGCCCGGTCTCCGTCGGCGCAGGCCGGCGGCCCCATTGAAGCGCTTGAGCTGCTCGCGCCAGTCCTTGCGCTCCGCATGTCTCCGTCGGCGCAGGCCGGCGGCCCCATTGAAGCTGCCGACTGTGTCGCCGGGGCTGGCCTTGACCCCGCCGTCTCCGTCGGCGCAGGCCGGCGGCCCCATTGAAGCGACGCCAAGATCCCGATCATCATCCTCGACAGCGTCGTCTCCGTCGGCGCAGGCCGGCGGCCCCATTGAAGCAGGCCGCGTTCGTCGGCGACGTCCCGCACCTCCAGGGTCTCCGTCGGCGCAGGCCGGCGGCCCCATTGAAGCAAGTGAGCCTCGACGCACCTGTCGATCGCTCGGGCGTCTCCGTCGGCGCAGGCCGGCGGCCCCATTGAAGCACGTGCCACGCCTTCGCCAATTTCGTGGTGTCCCGATGTCTCCGTCGGCGCAGGCCGGCGGCCCCATTGAAGCGGTCCGCCGGCGTTGCGAGCCCACCGGTGGGGTGCGGCTGTCTAAGGCCGCAGCATGTCGCCCTCTCGCAGCGGCGTGATGGCGCTGCCGGCGAGGTCGAAGCTGTCCGGATAGTGAGTCAGCCGCATGCGCGCGCGCAGGGCGGCGGGCACCGCCGCAAGCACCGCCCCGCGCGCGCCCTCACCGCAGCGGCGGCGCGGGTTCCGGCTGCCAGGGCTGGTCGCCCTCCGCCGCCGGGATCGTGAAGTAGAAGGTGCTGCCGCCGCCGACGGCGCTCTCCACCCAGATCTTCCCGCCGTGCGCCTCGACGATCCCCTTGACGATCGGCAGCCCGAGACCGGCCCCCCCCACCACCGCCTTCGCCTGCCAGAGCCGATCGAAGACGTGCGGCACGTCCTCGGCCTCGATCCCGCGCCCCGTGTCCGCGACCCAGAACACGACGTCGCCGTCGCGCGCGGCGGCGCCGACGGTCACGTGGCCGCCCGGCGCGGTGAACTTGATCGCGTTGCCGATCAGGTTCTCGAACACCTGCAGCAGCCGGCCGCGGTCCGCCCACAGCTCGGGGAGCTCGGGCGCGACGTCGAGCCGCAGCTGCAGCGACGCGGACGCGGCATGCCCCTCCTGCGCCTGCACGGCGTCGAGCACGGCCCGCTGCGGCGCCAGCCGGGCCGGCTCGATCGACAGCCGCCCGCCCTCCATGCGCGCGACGTCCAGCAGGTCCTGGATCAGGTGGTTCATCCGCATGGCGGCGCGCTCGATCACCTCGCCCGCCTTGCGGCAGCGCTCCTCGACCTCCCCGCTGCGCCGGCGAATCAACCCGGCCTGCATGACGACGGTCCCGAGCGGATTGCGCAGGTCGTGCGCGACGATGTTCAGCACGTCGTCGCGCAGCCGGATCGCCTGCTGGGCGATCCCGTACAGGCGCGCCTTCTCCACCGCCAGCGCGGCGCGCACCGCCACCTCCTCCGCGAACGGCAGGTCCTCCTCGCGGAAGTGGCGGTCGGCGCTGGTGCTGATGAAGATCACCGACCCGAACACGCCGCCGTGCGCCAGCAGCGGCAGCGCCATGAACGACTGCGGATCCAGCTCGCGCAGCGCGCGCCGGTGCTCGACGCCTTGAGCCAGCTCGTCCAGGTACGCCGGGGTCACTTGCGCGACGAGCAGCGGGCGCCGCGTGTCGCGGGCGGCCGCCCCCAGCTGGGGACGGCCGCTGTCGAGGGCGAGCCGCTCCAGCCGGCGGCAGACCGGCGCCTTGTCCGGATCGCGGTGGATGACGACGCGGGCGTGCAGCCGCCCGTCTTCGGTCAGGGTCTCGACCGAGCAGGCGTCCGCGAACTGGGCCACCACCTGCTCGGCGACGATCTGCACGGTCTCGCGATCGTCGATGGTCGACACCAGCGCCGACCCGAGCTCGGACAGGAACTTCTGCTCGGCCTCCGCGGCGCGCAGCTCGCGTTCCAGGCGGATGCGCTCGCTGATGTCGCGCACCTGGGCCTGCCAGCGCCCGTCGGCGAAGATCTTCGCGTTGACCTCGACGGGCAGCGTGCTGCCGTCCTTTCGCCGCAGCGTCCAGCGGCTGACGCCGCTGTGGCCCTTCATCAGCTCTCCCCGGATCGCGGCCAGCTTGTCGACCTCTTCGGGCAGGATCAGATCCGTGATCGACTTCGCCAGGAGCTCGTCGCGGGAGTAGCCGAGCATGCGGCAGCCGGCGCTGTTGACGTCGGTGTAGCGGCCCGAGAGATCGGCGACGAACACGCCGTCCGGCGCCTGCTCCACCAGGGCGCGGGCGTGCGCGCGCGTCGATTCGAGATCGTCGTAGGTGCGGTTCAGGGAGACGGCGCTCATCGCGAGCACGAGCAGACCGACCAGGGTCATGGCCGCCGCCAGCACCGCCACCACGGCCGACAGCGCCTCGCGATCCACCGCCCGGAGGGGGAAGGTGACGATCAGGCCCAGCACCATGGGCAGCAGCACGGCCGGCAGCGCGAACCGGCGAAGCTGGCGCCCGCCCGGGCCCGGCGACGTCGCCACCAGCATCACCCCGGCGCCGGGCCGTTCCAGCAGCATGCCCAACGCCGTCACGAGCAGACCGACGGAGGTCGGCAGCGAGATGCCGATGAGGGGGGCCCGGTCCAGGCGATACAAGCGCTCCGCGTCCAGCAGGAAGCCGAGCAGCGCGGTCAGGGCCATCATGCCGGCGGCGACGATCAGCCACTCCGACGGCCGGACGCGCGCCGCGATGCGGGCATCGAACACGAGAGAGGCGACAGCGAGGCAGACGAGCGCCAGCGCCGTCAGCGGCGACGGCCGTCCATGGCCGGGCGCCCTCGGCATCAGCAGGCGATCGACGTGAAGATCGATTCTGAGAGCGTACTCGGCCATGGTGACGAACCCGATCGCCAGCGCGGCCAGCGCCACCACCACCGAGAGGGTTCGGCGCACCGGGCCGGCGTCCTCGCGCGCGCGCAGCGCCCCGGCGATGCCCAGCAGCAGCAAGGCGAGCGCCGCGTTGGGCGTCATCGGCGGCTCACCGGGCAGGATGCCCGTCAGCGCGCCGTCTCCGACGGCGATCGCCACCAACCCCAGGCCGCCGATCCCCGCGCCCGCGAGGCAGAGGCGCCGGCCCACGCGCGCGCAGCGGCTACGGGGAGGGCGCCTGGGCATGATCGTTCAAGGTGGATCCGGCGCTTGCCGGCGTGGTCTTCGGTTCCGTCACGGCGCGCCTCCCGGTCGACTCGTCCTGGCATCAGTTTCCGTCGGCAGGGCGACGCCGGGAGCCCGGCGCAGCGCGCCAGCGCGATTTCAGAGATCGACCTAGTGGGGTCGCCGCGCCACCCGCCGCGCCAGGTACCTACATTCGGACAAGGGTCACGTGAGCGATCGGGCGGCGGACGTCTCTGCGGGATGCATCGATCCGACGGCGCTGCCGGACCTGACGCCGCGCGCGCAGTCGGCGCACCGCATGGCGGCGACCGTCACCGCGGTGTTCGCCGTCGCGGGAATGGTCTGGGTGTTCCTGACCGACGTCCTCCTGTACGGCGTCAGCCACGACCGCGCCCTGGTCGCGCGCATCGAGACCGCCAAGGGCTGGATCTTCATCGCGCTGGCGTGCCTGCTGCTGTACGCGGTGTCGTTCCGCGGCGCGGCCCGGCTGGATCGCGTGCGCCGCTTGACCGCCGCGGTCGTCCAGAGCATCGGCGACGGCATCCTGCTGCTCGGGCGCGACCGTCGCATCGCGCACGCGAATCCCGCCGCGGCGCGCATGCTCGGCTGCCGGACGGACGAGCTGGTGGGGATGGACGCCGCCCAGTTCTCGCGGCGCTTCCGGGTCTCGTACCCGAACGGGGCGCTGGTCCCTCCCGACCAGTTCGTCTCGCAGCGCGTCTTCGGCGAGGGGGGCCCTCTCAAATACAAGGCGATCCTCCATCCCGACCACGGGGGCCAGCTGGTGATCTTGGCGACCTCCACCGGCGTGCGCTGGAGCGTCGGCGCGCCCGCCGTGTGGGTCGTCAGCGTCATGCACGACGTCACCGACAGCGAGAACCTGGATCACCTGCGCGATCGCTTCTTCGCCGCCGCCGCGCATTCGCTGAAGACGCCGGTCGCGGTCGCCAAGGCGGACATCCAGGCGATGTTGCCGACGCTGGATCCCCGGCACCGCAAGACGGCCGCGTCGATCGAACGGCAATGCGACCGGATCGATCGGCTGGTGCAGAACCTGCTGGTGCTGGCGCGCGCGCGCTCGCAGACACTGCAGCTGCACCAGCGGTCGGTCGAGCTGCGCCCGCTGCTCGAGCGCATCGCCGGCGAGCGGGTCTGGTCGCACCGGCACGACGTCCGGACCGACGTCGCCGATTCGCCCGCGCTGCACGCGGATCAGGAGCGGCTCGCGCTGGCGGTCCGGAACCTGATGTACGAGGCGACCCGGCTGTCGGCCACCGATTCGCGGCTGACGCTGCTGGTGCGCCCGGAGGGCGATCGGGTGGCGGTGGGCGTCCGCTACCGGCCGGCGCCCTGGCTGGCGCGCGCCGACGGCGTGGACGCCGAGTACGACGACATCGGCATCGGCCGCAGCGTCGCGGAGACGATCGTCGAGTGGCACGGGGGATCGCTGAGCGAGGAGGCGGACGGCGGCGAGACCACCCGCTGGATCCACCTGCCCGCCGACGCCGGAGCGAGCGCGTGAGCCCGGACCGCGACGTGCTGGTCGTCGACGACGACCCGGACATGGTCGAGGTGATGCAGACGGTGCTGCACGACGCGGGCTACGAGACGCGGGCGGCGTGCAACGGGCGCCAGGCGCTGGATGTGGTCGCGGCGCGCATGCCCGCGCTGATCCTGCTCGACATGCTGATGCCGGTGATGAACGGCTGGCAGTTCGCGCGTGAATTCCACGCGCGCTACGGCGTGGCCGCGCCGATCGTGGTCGCCACCGCCGCCGAGCACGTCCACAGCCGCGGCGACGCCATCGACGCGGCCGACGTCCTGCCCAAGCCCTTCGAGGTGAGCGATCTGCTGCGCGTCGTCGCGCGCCACATGCGTGCGGCCGAGGCGGCGCACGTGTAGTCGGAACGGTTGCCCCTCACCCTCCGGTCGATCCGCGCTCGCGCAGCGTGACGGGCAGGCCCAGGAACCGGCCGTAGCGCTCGGCCGCGGCGCGCAGGCCGGCCCGTTCAGCGGCTGACAGGGCCACGGACAGCCTCGCTTCGACGACGGCGCCGCCCCTGGCCAGCGTCCGGCGCCAGCCGCCCACGACGCGGCCGTCGACGGCGACGACGTTGTTCGCGATCACCATCGACCAGACGCCGATCGTCTTCAGGCGCGCCGGATCGATCGACGCCGAGCGATCGCCGTAGGCGACGACCAGCTCGTCGTAGTTCGGCAGCAGGTGGACCGCCGCCGTCCCGCCCGCCGGCGCCGCCGCCGTCTTCGCCCGGCCCAGCCAGTAGCGCGTGGCGCCGACGGTCACCGCCCGCAGCGCCGCTGCCGCGCGCTCGATGGCCCGGCGCGCGTCGGCCACGGTCAGGCCCGACCACCAGGCGAAGTCCTGCGGCGTCGCGGGCCCGTGGCTCGCGAAGTAGCGGCGCGCCAGCTCGACCAGCGCGTCGTCGCGCGGGCGCGGGCGCGGGCGCGGCCCGGCGGCGGGCGCGCGCTCGTCGAGGAGGGCGTAGGTCGCCTGCTTGCCGCGCCGGGCGCCGCTGCAGATGAGGGCGTCGATCTCCGCGCGCACCATCAGGTGCCCCAGGCGCTGCCCCGCGGCGGGGATTCCCGCGCCCGCCAGCACGCGCGCCAGCTCGGTGCGCGTCAGGTGATTGCCGCCGCGCAGGGCCTTGGTGAGCGCGGCGGCGCTGCGCGCGCACACCGCGTCGGTCAGCCCCAGCCTGCGGTCGTAGA
>DATBHU010000642.1:0-2767 GCA_036557265.1 Polyangia bacterium
GCGCGCCGGCGGCCTAGCCGACCCAGGCGCGCGCGTTGCGGAAGATGCGCATCCAGGGGCCGTCTTCCTTCCAGGCGCGCGGCCGCCAAGAGAACTGCACCGCGCGGAAGACGCGCTCCGGGTGCGGCATGAAGATGGTGACGCGCCCGTCCCGCGTGGTCAGCGCGGTGATGCCGCCGGGCGAGCCGTTCGGGTTGTCGGGGTAGAGCTCCGTCGGCCGGCCGCGGTGATCGACGAAGCGCGCGGCGACCAGCCCCGCGTCCTCGACGGCGCCGCGGCCGTCGTCGGTCGGCCATTCGGCGCGGCCCTCCCCGTGTGCGACGGCGATCGGCAGGCGCGAACCGGACATCCCGCGCAGCAACACCGACGGGCTGTCGGCCACCGTCACCAGCGCCAGCCGCGCCTCGAACCCCTCGCTGCGGTTGCGCACGAAGCGCGGCCATGCCGCCGCGCCGGGGATGATCTCCTTGAGCGCCGCCATCATCTGGCAGCCGTTGCAGACGCCGAGCGCGAACGTGTCGGTCCGCTCGAAGAACGCGGCGAACATGTCGCGCGCGCGCGCGTTGAACAGGATCGACTTCGCCCACCCCTCGCCCGCGCCCAGCACGTCGCCGTAGGAGAAGCCGCCACAGGCGGCCAGGCCGCGGAAGCCGGTCAGGTCGGTTCGCCCGCCCAGCAGATCGGTCATGTGCACGTCGACGGCCTCGAACCCGGCGCGGTCGAACGCCGCCGCCATCTCGACCTGGCCGTTGACGCCCTGCTCGCGCAGGATGGCGACGCGCGGCCGGGCAGCGCCCGCGCGCGCCCGCGCCGGCGCAGCGACGTCGTCGTCGATGTCGAAGCTGGCCGCCACCGACAGGCCCGGATCCTCGCTGTCGACGCGGGCGGCTTGCTCCTCGTCGGCGCAGGCCGCGTCGTCGCGCATCGCCTGCATGATGTGCGTCGTCTCTGACCAGATGCCGCGCAGGATGCTGCGACGTTCCTCGAACACCGTGCGCCCGTCGCGCCGCAGGATGATGCGATCGCCGCGCTGCACGTGGCCGAGCGCGCGCACCGTGCCGCCCAGCCCGTGCCCGTCGAGCACCGCCCGCATGCGCGCGACGTCGGCCGCGCGCACGGCCAGCACCGCGCCCAGCTCCTCGGCGAACAGGCCGGCGATCGGATCCTCACCCAGGCCGCCGATCTCGACGTCCAGGCCGACGCCGCCCGCGAACGCCATCTCGGCCAGCGTCACGAACACGCCCCCGTCGCTGCGATCGTGATACGCGGCGATGAGGCCCTCCGCCGACAGCTCCTGGACAGCGGCGAAGAATGCCTTCAGCAGCGCCGGATCGTCGAGATCGGGCGGCGTCTGGCCGAGCTGGCCGTAGACCTGCGCCAGCGCCGACCCGCCCAGACGATTTTTCCCGCGCCCCAGATCGACGAGCAGCAGCTCGCCCGCGCCGTCGTTTCCGTCCGCCCACAGCTCGGGCGTCAGCGCGCGCCGCACGTCGGTCACCGGCGCCACCGCCGTGACGACCAGCGACAGCGGCGCGGTAACGCTGCGGGTCTCACCGCGCTCGTTCCAGGTCGTGTGCATCGACAGCGAGTCCTTGCCGACCGGGATCGCGATCCCGAGCGCGGGCGCCAGCTCGACGCCCGCCGCGCGCACCGCCTCGAACAGGCGCGCGTCCTCGCCGGGACGGCCGGCGGCGGCCATCCAGTTGGCCGACAGCTTGACGTCGCCGAGTTTCGCGATCGGCGCGCTGGCGATGTTGGTGATCGCCTCCGCGATCGCCAGCCGCGCCGACGCCGCCGCGTCGAGCAGCGCCACCGGCGCCCGCTCGCCCATCGCCATCGCCTCGCCGGTCGTGACGTCGAAGCTGGTGGTGGTGACGGCCGCGTCGGCGACCGGCACCTGCCACGGGCCCACCATCTGATCGCGCGCGCACAGGCCGCCGACCGTGCGGTCGCCGATGGTGATCAGGAACGTCTTGTCGGCGACGGCGGGCAGGCGAAGCACGCGCCGGACCGCCTCGGCCAGGTGAATCGCCGCGGTCGAGAACGCCGCGCCCGCGGGCGCGACGTGGGCCGCCTCGCGCGTCATGCGCGGCGCCTTGCCGAGCACCACGCCGATCGGAAGATCGATCGGCCTGTCGCCCAGCAGGCTGTCCTCGACCAGCAGCCGGCCGTCGTCGGTGGCGCGGCCGACCACCGCGTGAGGACAGCGCTCGCGCGCCGCCAGCGCGACGAACGCCTCCAGCCGATCGGGCGCAATCGCCAGCATGTAGCGCTCCTGCGCCTCGTTGCACCAGAGCTCGAGCGGCGACAGCGCCGGCTCGTCGCTGGGCAGATCGCGCAGGGCCACCCGCGCGCCGCGGTCGCTGCCGTGCACCAGCTCGGGCAGCGCGTTCGAGATGCCGCCCGCGCCGACGTCGTGGATCGACAGGATCGGGTTGCCCGCTCCGAGCGCCACACAGCGATCGATCACCTCCTGGCAGCGGCGCTGCATCTCGGGGTTGTCGCGCTGCACGGAAGCGAAGTCGAGCTGTTCGGTGCTTTGCCCGCCGGCCATCGACGAAGCCGCGCCGCCGCCCAGGCCGATCAGCATCGCCGGTCCGCCCAGCACGATCAGGGCCGCGCCCGCCGGGATGTCGGTCTTCGCGACGTGCTCGGGGCGCACGTTGCCGAGGCCCCCCGCCACCATGATCGGCTTGTGGTAGCCGTAGACGCGCCGGCCCTTGCCGCCGCCCGCGTCGACCTCCATCTCGAACGTGCGGAAGTAGCC
>DATBHU010000643.1:0-7130 GCA_036557265.1 Polyangia bacterium
CGGCGCCCGGCGCTAGCGGAACGGCCCGGGCCTACGGCTTGTAGCCGATCTTGTAGATCGCGCCGGCCATGTCGTCGGAGAACGTCAGCAAGCCCGCCGCGTCGACGCGGATCGAGACCGGGCGCGTCGACCAGCCGCCTTGCAAGAGGCCGCCGGCGCCGTCCGGCTGGCCGAGGAAGTTGTGCGCCTCCGTCGGGCCGTTGCCGCCCATCTCGAGCCGGACGATGAGCCGTCCGACCTGGGCGATCTCGCGGTTCCAGGAGCCGTGCGAGGTGACGAACAGGTTGCCGCGCAGCGCGGCCGGATAGCCGTGGCCGGTGTACTCGACGATGTCGAGCGGCGCGAAGTGCGCCCCCAGCACGAGCGCGGGCGGCACCACCTGGGTCCTGTCCTGGCACTTCGCCTCCGTGAAGCCGCCGGGTTGGTCCGGATCCAGGTGCTGCGTCCCGGAGCCCTTCGCCGTCGGGTCCATCCAGATCCCTTCGCTCCAGCAGAACGGATAGCCGTAGTTGCGCCCCGGCCTGGCGACGTCGAACAGGTTCACCTCCTCGCCGGGGTTGTCGTAGTGGATGTCGTCGCCGCCGACGATCAGGTTGTCGCGGCCGTTCTCGACGCCCCACATGCGGCCCTGGCTGTCGATCGAGAGGCCGACCTCGTTGCGCAGGCCGGCGGCGAACAGCTCGCCGTCGGTCGCCGCGTAGCCGTCCGGCGGGACCGAGGCGAGATCGTAGCGGCGGATCACGGCGCGCGACGACGAGGGCGCGTTCGGATCGGCCGGGACGTCGACGTTGCTGGCGCTGCCGACGCTGACGTAGAGGCGGTTCTGCGCGTCGACGACCAGCGTGCGGGTGGAGTGGCCGCCGCTCTCGATGTCGTGGACGACGACCTCGCGCGGGCCCGTGGCCGTGCGATCGCCGGCGGCGTAGGGCCAGCGGTAGACGACGGTCGCCGACGACGCGTAGACGTGCGTCGCGGTGATGGCGACGCCGTGGTTGCCGCCCGGGACCGTCGCGAACACGGTCCGCTCGCTCGCGTCGGAGACGCCGTCGCCGTTCGCGTCGTAGAGGACGGCCACTTGACCGGTCTCGGCGACGAACAGGTCACCGTTGGGCGCGAAGGTCAGCCCGCGCGCGCCGGTCACGTTCTGGGCGAACGCGATCAGGCAGTAGTGCGGATCCGCGGTCCAGGCGTCTTGCAGCGCAGCGGCGGGAACGCCGGAGCAGCTGTCGGCCGGCGGGGGCTCCGGGCTGCCCGCGCAGGCGAGCAGCGCGCAGGCGAGCAGCGGCATGGAGAGGGAGAGCGGTCGCATGAGATCTCTCTACGGTGCGATTCTATCCGCGATCGGTTGCGAGGATTCGCCCGCGGAGCGGCTAGGCGCCGGCCTGGGGTCGGGGCGCGGCCTGACGATTGTCGAGCGAAGGCGCCGGCACGCCGCCGGCGGCGCCGTCGCCGGGCCGCCCGCCGTGGCCGTTGGTCGGGAGGCCGACCCGCGCCGGCCCGACCACCGACGCGATCGGAACGCCCAGCGCCAGCGCGCGGCGCAGCTGCCGGTGGCGCCAGATGGTGTAGAGCACCGGCAGCACCTCCAGCGTCAGGAACGCGCTGGTGACCAGGCCGCCCAGCATCGGCGCGGCCACGCGGCGCATGATCTCCGAGCCGGCGCCGTCCGCCCGCAGCAGCGGCAGCAGGCTGACCGCCATCGTCGTGATGGTCATGATCTTCGGGCGCAGGCGCTGCACCGTCCCCTCCGCGTGCGCGGCGACGATGTCCTCGCGGCTGCGCAGGCGGCCTTCGCGCACGCGCCGGTAGAAGGCCTCGTCGATGTAGACGACCATGACGACGCCCGTCTGCATGGCCAGGCCGACGACCGACAGCAGGCCGACCCAGACCGGCGCCGAGAGCGGATAGCCGAGCAGGTAGAGCGTCCAGAAGCTGCCCACCAGCGCGAACGGCACGGACGCCAGCACCAGCAGCGCCTCGGTCAGGCTGCGGAACTGCCAGAGCAGCAGCCCGAGCATCGACAGCAGCACGAGCGGGACGATCCAGGCGAGCCGCTGCTGGCCCGCGATCAGCAGGCCGTACTGGCCGGTCCACTCGATCCGCTCGCCCGGGCCGAGGCGCACCTGCCCGGCGGCGACCGCGGCGTCGACGTCGCGGCGGGCGCGCTCGACGAAGCGCTGCACGTCGGCGCCGTCCTCGAGATCGACGTAGACGTAGGCGCAGAGGTCGCCGTGCTCGGTGCGCAGCGCCGCCGGCCGCCGTTCATAGGCCGGGTGTCCGAGCAGCGCCAGCGGTACAGGCTGCCCGGTCGTCCCGGCCGCGGCCGTCGCGCCCGATCGGATCGTCAACTCGCGCAGCTGATCGGCGGGGCCACGCGGGCGCAGGTCGGGGACGTCGGGAGAGATGCGGACCCGGAGCAGCCGCCCCTGCGGGTCCTGGATCTCGCCGAGCTGTCCGCCGGTCGAGAACAGGTCGACGACCCGCCGCACCGACCCGGGATCGACGTCGAAGCGGGCGAGGGCAGGCGGATCGGCGTCGAAGGACAGCCAGGTCTCGCCGCCCGTCCCCTCGAACACCGCGCTGCGCGTCCCGGGCAGTCCGCTCACCACGTCGCGCACCGCGACCCCGATCTCTTCGAGGCGCTTGGGATCGGGCGAGATGACGCGTACGCCGACGGGGGTGCGCACGCCGGTGGCCATCATGTCCATCCGCGCCCGCGCCGGGGCGGTCCAGGCGCTGCGCCAGCCGGGCAGGCTGGCGGTCTTGTCCAGCGCCTCGATCAGCTCTCGGTTGGTGCGCGGCGTGGCGTCCGGCCACAGCGGCCGCAGCACGCGCTGCAGCCAGCCCGGCGCCCAGCTCGAGTACCAGCGCCGCCGCGGGATCTTCGGCCATTCGTCGCGCGGGCGCAGCCGGATGGTGGTCTCGGCCATCGAGTACGGGGCGGGATCGGTCCCGGTGTCGGCGCGGCCGACCTTGCCGAACACGGTGCCGACCTCGTCGAACTGGCTCATCGCGAAGTCCTGCCAGAACAGCTGCAGCGCCGCCTGCTCGGCGGGAACGCCGGGCTGGGTGGTCGGCATGTAGAGGAGATCGCCTTCGTCGACGCGAGGGAGAAACTCGCCGCCCAGACGGGTGACGATCGGCAGGCACGACACCAGCGCCAGGCCGGCGGTGGCCAGCGTCAGCGTCGGGCGGTTGAGCGCGAAGCGCACGAACGGGCGGTAGAGCCGCACCAGGTTGCGCGTCAGGGGGTTCTCGAACTCCGGAATCACCCGTCCGCGCAGCAGCCGATCGCGCAGCGCGGGCGCCAGCGTCAGCGTCACCACCGCGGCCGACACCACCACCAGCGTCTTCGTCAGCGCCAGCGGGCGCAGCAAGCGCCCTGTCTCGCCGGTGAACGCGAACACCGGCAGGAACGACAGCGCCGTGATCACCAGCGCCGTCAAGATCGCGGGCGCGTACGACTGCGCCGCGGCGAGCAGCTTCGCGCGGCGGTCAGCGGGCGGCGCGGCCGGGTCCAGCGTCTCGAGCCGGCGGTGTGACGCTTCCAGCGCCACGATGTCCGCGTCGACCGCCATCCCGAGCGCGATGCCGATGCCGCCCAGGCTCATGATGGTGGCGGGCACCCCCAGCGCCCACATCGCGCCGAAAGTCAGCAGCAGCACCACCGGCAGCGTCGCCAGTGGGACCAGCGCGCTGCGTGCGTGCAACAGGAACAGCAGGATGATCAGGACCACGACGCCCACTTCTTCGCCCAGCGCGCGCAGCAGCGTCTTCTTCACGCGCCCGGCGAGGTCCGACCGATCATAAGCCGTCGAGACGTGGACGTCAGCGGCGGCGCCCGAGTCGAGGCGGCCGGAATCGGCGGGCCGATGCGGCAGCTTGCGCGCCTCGCGCGCGATCGTGCGCTTCACCTCGTCGGTGAGCGCCGTGATGTTGGCGTCGCGCTTGGCGATGACGATGCCGCCGACCGCGCGGACGCCCGCCAGGTCGGCGAGCCCGGTCTGCATGTCCTCGACCTCGCGGACCAGGGCCACGTCGCGCACGCGGATCGGACCACCGTTCGGCGATGCGCCGGGCGGTGAGATCGGCGTGGCTTCGAGATCGGCGATCGAGATCCGCGCCACCCCGCTGGCGGCGCCCGGGACCGAGGCCTGAAAGACCGGTTGCAGCGCCGCCAGCACGTCGGTGAACGCCAGGCCGCGCGCGCGCAGCTCGCGCGGGCGGATGTCGATGCGCACCTGGTGCAGATCGCCGCCCACCGACGCCACCTCGGCGACGCCCGGGATGGCGACCAGCGCGGGCTTGAGGACCTCCTCCTGGAAGCGGCGCATCTCGTACGCGGACGAGACGTGCGCCCGATCGGTCAGCGCATACTCGAACACCCAGCCGGTCGTCGACGCCGTCGAGCCGAGGTAGATACGGACGTTCGGCGGCAGCTGCGCTCGCGCGCGCTCGATGCGCGCCGCGATATCGCGGTGGGCGGCGTCGAGGCCGTCCGCCGACGCGAACACCACGTCGACGTACGCCATCCCCGTCATCGTCGAGGCGCGGATCGCCTTGGACCCTGGGACGCCGGCCAGTGCGTCGGTCAGCGGCTTGGCCACCGCGGTGGCGACCTCGGGCGCGGGGTGGCCCATCCAGTCGGCGACCACGGCGATCTGAGGGTCGGCGAGGTCCGGCACCACGTCGCGGGCCAGGCCGCGGCGTGCGAGATCGCCGGCGATCGCCAGCACCAGCCCGGCGATGATCACCGCCCAGTGGTGGCGAGCGGACCAGGCGACGAGGCGCGAGATCATGGCAGCGCGCTCAGCGCGACCTCCCCAGGGTTGGTGCCCATCCGCCGATCCGCGTCGACGAAGAACGTGGCGCGCGCGATCACGCGATCGTGGGGTTCCAGCCCCGACAGCACGACCACCAGCCCTTCCTTGAGGAACGTTTCACCGATCTGGATGGGACGCTTGACGAAGCTGTAGCCGTGCCCTGACCACGCCAGAACGTAGGGGCCCTCCGGCGATTGCAGCAACGCCGACGCGGCCACCGTCAGCACCTGGCGCGGGCGCGGCGCCACCTCCAGCCAGCCCGCCTGTCCCGCCGGCGAGCGGGCCGGCACCTTGGCTACAGGGCGAAAATGAATCAGCGACGTCGACCGGTCCCAGGCCACCGGCGCGTCCACGGTCCGCCGCGCCTCGAACGTCGTGTCCGGCGCGCTGGTCAGACGAAAGGAGCCCGCCTCGTCGGGGGCCATCGCCTCGATCTGGTCGTTGTAGAAGACGGCGGAGATGGTTCCGCGCTCGTCGAACCAGGCCGGTCCGCGCAGCTCGCTCTGGACGGGCAACAGGGTTCGCTGCCGAACGAAGTCGATGATGTTGTGCTTCTTGACGTTGTCGATGGCGCGCAGGTCCACCATGCCCGCCGCCTCCTGGTAGGGCTTGCCGGCCGCGCCGGGCACGAACCCGATCGGCTCGAGCGCCATGCGGCAGATCGGGCACTCGCCGGGGCCCGCCGATCGCACCTCGGCGTGCATCGGGCACGCGTAACGAATCAGCGCGTCGCCGCCCCTGCCGCGGCCGCCGGTGGCGATGGTGATCGCCAGGACGACCGCGGAGGCTGCGACGATCAGGAGAAAGACACGCAGGCCGACGATGAGCGACCGCGGTCCGGCGGCGGAGTCGCCGCCGGACGCATCCCCTGGTCGCTCTTCGTCGGCCACTGGAGTCCCGCCGGCCCTTACTTGAGGACCACGTACGGCCGCATGAACTCGTTGTCCTCGTGGTCGAGGATGTGGCAGTGCTCGATGTACCCGGGCGGGTTGGTGGGATCGAACGAGAACAGGTTCTGGCCCGGGCTGGACCCGTTGACGGCCACGTCCTGCGGCGCCCAGCGGATCGCGAGCCGCGTGATCTCACCCGGGAACATCTTGATGGTGTCCTTCCACCCGGAGTCCGTCGGATCCGGCGCGCGCGACGGGCAGGCGCCGCCCGCGCAGGCCCCCTGCGAGAGGTACTTGGCGGCGTCGAAGTTCAGGTTGCCGCCCAGCGCGCCCGCGGAGTTGCGGGTCTGGTAGTTGAGCGGCGGCCCGAAGCCCGGAATGTAGATGCCGGGCGGGAAGGTGAAGCCGTTGAACGTGCCGCCCGGGAAGGCGGCCATCCAGTCGGTCAGGTAGGTGTCGACGTCGAACGGCTGGCGCGAGATCACCTGGAACTGGATCAGGTGGATGTGAATCGGGTGCGCGTCGCCGGTCAGGTTCGCCACCTCCCACAGCTCGGTCGCGCCCTGGCGCGGGGTCTCGGTCGCATTGTCGCCGACGCCGTTCGGACGCGAGCCGGGCACGACAGTGGTCGTGCCCTCACGGTTGCCGTTCCACTTGGTGTTGTTGATGAGGCTCTGGATCGGATCGCCGTCGGCGACCGGCGAGCCCGGACCGTCGGGATTGTCGGTGTTGGTCTCTTCCTCGACGAGGATCAGCTGACGGTGCTCGTTCGCCGTGATCGACTTGATGTTGACGATCGGCGCCGCGCGCAGGGCGGGGTGCGAGCCGGCCGGGTTGAACGAGGTGTCCGTCCCCTGCAGCGGCAGGTTGACCCGGAACTGCATCACCAGGCCGTCGCTGGTCGCGTCAGGCGCGCCGAAGCCGACCGGCCCGCCGCTCGGGAACGGGATGACCCCGAAGTTCTTCAGCGTGAAGGTCTTGCCGGCCTGACCCGCGAAGTCGACGATCACGTCGAGGCGCTCGGCGGGCGCGATGAACAGGCAGCGGGCGCCCGCGTGAATGTCGCCGTTGTTGCCGATCGGCGAGCCGGCGCACTGCTGGTTGCCGTTGGCCGGGTCAGCCAGCTTGACCGGGTTGTTGAGCAGGCCGCCGTCGGAGCCGATCTGCCAGATGGCCGGGCCGGCCGGGCCGTTGACGTGCATGTCCACGCCCTGCTGGTTGAAGAGCTGCATGATGTAGAAGCGCGCGTTGCTGCCGTTGACGAACCGGAACCGATAACGGCGCGGCTCGACGGACATCGTCGGCCAGCTCTTGCCGTTGACCGTGATGACGTCGCCGAAGAACTCCGGGATCCAGAAGGGGTGCTTGTCGGGGTTCGAGGGCGGTCCGTTCAGGTTCGCCGGGTTGTCGGAGTCGG
>DATBHU010000644.1:0-29168 GCA_036557265.1 Polyangia bacterium
CGTGGGGCGCGTCGTCGACGGTGAGGAGGAGGCCGAGACCGCGGCCAGCATCGCCGGCAAGCCGGCGGTGGTGATGTCGATCCGCAAGCAGTCGGGCGAGAACAGCGTGGCGGTGGTCGACGCCCTGCGCGAGCGCATGAAAGAGCTCGAGCCCACGCTGCCCGCCGGGTACACGCTCAAGGTGGTCCGCGACAACACCGAGACCACGCGAACCAGCGTGAGCGCTGTGCGCGAGCACCTGATCCTGGGCGCCTTCCTGGCGGCGCTGGTGGTGCTCTTGTTCCTCGGGCACGTGCGCAGCACCATCATCGCCGCGCTGGCCATCCCCACCTCGATCGTCGGCACCTTCATGCTGATGTGGGTGATGGGCTTCACGCTCAACACGATCACGCTGCTGGCGCTGGCGCTGGCCGTCGGCATCGTCATCGACGACGCGATCGTCGTGCTGGAGAACATCTTCCGCTTCATCGACGAGAAGAAGGTGCGGCCGATGCCGGCGGCGATCTACGCGACGCGCGAGATCGGCCTGCCGGTGCTGGCGACGACGCTGTCGCTGCTGGCGGTGTTCCTGCCGGTCGCCTTCATGCAGAGCATCCCGGGGCGCTTCCTCAAGAGCTTCGGCCTGACCATGGGCGCCGCCATCGCCATCTCGCTGCTGGTCAGCTTCACGCTGACGCCGATGTTGTCGTCGCGCCTGCTCAAGCTGCAGTCCGGCGAGCGCAAGAAGAACATCCTCGAGCGGATCTCCGACGTCTTCTACCGGCCGATCGAGCGCGTCTACATGGGGATGCTCGGCTTCCTGTTCCGCGAGGGCCGCTGGCGCCGCGGCCTGCGCGAGAGCGGGCACGGGATCCTCGCCATCTTCTTCGATCGGCGCTGGCTGGTCGGGATCGCCGCCCTGGTGACGCTGATGTCGATGGGCCCGCTCGCCAAGGTGCTGCCCAAGGGCTTTCTCCCCAAGAACGACGAGGCGCAGTTCCAGATCGAGGTGCGCACGCCGGAGGGGACCAGCCTGGCCGCCACGCAGATCACCGCCGATCGCATCGCGCGCGACGTGCGCCAGTGGCCGGAGGTGATCACCACCCAGCTGACCATCGGCGACAACCAGCAGAAGACCCCGAACCTGGCGCAGATCTACGTGCGCCTGGTGCCGCCCGACAAGCGCAAGGTGAACCAGGACGATCTGCAGGACCGGTTCCGCCGCGAGATCGTGCCGAAGCTGCCCAAGGAGTACCGGGTCAGCGCCTCGCAGGTCGCGGCGTTCGGCGCCGGCACGTTCAGCACCGCCACCGTGCAGTACATCCTGAGCGGTCCCGACCTGGACCGCCTCACCCAGTACACCGACCAGATCGTCGCGAAGCTGAAGAAGGTCCCGGGCGCCGTCGACATCGACACCAGCCTGGTGACCGGCAACCCCGAGGTGGTCGCGCACGTCAACCGCCGCAAGGCCGCCGACCTGGGCGTCAGCGTGTCGGACGTGGCGTTCGCGTCGCAGATCCTGATCGGCGGCGTCAAGGTGTCGCGCTACGAGGAGGCGGGGCGCGAGTACGACATCCTGGTGCGCTCGCAGCTGGAGAACCGCTCCAGCGCGGACGCGCTCAGCCAGCTGACGGTTCCTTCGCAGCGGCTCGGCGTGGTGCCGCTCACCGACGTCGTCGATCTGAAGCGCGCCGAGGGCCCGTCGAAGATCGACCGCTACGCGCGCCAGCGCCAGGTGCTGTTCATGGCGAACACGGCGCCCGGGGTCGGCTCGGGCGAGGTGGGCGCGGCGCTGGAGAAGATCGTCAAGGCGATGAACCTGCCCTCGCAGTACCGCTTCGTCGCGTTCGGGCAGTCGCGCGAGATCGCGCGCACCGGCAAGGCGTTCATCATCGCCTTCGCGCTGTCGTTCATCTTCATGTACCTGATCCTGGCGGCGCAGTTCGAGTCGTGGCTGCACCCCATCACGATCTTGCTGTCGCTGCCGCTGACCGTGCCGTTCGCGTTCGTCTCCCTATTGATGTTGCGTTCGGGCCTCGACATCTTCACCATGCTCGGCGTCTTGGTCCTCTTCGGCGTCGTGAAGAAAAATTCGATCCTCGTCATCGCGCACATCAACCAGCTGCGCGCCGAGGGGCACTCGCGCTTCGACGCGATCATGCACGGCAACCGGGATCGGCTGCGGCCGATCTTGATGACCACCTTCGCGTTCGTGGCCGGCATGCTGCCGCTGCTGACGTCGAAGGGCATCGGCGCCGAGTTCAACCGCGCCACGGCCGGCCCGGTCGTCGGCGGCCAGCTGCTGTCGCTGCTGCTGACGCTGCTGGCGACGCCGGTCGCGTACTCGCTGTTCGACGACCTTTCCCAGAACTTCTTCCGAATGATTCGCTGGCTGGGGCGCGAGCTGTTCAACTGGAAGCCGCGCACCCCCGCCGAGATGGGAGCAGACGAGATCATGGGGCCGCCCCCGATTGCACAAGAGAGCAACGGACACAATGGTTCGCGCGCCGAGGCCGCCCAGTGAAGCGCGCGACGTTGATTGCGGCGGTCGTACTCCTCGGGGCGGCCACCCCCGCCTGGAGCACGACGGAGCGTGAGCTGACGCTGGAGGACGCCCTGGCGTTGGCCAGGCAGCACAACAAGAGCATGGTGGTCGAGCGGGCCCGGCTGGAGCAGGCGCAGACCGCGCTGTCGTCCGCCTGGTCTCAGCTGCTGCCGACCATCGCCGCGCAGGGGAAGTACACCCGCAACTATCACGACTTCGTCTTCTGCACGGCTGTGAACGCCATGACGGGCGTGTGCGAAGGCGGGTCGCTGGTCATCCAGCCGGTCAACCAGCTCGACGGCGTGATCAGCTTCACCGCGCCGCTGATCGTTCCGGCGGCCTATCCGGGCCTGCAGTCGGTCAAGGCGAACATCAAGGCCTCGGAGGCGAACTACGAGCTGTCCGAGACCAACGTCCTCTACGCCGTGGCGCAGGCGTTCTACGCCGCCGCTGTCTCCGACGAGGTGCTGGTGGCGCGGCTGTCGAACATCGACGTCGCGCGCGCCACGCTCGACAACGCCAAGACCCGCCTCGCGGCCGGGACGGTCACCAAGGTCGACGTCGACCGCGCCGAGCTGGCGCTGCTGCGCGCCGAGCAGCAGTCGCGCGAGGCGCGCCACGCCCGTGACCAGAGCTACCGCGCCCTCGCGACGCTGATCCAGATCGACGGTCCCTTCCGCGCCAAGGCGCCCGAGACGCTGGGCGCGCCGCCCGCCGAGCAGCCGCTCGAGAACGTGCTGAAGCTGCGGCCGGAGTTCCGGGCCCTGGAGTTCTCGGCCAAGTCCGCCGATCTGGAGGCGACCGCGTACGCGTACCGCTGGTCGCCTTCGATCTCTGCGTTCGGCAACGCGCGCAAGTTCAACTACGACAACTTCAACCGCAATCGCTACTCGTGGGCGGTCGGGCTGCAGCTCGACTGGGTGATCTACGACGGCGGCGGCCGCGACGCTTCACGCCACCTGGCGGACGCCCAGCGCGAGGAGGCCGACGCGCGCACTTCGGTCCTCGCCGACAACATCCGCGACGACCTGGCGACCGGACGCAGCCTGGTCGACACCAAGCGGCAGGGCGTCTTCGCCGCCACCCGCGGCGTCGAGCTGGCCAAGGAGACCATCGACCTCGTCCGCACGCAGTACGAGGCCGGCACGGTGACGCAGGTCGATCTGCTGGGCGCCCAGGACGCGCTGGTCGGCGCCCAGGAGGCGCTGGCCCAGTCGCGCTTCGACCTGGCCGTCGCGGATCTGACCTTGCGCAAGACGGCCGGCACCTTCCCGCCGCGTTGAAGCAGCGCTGAAGCCGCGCGCCGCCGCCGATCTGGCGCGGCGCCGCGCCGATTTGTCGGGGAACCTTCCGGGCCGGCGATTGTCTACCGACTGACGGGCGGAATTTCGCGGTTCGTCCACTTCTTGCTTCCCTTCCGCCCGGGGGGACCCATGGGCTCTGGCATCCACGTCGGCATCGACCTCGGTACCAGCAATTCGGCGATCGCGCTGTTCGACGGCGACGCCGTCTCGGTCATCGGCAACGCCGCGGGGGAGACCCTGACGCCGTCGGTGGTCCGCATCGACGGGCGCGGCCGGCGGACGATCGGGCGGCGCGCGGCAGCGGGCCTCGACGGTGATCCCGCCAACACGCGCGCCGAATGGAAGCGCCTGATGGGGACGGCGGAGCGGCTGCCGTTCGAGGCGTCGGGCGCGGCGCTGCTGCCGGAGGAGCTGTCGGCGGAGGTGATCCGCGCGCTGCTCGCCGACGTGCGCGACGCGGCCGGGTTCCTGCCGCGCGCGGCGGTGATCTCGACGCCCGCCCTGTTCGAGCTGCCGCAGTGTCACGCCACCGCGCGCGCGGGGCGGCAGGCCGGCCTCGAGGAGGTGGTCCTGATCCAGGAGCCGATCGCCAGCGCCATCGCCGCCGGCTGGCGCACCGACGACGCCGGCACCTGGCTGGTGTTCGATCTGGGGGGCGGCACCCTGGACGTCTCGCTGCTGGAGACGGCCGAGGGGCGGCTGCGCGTCGTCGATCACGCGGGCGACAACTTCCTCGGCGGCAAGGACATGGACGGCGCGCTGGTCGCGTGGGCGCTCGGCCGGCTCGGCCGGGACGGCGCCGCGCTGGAGGCCGGGCGCGCCGACGCGCGCGGGCGGCGCGCCCTGGCTCGGCTGCGGGCCGCCTGCGAGCAGGCCAAGATCGCGCTGTCGCGCGCCGAGCACGCGACGATCGTCGCGCCCGATCCCGCGGGAGACGGTGAGGACGGCGGGCGCGAGCTCGACATCACGCGCGACGAGCTGGACGCGCTGACGGCGCCGTTCATCGCGCGCAGCCTGACCGCCGTGCGCGACCTGCTGGCGAAGAACCAGCGCGCGGCCGACGACGTGGCGCGCGTGGTCCTCGTCGGCGGGCCCACGCTGATGCCGGGCCTGCGGGTCCGGGTCGGCGCGATGTTCGGCGGCCGCATCGCCGCCGGCGTCGATCCGATGACCATCGTCGCCCGCGGGGCGGCCCTCTACGCGGCCAGCGTCGGGCTCGACGCGACGCCGGCTGCGCGGACGGCCGGGGCGGGCGGGGCGGGCGGTCTTCCGATTCGCATCGAACACCCGTCGGTGACCGCCGACCTGGAGCCGTTCGTCGTCGGCCGCTGCCTGCCGGGCGCGGGCCAGGCCCTGCCTGACCGCGTGCGCGTCGAGCGCGCGGACGGCGGTGACGTGACCTGGGCGAGCCCGTCCGTCGCGCTGTCGGCCGAGGGCAGCTTCGTGATCCAGGTGGGCCTGGAGCGCGGTCGGCGCAGCCACTTTCGCGTGCGCGCCTTCGATCGCGCGGGCGGCGAGGTGGCGCTGGCGACGCGCGAGTTCGCGATCGTGCACGGCGTCTCGATCGGCGATCCGCCGCTGGCGCGCGCCATCGGCGTGGCGCGCGCCGACGATTCGACGCACGTCTACTTCGCGAAGGGGACGCCGCTGCCGGCGCGCCGCACCTTCGCGCATCAGACGGTGGTGGCGATCGAGGCGGGCAGCGACGCCGACGCGCTGGCCATCCCGATCGTCCAGGGCGAATCTCACCGCGCCCACCGCAACCGGCTGATCGGCATGCTGCAGCTGCGCGGGGTGAGCCGGGATCTCCCCGCCGGCAGCCGGATCGAGGTGACGCTGGAGCTGGATCGCTCCGGCCAGCTCGCCACCCGCGCCGACGTGCCGGGGATCGGCCAGACGTTCGAGGACGTGGCGTTCGTGCTGGTGCCGACCGCGACGGTGGAGACGGCGGAGCGCGAGCTCGCCGCGACGAGCCGCCGCGCCGCCGACGTCCAGCGGCGCACCTTCCAGCTCGGCGTGCCGGCGGCGGTGCAGGCGATCGGCGACCTGTCGGCGTTGCTGGCCGAGGCCGACCGCGCGCTGCCCGCCGCGCGCGGCGGCGCCGTCGACGCCGCGCAGAAGCTCCACCGCCTGCTGATGGACGCCAACGCCGCGCTCGACGGCGCCGAAGCGCTGCTGGAGTGGCCCGATCTCGATGCGGAGGCGCGCCGCTGCAAGCTGACCTACACGCCGCTGGTCGCCCAGTGGGGGACGCCGGCCGAGCAGCAGCTCTACGAGCAGGAGCTGGAGGCGGCGGGCCTGGCGCGCCAGCGCAACAGCGTCGCCGAGCTGGAGCTGCACCTCGACGCCATGCGGGTGCTGGGCCGCGCGGCCTACTGCCGGGATCCGCGCTCGATGTCCGACGCCATCGACTGGGCGGCCGCTCACGTCACCGAGGCGCTTGACGTGACGGCCGCGGCCAGCCTGCTGGATCGCGCCCGCGCGCTGCAGGCGCAGGGCGCGCCGCAGGCGCAAGGGATGACGTCGGTCGATCCCGCGGGCAACGCCCAGCGGGCGCTGCGGGCGCTGGTCGCCGAGATCTGGGAGCTGTTTCCGGCCTCGCCCGAGCTGCGCGCCAAGAGCTTCGACTCGGCGATCCGATGACCGGCGAAGACTTCGAGGCGCTGGCCCGCGAGCGGATCGCGAATCCGTTCTTCGTGCTCGCCGTCGCGCCCGAGGCGAGCGCCGCCGAGATCGAACGCCAGGGGCAGCGGCTGCTGGCCGAGCTGGCGGCCGGGCTGGAGGGGGCGCGCCGCTACCCGACGCCCTTCGGCGCGCGCGAGCGGACGCCGGAGCTGGTGCGCGCGGCGGTCGCCGAGCTGCGCGATCCGGCGCGCCGGCTCGGGCACGAGTGGTGGGCGCGCGGCCTGGCGGGGGCGGCGCCGTGACGACGACCGGCGCGGCCGCCATGCCGCTGGCGCGCCCGGCCCCGGCCCGGCGCGGGATCTCGCGGGCCGGCCTGCAGGCGGCGGCGCGCCTGTTCATCTGGACCGCGCTGTGGGGGACGGTCGTGCGCAACATCGGCGCCTCGGTCGGCGCCTGGACGCAAGGCTCGCTCGGTCCCGTCACCACGATTCTGATCGGCGTGGTGGTCCCGGCCTGGCTGTTCGTCGTCTTCCCGGGCTGGCTCGCATTCCGCGTCGCCGTCCCGCTCGGGATCCGCCGGCTGGCGGTGGCGGCGTGCTGGATGTCGCCGCTGGTGCGCCTGCGCGATCTGGCCAGCGTCGCTGCCTTCTTCGAGGTCGCGGCGGATCGCCCCTGCGCCTGGTGGGGCGAGCTGCCCGCCGACGCGTGGACCGCGCTGGCGGCGGCGCTGCAGGCGGATCGCCGCCGCAGCCTCGCCCGCGCGGCGCGCCTGGTCGACGCGCTCGCGCTCCTCCCCGACGGCGCCCGCTTTCCCTGGCTGGCGCGCGTGCACGGCGTCGACGCGCTGGTGCTGTCAGCGGCGGCGCGGCGCGACTGGGAGGCCGCGGCGCGCTACGCGCGTCTCGGGCAGGGGCGGCTCAACCGCCTGCTCGTGCTGGTGGCGCGCGGGGCGCGCGGCGAGGCGGTGTCGCGCGCGCGCCTGGCGGCGCTCTGGCTGCTGGCGCCGATGCGCCGGGTGACGCTGCCGCTGGTGCGCGCGGCGGCGTCGCGCCCCGCGCGCGGGCCGTGCCGGCCGGCGCAGGACGCCCCGTCACGGCGCGCGCACGCACGGCACGTCGACCTGCTCGACGCCGCGTCGCGCCCGGGCGCGCTCGACGCCGCCGACGTGCTCGCGACGGCGGAGGCGTGGCGCGCGGAGATCGACGACGCGGCGCTGGCGCGACTGCACGCGCGCGCGCTCGAGCTCGGGATCCGCGACAGCGCCGCGCGCGCGCACGCCGTCCGCGAGCAGGTGCTCGACGAGCTGTCGCTGCTGCTCGCGCACGCCGACGGCGCGCCGCAACGAGCGCCGGCCGATGCGCTGGTTCAGACGCTGACGGCCCGGACGCGCGAGCGGCAGCTCCGGGAGATCCAGCAGGCGCTGCCCGGTCTGGACGCGGACGGCGTGGGACCGTCGCTGCATCCGCTCGAGGCGTGGGAGCGGTGGCTGGCGCTGCGCGCGGCGTGGGAGCGGGCCGAGCAGAGCGGGGCACGGGCGGCGCTCGCGACGGTGTGGCGCGCGAGCGTGCGCGACCGGCTGTGGGGCTATTGCTGCGCGCTCTCTCACCAGCACGGCGGGCGCGCCGGGTGGGCGGTGTTCGTGATGTTCGACTGGCTGGCGGATCGCGCCGAGTACGTCGGCGATCTGGTCGCCATGCTGGCCAACCGGGAGAACGCCCGCATCGCCCGCGCGGCAATGCGGTGACCGCTGATGCCCGGTGCCAAGGGCGGCTCGGGCGGGGGCGCCGGGGGGCCGGGCGGCGTCGGCGGGACGGGCGGACTGGGCGGCACGACCGGGGGCGGCGGGACGAGCTGGAACGATTGTGGACCGCCGCCGCCCATCGCGCCGTGCCGGGTCGGGCGGACCGTCGTCGAGTGCGTCACCGACGCGATGGGCAGCCACTGGAGCGTCTCGTGCCCCGACGAGACGGGCGCCGGGGGCCAGGGCGGCGCCGGCGGCCAGAGCGGCGCCGGCGGCGCGCCCTGTGTCTCGACCGGCACCTGCGCGACGGGCGAAGTGTGCACGACCGAGGACGGCGTCTGCCACGTGCCTCCCGGGTGGAGATGGGCGGCGCGTGCCCCGCGGTCTGTTACGGCAATTGCCGTCCCGCCAGCGGCGGCGCGTGCATGACCGACGCCGACTGCCGGCTGGAGGCCGACACCTGCACCGGCTGCGACTGCCGCGCCCTCGCCACGGGACAGACGTTGCCGCCCTGCACGGGACCCGGCGTGCGCTGCCTGCGCGATCCGTGCAGCGACGCACGGGCGGCCTGCGTGAACGGAGCCTGCGCGGTCCAATGAAGCGGCTCGGGTCGCTCGGTGTCCTCGTAGCGGCCGGCGCGATCGGCTGCGGCACCACCGAGAACCTTCCGATGCCGAAGCCGGCGACCATCACCTTCCAGCTTCACAACGACGGCATCTCGACGGTGTACCTGTTCGAGAATTGCCAGATCGATTTTACGATCACGTCGCTCGTCGGTGCGCCGTACCCGATTGCGCGCGAAGGGGCGTGCGCCTGCGAATGCGGTCAGCAGTGCCCGGTTTGCGGTCCGTGCTTCGCGGGCCCGCGGGAGGTGGCGATCGGCGCGATGGAGACCGAATATTGGAACGCCGTCCGCGTCACCACCGAGACGACGTCGACCGGCTCGTGCGAGCGGCGCGGGTCGCTTCCCTTCGGCCGTTACCGCATCGACGTGCCGGTCTACCCGTCGGCCGCCGACGCCACGGTCGGGACGTCGGGCTACACGGCGTCGCAGACCTTCACCGTGTCGACCGTCGACGCCGTCGTCGATGTTCCGATCGGCGCCTCGCCGTAACGCCGCGGCTCAGGTCTTCTTTTCCTCGCCGCGCACGAGGCGCCCGATGTTCTCGCGGTGGCGCAGCGTCACCAGCGCCGCGCCGCCCAGCGCCAGCGCCATCAGCGGTCGGGGCGGTCCCTCGCGCAGCACGTAGAGCAGCGAGAACGTCCAGACACCCAGCAACGAGCCGACCGACGACAGGCGCGTCACCGCGAAGATCACCACGTAGGCGCCGAAGCCGACCAGCGCCGCGATCGGGGACAGCGCCAGCGCCACGCCCAGCGAGGTCGCGACGCCCTTGCCGCCGCGGCCGCGCAGGAACAGCGTGAACATGTGCCCGAGGATGGCGGCGCCGCCCGCGAGCGCGACCACGGTGGGCGGCTGCTCGAGGCGCCGCCCGAGCCAGACAGGGACGAACCCCTTGGCGGCGTCCGCCGCCAGCACCGCCACCGCCCAGCCCTTGCCCATCGCGCGCGCGACGTTGGTGGCGCCGATGTTGCCGCTGCCGACGCTGCGCAGGTCGACCCCCTTGGCGCGCGCCAGCACCATCCCGAACGGGATCGATCCCGCCAGATACGCCGCCGCGATCAGGATGTAGGCGGTCATGGCGAGGGGGGGGGCGACGCCGGCCCGGCCGCGCCCGCCAGCGCGGCCTGGCCGCGCGTCCAGAACGCGACCACGTCCTCCAGCGACTCCGTGCGCGGGCAGTCGGCGGGCAAGCTGGCCACCAGCGTCGCGCCGTAGTGCTTGCGCGCGACGCGCCCGTCCAGCACCGCGACGATGCCGCGGTCGGTGCGCGTGCGGATCAGGCGCCCGAATCCTTGCTTGAGCGCGAGCGCCGCGCGCGGCAGCTGGTAATCGGTGAACGGTTCGCCGCCGTCGTCCCGGATTCGATCGATGCGCGCCTGGGTCAGCGGATCGTCCGGCACCGCGAACGGGATCTTGTCCATCACCACCAGCGACAGCGCCTCGCCCGGGATGTCGACCCCCTCCCAGAAGCTCTGCGTCGCCAGCAGCACCGAGCCGACGCGTTCGCGCATCGCCGCGAGCAGCAGGTGGCGCGGCCGCTCGCCCTGCACCAGCAGCGGGAACGGCAGCACCTCGCGCAGGTGCGCCTCCGCGACGCGCATGTTGCGGAAGCTGGTGAACAGCAGCAGCGCGCGCCCCCCCGTCACCGTGCACAGCTCGGCCATCCGCTCCGCCGCGCGGAGCGCGAAGGCGTCGTGCTTGGGATCGGGCAGGTCCGGCGCGAGATAGAGCAGCGCCTGGCGGTCGTAGCGGAAGGGCGAGGCGAACGTCGCGTCGGTCGCGGTGTCGCCCAGGCCGACGCGCGCGCGCAGGTAGTCGAACGAGCCGGCGACGGTCAGCGTCGCGCTGGTCAGCACGATCGGCCCCGGGCAGGCGTCGAGCGCGCGCCCCAGCACCGGGCTGACGTCGACGGGCGAGGCGTGCAGCCCGACGTTGCGGGGCGACGCCGCCAGCCAGCGCACGTGCTCGCGTCCGCGCCCGCCCACCAGCACCGCGAGATCGGTGCGCAGCGCGGCCGCCCGCCGCGCCAGGGCCGCCAGCTCGGCCGGACGATGCGAACGCGCGACCGCGTCTCCTTCGGGGTTCAGCCAGTCGGCGATCTGTTCCAGGCACGCGTCCAGCTCGTGGTAGCGATCCAGCGCCGGCCCCGGGGCGAGGCCGCCCGCGAACGCCATCCGCGTCTCCTCGACGCCCGGGCGCGCGGCGGGCACGATGGCGCGCAGCGCGTCCGCGAGCGCGTCGGTGGCGAACGTCAGCCGGCCGGCCGCGGCCTGCGCGCGCTGCGCGTCGACGCCGCTCTCGCGCCCGAGATCGCGCGCCAGCGCGAACAGCCGCTGCGTCGACGCGTGCACGCCGAAGAACTCGGTGGCGACGTCCTCGATCTGGTGGGCCTCGTCGAAGATCACCACCTCGTAGGGCGGCAGCACCTGCGCCTCCGGCCAGCGCGACTTCAGGGCCAGGTCGGCGAAGAACAGGTGGTGGTTGACGACGATCAGCGGCGCGGCCGCGGCGCGCCGGCGCATGGCGGTGACGAAGCAGGTCTCGAAGAACGCGCAGCGCGGGCCGATGCGCGTCTCCGGCGTCGCCGAGACGTCGCCCCACAGCGGCGCGTCGTCGGCCAGGTCGGGAAGGTCGGCGCGATCGCCGGTGGGCGACGACGCCGCGAACGCCAGGATGCGGTCCAGCTCCGGCTCGGCCACCAGCGAGCGCTGCCGGTCGCGCTCGCCCAGGCGCCGCCGGCAGACGTAGTTCGACAGGCCCTTCATCACCGCCCACTCGAGCGGCACGGGCAGCAGGCCGGCCCGATCGAACATCGCGCGCAGCCGCGGCAGATCGACGCCCGCGATCTGGTCCTGCAGCGTCTTGGTGCCGGTGCTGACGACCACCTTGCGCCCCGACAGCAGCGCCGGCACCAGGTACGCCAGCGTCTTGCCGGTGCCGGTGCCGGCCTCGACCAGCAGGCGCTCGTCGGCGTCGATCGCGTCGGCGATGCGCTCGGCCATCGCCAACTGCCCGGCGCGCGCCTCGTAGCCGGCGAACAGCGCGGCGGCGGCGCCGTCCGGTCCCAGCAGCGCGCGGATGCCCTGCCGCATGGCCTCGCGGCGATCGGCGCCGGGGCCGTGCGGCGCGGCCGTCATCGCTTGCGGCTCGCCTTTTCGTCGATCCCCGACACGCCGAAGCGGCGGCGCAGCTCGGCGAACACGGCGTCGACCGGCACGCCCGTCGCCTCGAGCCCGACCAGCGCGTGGAAGATCAGGTCGGCCGCCTCGTGGGCGATGTCGCCGGGATCTTTTTCCAGAAGCGCCTCGGTCAGCTCGGCCGACTCCTCGGTGATCTTGCCGTTGATCTTGGCGAGCCCGCCGTCGAGCAGCGACACGACGTACGACTTCTCGGGGCGCTCGCGCCGCCGCTTCGCGATCACGTCGGCGACGCGCGCGATCATCAGCGCGGGCGGATCGGGCGGGCCGTCGTCTTCCTTCAACGCGCCGTCCTCGCCGACGCGCCGGTAGAAGCACGACGTCGCCCCCGTGTGGCACGAGGGCCCCTCCGGATCGCACAGGTAGAGGACGACGTCGCCGTCGCAGTCGATGCGCACCTCGCGCACCGCCAGCGTGTTCCCGGACGTCTCGCCCTTGCGCCAGGACGCCTGGCGCGAGCGGCTCCAGAAGTGCGCGGCGCCGGTCGCCAGCGTCGCGGCCAGCGCGTCGCGGTTCGCCCACGCCAGCATGCGGATCATGCCGGTGCGCGCCTCCTGGGCGATCACCGGCACCAGCCCGTCGGCGTCGAACGCGACGGCGGCGAGGAGGGCTTCTGGCGCGGGCGAGCTCATTGCACCCTATCTCGGACCGCGACGCCGCGCGCGCGCAAGTAATCGTGCGCCTGTCCGACCGTCGACTCGCCGAAGTGGAAGATGGACGCGGCCAGCACCGCCTCGGCGTGCCCCTCCGCGATCCCCTGATACAGGTGCTCCAGGTTTCCCACGCCGCCCGACGCTATCACCGGAACCGGCACGCGATCGGCCACCGCGCGTGTCAGCTCGATGTCGAAACCGTCACGGGTGCCGTCGCGATCCATGCTGGTCAGCAGGATCTCGCCCGCGCCCGCCTGCGCCATCCGCTCGCACCAGGCGACCGCGTCGAGGCCGGTGGGCCGGCGGCCGCCGTGCGTGAACACCTGCCAGCGCTGGGGCCCGCCCGCCTCGGCCGGCTCGCGCCGCGCGTCGACCGCGACGACGATCGCCTGGTTGCCGAACGCGTCCGCCGCGCGCCGCACCAGCTCGGGATCGGCGACCGCCGCGGTGTTGATGCCGACCTTGTCGGCGCCGGCCAGCAGGAGGGCGCGCACGTCCTCCACGGAGCGCACCCCGCCCCCCACCGTGAGCGGCAGGAAGATGCTCTCGGCGGTGGCGCGCACGACGTCGAGCATCGTGTTGCGCCCGTCCGACGAGGCGGTGATGTCGAGGAAGCAGATCTCGTCGGCGCCCTGCCTGTCGTAGGCGGCCGCGACGGCCACCGGATCGCCCGCGTCGCGCAGCTCCTTGAAGCGGACGCCCTTCTTGACGCGGCCGGCGTCGACGTCGAGGCACGGGATCACGCGCTTGCACAGCATCGCTAACCGCTCTGCGCCCGGATGCGCGCGACCGCTTCCTCGATCGTGAACACTTGCTCGTACAGCGCCTTGCCGACCACGACCGCCGCCGCGCCCGTCGGCGCCAGCGCGTCCAGGTCCTCGAGGCGCGCCACGCCGCCCGAGGCGATGACCGGGCAGGGGAGGAGGCGCCGCACCAGCCGTCCGGTCGCCTCCAGGTTCGGCCCGCCGCGCATGCCGTCGCGCGCGATGTCCGTGTAGAGCACCGCCGCCGCGCCGGCGCGGGCGACGGTGGCGCCGATCTCCAGCGCGTCGGCGCCCGTCGTCTCCGTCCAGGCCTCCACCGACACCTTGCCCTCGCGGGCGTCGACCGCGACCACGATCCGCTCCGGCCAGCGCTTGCACGCCGCCGCCACCAGGGCCGGATCCTTGATCGCCGCCGTCCCGAGCACCACGTAGCGGACGCCGGCGTCGAACAGCGCCGCGCAGTCTTCCAGCGAGCGCACGCCGCCCCCCGCCTCGACGTCGACCTTGGCGGCCTCGACGATGCGGGCGATGGTGGCGCGGTTGTCCTTGCGCTCGGCGTCGCCGCGCGTGAACGCCGCGTCCAGATCGACGACGTGGATGCGCGACGCGCCCGCGGCGGCGAACCGGGCGGCCACCTCCCAGGGCGCGCGGTCGTAGACCTTGACGCTCTCACGCCGCCCCTGCTCGAGGCGCACGGCGGCGCCGTCCATCAGATCGATCGCGGGGAAGATCAACATCGGGTGATGCGTCGCAGTCTAGCCGCACTCTCGCGCTGCGCGCGAGAGCGACTGGCAGAAAAAACAATAGTCGCACACCGCGCCTTCGGCGCGGAGCGACTGGCAGAGAAAAACATAGTCGCACACCGCGCCTTCGGCGCGGAGCGACTAGATCAAGCCGACGCGAAGCTGCGCAACAGCGCGAGCCCGGCCGCCTGGCTCTTCTCGGGGTGGAACTGGCAGCCGAAAACGTTGTCACGGGCGACGGCCGCGCAAAATGCGACGCCGTGCTCGCTGGTCAGCGCGACGTCGTCCGCGCGCGCCGGATCGGGGAAATAGCTGTGCACGAAGTAGAAGCAAGCGCCGTCCCCGACCGCCGCCGCCGGGCCGGACGCGCCCGCCGGTCCGCGCCGGGTCCGGTTCCAGCCCATGTGCGGGATCTTCAGCCCAGCCGTATCGCGGAAGCGGCGCACCCGTCCGGGCAGGATCCCGAGGCCGCGCGCGGCCGGGCTCTCGTCGCTGCCGTCGAACAGCAGCTGCATGCCGATGCAGATGCCGAAGAACGGCCGCCCGGCGCGAATCACGCTCATCACCGCCTCGCGCATCGCGCCGCCGCCGCCGTCGAGGCCGGCCGCGCAGGCTCCGAACGCGCCCTGGCCGGGCACCACCAGCTTGTCCGCGCGCGCGACGGCGTCCGCGTCGGCGCTGATCGCGACGCGCGCGCCGACCGCGGCCAGCGCCTTCTCGACGCTGCGCAGGTTCCCGCTCCCCAGATCGGCGACGATGACCGACGCGTCGGCGCTCAAGACGTGAGCGTCCCCTTGGTCGACGGCACGCCGACGACGCGCGGATCGCGGCGCGCCGCCATCGCGGTCGCCCGCGCGAACGCCTTGAACAGCGCCTCGATCATGTGGTGGGCGTTTTCACCATAGCGGACTTCCAGATGCAGATTGCACAGCGCCGTGCTGACGAAGCCGCCGAAGAACTCGCGCCCCAGCTCGACGTCGAAGGTGCCGACCCGCCGCCCCTTGAGCGCGTCGGCGCGGTAGACGAACGCCGCGCGCCCGCCGAAGTCGACCGCCGCCGACACCAGCGTCTCGTCCATCGGGATGGTCGCCTCGCCGTAGCGGGTGATGCCGCTCTTGTCGCCGAGCGCGTCGCGGAACGCCTGCCCGAGGCAGATGCCGACGTCCTCGACGGTGTGGTGGGGATCGACGTCGACGTCGCCGGTGGCGTCGATCTCCAGGTCGAAGAGACCGTGCTTCGCGACGGCCTCCAGCATGTGGTTGAAGAACGGCACGGGCGTCGCGATGCGGCGGTCGCCCTTGCCGTCGATCTCCAGGGTCAGATCGATCGACGTTTCGTTGGTCTTGCGCTGGATCTTCGCTCGGCGCGGCATGGTTTCGAGGCGCGAAAGTGTACCCCGTGGCGAAACCGGCGCCAAACTGCGCCCCAAAACGGGAGCGATGTGAGCGATCCTCAAGGAATTTCCGTGGTTCGGCGATATAATTCACGTTGCCCGCGCCGATGACCCAACGCGTTCGCCAGAGCCCGGTCCTGGGCTACAACCACAATCTCCGCCACGGCGGGCGGGTGTTCCACGTTCAGACCGAGGACTCGGGTCAGGGCTACGCGCGCCTGCACACGCACCTCTTCTACGAGGGGACGATCCTCTCGACGAAGAAGCAGGAATACGATCCCAAGGCGCCCGAGGAGGCCGTGCGTGCGCTGATGCAGCAGCTGCACAAGGCGATGATCAAGGAGCTGACGCACGGCGAGCACGACGCGCGCATCGGCGCCTTCTTCATCGCGCGCGGCGAGCCTGCCACGCTGGAAGCGCCGCCCGCGCCGGCGGCGGTCGACTCCGCGGTCGCGAAGGCGCAACCGGAGCTGCCTGCCGCGGCCGCGCCGGCGGCCCCCACGCGCGCGGCGCCGCTGCCCGTCACCGCGCCGATGGCCGCGGCCGCACCCGCGCCCGCGGCCGCCGCGGGGGCCGGTGCCAAGCCGGTCGTGATGGTGAAGCCGGGCGGCGTCCGCCGGCCTCCGGTCGTGCTCTCGAGCTCAGCCGACGGCGTCGTGGTCCGGCGCAACGTCGTGATCAACGTCGGCGGCGGCGCGCCCCCCGTCAACGGCACGCCCGGCAACACCCGTCAGCCCGCTGCCGGTTCGACCTCCAGCCGCGCGCGCCCGGCCGCGCCGGTCGCCGCCAGCGACGGTGCGGTGGTGCCCGCCCGAGGCGGCGCGCGCGGCGCAGCCCCGCCCGAGAACGCGCCGCAGCCGCTCGCCTCCTCGCGCGACATCCGGATGCCGTGGGAGACGCCCGGCCCGACGCGCGGGCAACAGCCGGTCATCAACGCGGCGGACGTTCCGCGACGGCAGAGCTCGCGCGAGGTGCAGATGCCATGGGATCCGCCCGCCGGCCGGCCGCCGCCCGCGTCGGACGCGTTCGCGGGGGGCCTGGGCGACGACAAGGGCCTCGACGAGGTGATCCTCGAGTACCTGTCCGACGACGGCGAAACCGAAGACCGTTGATCGGCATCGATCGTCCGTAACGAGCCAGTGCAGAAATGCAGAACGCGACGTCGCAAGGCGCGCCGGTGACCGTTTACCGCACCACCACGTGCGGCTGGTGCCGGCGCGCGGAAGAGCTGCTTCAACGACACGGCATCCCCTTCGACAGCATCGACGTGACGAACGATCGGCAGGCCCGGGACGCGCTGATCGAACGCGCGAACTGGCGCACCGTGCCGGTGATCTTCGTCGACGGCCGTCCCATCGGCGGATACCGGGAGCTGGCCGCGCTGGTCAACACGGGCGCGCTCGCCCACCTGGCGGCGCCGAAAACGGATTGAGGCTGCGGCGCTTCGCTACCGCGCGCGCCGGGTGGCGGCCGCGAAGACACGCTTGAGCCGCTCGATCGTGGGCGGCTTGGCCAGGTGCTCGTCGAACCCGGCGGCGCGCGCGCGATCGATGTCGTCCGCCTGCGCGTAGCCGGAGAGCGCGACCAGGAAGCTCGACCGCAGGCCGTCGTCGGCGCGGATGGCGCGCGCGACCTCGTAACCGTTCATCCCCGGCAGGCCGATGTCGCACAGGACGACGTCGGGGTGGGTCCTGCGCGCGTCCGCGATCCCTTCGTTGCCGTTGCGGGCCAGCGTCACCTGGTGGTCGTCGATCTCGAGCGCGGCCTTCAGCCCGTCCGCGACGTCGGCGTCGTCTTCGATGACCAGCACCCGCTGCCGCGTCCGCGCCGCCCCGTCGGCGGGCGCGCCGGAGAGCCGGCTCGCGAGCGGCGCGGCCAGCGGGAGGCGGACGATGAACTCCGCGCCGCGGGCCAGACCCTCGCTGTGCGCGCTCACCTCGCCCTGATGCAGATCCACCAGACCCTTGACCAGGGCCAGTCCCAGCCCGAGGCCGCCGCCCGTCCGATCGAGCGTCCGGTCTGCCTGCATGAACGGTTCGAACAGGCGCCCGAGCAGGGCGGGATCGATCCCCATCCCGGTGTCGGCGACGCGAAGGACAGCCCGGCCGGTCGCGCGCTCGACGGCGACGGACACGGTGACGCGTCCGCCCGCCGGCGTGAACTTCACCGCGTTGGCGAGCAGGTTGGTCACGACCTGGGCGATGCGCGCGGCGTCGGCGTCGACGTGGACCGGGCCCGCGTCCAGCTCCGCCTCGACGTGCACCCCGCTGCGCTCGAGCGTCGAGCGGTTGTCTTCCAGCGTCTGTCGCACGACGTTGTTGAGATCGAGCTGCTGGCGGCGAAGCTGGATCTTGTTCTGCGTGATGCGGGTGATGTCGAGAAGATCGTCCACCATGCGCGCCAGCTGGCCGACCTGGCGATCGATGACGCGCAGGGAGCGGCGCCCCTCCTCGGTCTCCGGCGCGTGCTCGACGACGTAGAGGCTGGTGCGGATCGCCGCCAGCGGGTTGCGCAGCTCGTGCGAAAGGATGGCGATGAACTCGCTCTTGCGCCGATCCGATTCGCGCAGCTCGTCGACCAGCTGGCGCTGCGCGGTGATGTCGTGGCTCATCACCAGGATCTGGGGCATGTCCCCGTCACGACCGGGGAGCGGCACCAGGGTCCACTGTTTCACGTTGCGTTGACAGCCCTCGTGCTCGAACACCAGCTCGTAGGTCTGTCGCTCGCCCGTCGCGATCGCGCGCGCGCCGTGGGTCGCCAGCGGCTCCACCAGCGCGGCGGGCCACAGCTCGTCGGCGCGCTTGCCCAGCATCTCCGTGACCGGCCGCGGGCACAGCGCCGCCAGCGACGGGTTGACGTAGAGCAGGCGCAGGTCGTGGCTGTAGAGCGCGATGTTGATCGGCGCGCTCTCCATCATGATCCGGAAGCGCGCCTCGCTCGCGCGCAACCGCTCGGCAATCTGCCCCACGCCGCCGGCGGCGGTCCGCTCCTCCACGGCGCCCTCTGTCCGCGCCGCCCTCGTCCCTGCCTGTTCCATGGTCGCGCTTGCCCGGCTCCCTACGGAGCCGCTGAATAGATCATCTAGAACACAAATCTACGCAATCCCAGATCGACTGTAAGCCGAACCACGAGGCAGAATCATCCAGTGGCTGAGGGTCAGGCCAGCCTGACGACCAGGCCGGCCGCGCCGTCCACCAGCACCTGATCGCCGTCGCGGAGGGCGCGGCAGGCGCCGACCGCGCCGACGACGGCCGGGATCGCGCGCTCGCGCGCCTGAGCCGCGACGTGATCGAGCACACCGCCCGTCTCGACCACGATGGCCGCGGGCGACAGCAGCGGCAGCTCGGTCGGCAGCAGCGTGCGCGCCACCAGCACGTGATCGCCGTCGTGCTCCGGCTCGTGCTCGCCGCGGTAGATGCGCACCGGACCGATGCGCGCGCCCGCGGCGCCCGGCCGTCCCCGCACCACGTCGGTGCCGACCTCGAGCGTGTCGGCCGCGCCGAGCGGCGGTGGGTTGGTGCGCGCCTCCGCGTCGGCGCTGCGCGCGGCGGTCAGCGCCAGCGCCGTCTCCTCGTAGCCGAGCGGCGCCTCGCCGCGCGCGTCCTTGCGCACGGACTCCAGCGGCAGCCAGAACACCTCGTTCGGATCGGCGAGGAGGCCGCCCTGCCACAGACGTTCACCCTCGCGCAGCAGCGCGCGCCGCACGTGCGCCTGCAGCCGCGCGTACAGCGCGTCGTCGTCCTCGGCGACGGCGACCGCCCGGCGCGCCACCACCAGGCGCGAGTCCCACTCGGCGTGCATCTCCTCGGGCAGACGGGCGCGCACCGCCTCCGAAGCTTCGCGCCAGGGTCGATCGTCGATGGGCGCGCCCACGCTGCTGCCGCGCATCAGCCGCTCGAGCGACGCCGAGCGCTCGCGCCAGGTCGGCGCGGCGACGTCCCAGCGCGGCGCCTCGTCGCCGAACTCTTCCAGGTAGCTCGCGAGCGCCTCGGCGCGCAGCTTCGGATCGATCGCCTCGGCCAGCGCGCGCGCGCGCCGCGCCCGCTCCGTGGCCGCCGACGACACGCCCGACAGCAGCTTGGGCAGCAGCGGCGCCGGATCGAAGCCGTTGCGCCGGAGGAACGCCGCCAGCACGCCGGTGGCAGCGCGCGAGTTCGGCTGCACGACCCCGAACAGCGGCTGGTAGATCGCCACGAACGTGTCCAGGGCCTGCTCCAGCGTCGGGGTCGGGTGGGCGAGGCGCTGGCGCGCGGCCTCCCACACCCCGCGCAGGGCGTCGGCGGCGCCGATCGGCGTGGTCTCCGACGTCGGATCCGTCGCATAGAAGAGGTAGCCGCCCACCACGCGCTGGCGCAGGCCGATCTTGCACTGCTCGTCGACCAGCGAGACCAGCCCCGCCTGCGCCGGCGACAGTGGCAGCGGGTTGTGGGCGGCGTCCCAGTGCCAGTCGGTGTCGTTGAGGTCGCGATCCGTCGCCGCCGACAGCGGATCGAACGACGGCAGCGCGATCGCCGGACGCACCGCCGGCCGCCCCGGCGCGTGCAGCGGGCGCAGCTGCAAGAACGTGGGCCGCCCGTCGCTCACCACCCACTCCAGCTCGACGGCGCCGTGCCCCTTGGCCAGCGCGCGCGCCGCCTCTTCGATGCGGGCGCGCGCCGCGCTCTGCAGCGCCGCCGTCCTTCCGGTCTGCACCTCGATCAGGGGCGGCTCCTCGCGGGTCGGGTCGAAGGCGGCGGCCCCGGCGAACTGCCCGTCGATGAACTCGTGGATCAGCACCGCGAAACCGAGGTTGTCGGTGTGCAGGCCGTGCTGCGCCAGGTACGCGACGACGGCCGGCGACAGCGCCGACCCGAGCACCGCCCGCACCGCCTCCAGCACCTCGCCGCGCGCGACGTCGATCCGGGACAGGAACACACCCGCCGCCAGCGCGCCCGATTCGTCCTCCAGCGAGGCCGACGATCGAACCGCGTAGCGCGCGCCCGGTTCGGGCACCAGCGTGTCGATCTCGCGCGCCAGCGCCGACGCGAAGCCCTCCGGCCACGGCGCCGCCGCGAGCGCGCGCGCCGCGCCCTCGACCGTCGTCAGCGCGCCGGGCGCGTTCAGGGTCGACGGCAACCGGGGCCCCTCGGCCCGCAACGTCGCGAACAGATCGGTCGTCGCCACGATCGCGTTGGGCACGGGCAATCCGGCGGCCGCCAACCTGAGCAGAGACCGTGCCTTGCCGCCGATCTTCTCGGGCGGCGCCGCGGGGCCCAGCCGAACACAGAACGTCATGGATGCCGGCCCGCTCATGATAGGTTCCCGCCCCGAACAAGGAAGATGAGCGTCAAGGGACCCTTGCTATCAGGCGCCCTCGGCAGCGCGCCGACGCTGGCGGCCGTGCTTCGCTGGACGGAGGGGCGCGCCCCCGTGGTCGTGATTGGTCCGCCCTGGCTGGGCGACGCGGTGGCCAGCGCCGGCCGTGCGCTCGTGCTGGTCGAGCCGGAAGCGCGGCCGATCGCGCTGCGGACCCGCCGCCGCGCGCGCAAGCAGTCGCGCGCGCTCGAGGTCGCGCTCGCGACCGCCGAGCTGCCGCTCGGCCGCGGGACGCTGGCGGCGCTGGTGGTCGAGAACGTCGGCGGCCTGCAGGACGACGAGGCCATCCGCTGGCTGTCCGCGCTGGTGCCGTGCCTGCGCCCGGGCGGACGGCTGATCGCCGCCGACGCCACCTCGAGCACGACGGCTGCCGCGCGCGTCGCGGGCGCGTTCCTGTCGGGGGCGTTGACGGAGATCGTGCAGGAGTGGCCGCGCGACGGCGCGCTGTTGACCATCGGTGTCGCCCCGGCCGCGTCGATCATCGCCGCGCGCTTTCCGGGCACCGCGGCCGGCGCCCCGTCATAGGGGGGCCGCCCCGCCCGAGGATCCAGCAGCGACGCCGTCGGGGGCAGACCCGCATCAGCGCGAAGCCTACCAGAATAGGCGTCTTTTCGCGGTTTGCGTCGCGACGCGTCCGAGCCGCCCGCCCCGGAATTCCGGTCCGGGTACCAGAATGGAGTACGATCGGGTGACGCGGCATGCTGTTGCGCTGGACCCTTGGTCTCGTGCTGTCGGTGCTGGCGCATCTCGGCGTCATCGCCATCGGTCTGGCCCTGGGGGCGCGGGGGTTCTCCGGGCCGGTCGACGTGGAGATCGCGGGTGATCTCCAGGAGGTGAAGGATCTCCCCCTCGGCCGGCCCGAGGCGGGGCAGGCCAAGGCGCGCGCGCCGGCCCGCGCCCGCAGCCGTGCCCCCGAGGCGTCGCGCGAGGCGGGGACGCTGGCGTCGCGGGCCGGCAAGGACGACAAGACGGCCGGTTCGTCCCCCGCCGACGACGACGCGGGGCCGGCGCCGACCAGCGACCTGGGCGCGTACGGGCCCCAGGGCTCGCGGCTGACCGTCCTGATGCGTCTGGACCGGCTGCGTGGGACCGACTATGCGGCGCCGGTCGACGAGCTGCTGATGCGCCTGCCCGACCGCCGCGATTTCGTGTCGGGCACGGGCCTGGATCTGTTCAGGGACTTCGATGCGCTGCTGATCGCGACGCCGAATCCAGTCGACCCGGCAGTGACGTTCGTCGCCGTCCGCCATCACCTGGACGACGCGCGGGTGCGCGCGGCGCTGAGTCAGGCGGCGAAGGCGTCCGACCACACGCTCACCTGGCGCACGCAGGCGGGCCGCCCGATCGCCGAACGGCACGCGCGCGACACGATCGCGGCGCGCCGGGACGACCGTCTGATCGTCCTGGCGGCGCCCGGCTTGACCGTGGTGACGCCGCGCGCGTATCGCGCCTTGTTGCTCGCGCCCGCGTCGCCGCCCGATGGCGGCGTGAGCGACGGCGCCGGCGCGCCGGCCGATGCCGACGGAGGCGCGCCCGCGACGCCGACACAGTCGCCGCTCAAGGGCGGCTGGGCGTCGCTGCTGACCCGCATCGACGCCGAGGAAGGGCTGATGCCGCCGGATGGGGCGGTGATGATCAACGCGGTCGACATGTTCAAGTCGCGCGCGCCGGCGCCCGGCGAGGCGCCGCTTCTCTACGGCATGCCCGTTCCGGCGGCGATCAACGCCGTCATCGGCGTCGCCGATGCGCCGTTCCTGGATTTCGTGGCGGAATTCAAGACCGAGGCGCCCGCGCAGCAGTGGGAGACGCAGTGGCCGATCGTGCAGCGCAAGCTGCGGACGCACCCGTTGCTGGTGCTGACCGGGTTCTCGTCGCTGGTGACGCGCGCTCAGGTCGATCGGCAGGGGCGGTCCGTGCGCCTGCACCTGGAGGTGTCGCACGACGAGACGCTGCGTCTGCTGGCGCTGGCGTCGCGTTTCCTGACCGGGCGCTACGGCGACGCGCCGCAGTAGCGGCATCCGCGCAGATCCATCAGCGGGGTGGTGCGTCTGAGGCGGCACCCACCGAGGAGGCCGCTCATGGATGCCACGACTTCGAACAGCAGCTCACCGTCGCCCCCGAACCGGACGCCCCGGCCGCCGCGCCGGATCGTCACCTACGCCATCTTGACCGGCGCCGTGCTGACGCTGCTGGCGGTGCTCGGCGTGCAGCGCCAGAGCCGCGCGGTGCCGAGCCGCGCGCCGGCGCCCATCGCGATCGCGCCCGCCCCGCGCGCGCCCGAGCCGCTCGAGTCGCAACAGTCAAATGTCCAGGCGACGGTCGCCGTGGCGCGGCCGCGCGTCGAGCTGGTGTTCGCGCTCGACACGACCGGGTCGATGTCCGGCCTGATCGAGGGCGCCAAGCGGAAGATCTGGAGCCTGGCCAGCTTCGTCGCCCAGGGCCAGCCGACGCCGGATCTGCGCGTCGGCCTGATCGCCTACCGCGACATCGGCGACGCGTACGTCACCCGGGTGTTCGATCTGGATCCGGATCTGGATCGCGTCTATCGCCGGCTGCGCAGCTTCCACGCCGAGGGCGGCGGCGACGGCCCGGAGCACGTCGCGCGCGCGCTCGACGAATCGGTGCACAAGATGTCGTGGAGCGACGATCAGGCGGTCGTGAAGGTGATCTACCTGGTCGGCGATGCGCCGCCGCACACCGACTACAGCGACGGCTACGACGCCACCCGCGCGGCGCGCGCGGCGGCGCGCAAGGGCATCCAGCTGCATACGATCCTGTGCGGCACCGACGGGGTGGCCGAGCGGGCGTGGCGCCAGATCGCGTCGCTGGGCGGCGGCCAGTACATGGCGATTCACCAGGACGGCGGCATGCAGGAGGAGCACTCGGCCTACGACGAGGAGCTCGGTCGGCTGCACGACAAGCTGGCGGGCACGGCGATCGGATACGGCAGCGCGGCGCCGGCCGTGGCGGCGGCGACGGCGGTCGCGGCGGCGGCGCCGGTCTCCGAGAAGGCGGCGCGCGCCGGATACCTGGCCAGCCACGGCAAGGCGGTGGGCGGCAAGGGCGACCTGGTCGAAGGGGTCGCGAGCGGCGCCGTGAAGCTGGACGACGTCCAGGGCGAGCTGCCCGCTGACATGAAGGCGATGAGCAAGGACAAGCAGGCGGCGATGATCGCGGAGAAGCAGAAGGAGCGGAGCGAGATCAACAAGCGGATCGTCGAGCTGAGCAAGCTTCGCAAGAAGGAGCTGGACGCGCACGAAGCGGCCGCCGCCAAGGCGGGCCGGGCGGACAGCTTCGACGTCGCCGCCAAGAAGGCGCTGAAGCGGTCGGTCTCCGACAACCCGCTCGACGGCCTGACCCTGGACTGAAGGAGCGCGCCATGAACATGAACTGGCGATTCCGCGATCATCGCGGGTTCCAGCACGACGCGCTGGTGGTCATCGGGGCGGCGGGCGGCGTGGGCGCGCTGGCGTGGGCGCTGCCGCTCGGCGGCGCGACCTGGTGGATGACGATGGCGATCGGGCCGCTGCTGGCCATGTTAGTCGGGCAAGTCGGGCAAGTCGGGCAAGTCGGGGAGGCCGGGCCCGGTCGGCGGACCGGCCGCCGGCACCTGGTGACGGTCCTGACGTCGGCGCTGGGGGCGGTGCTCGCGGGGGCGACCTGGCGGGCCTTCACGGGCGGGGGCGACGTGCCGGCGGCGGGCGACGCGCTCCTGATCGGTCTGCTGGCAGGGTTCGCCGCGTCCTCGGCGCTGGTGATCGCGCACGTCGAGCACCTGGCCGAGCCGCCGCTGGCGCGCGCGCTGGTCGAGGCGCGCGCGACCCTGGGCGGGCCGCGCGGCGAAGAGCGGGCGCTGGCCGAGCGCGCCGCGATCGCGCACGACCGGATCGTCGACGGGCTGGGCGGCCAGGGTGACGAGGCCGGCCCCGACGGCCGCCGGCTGGCGCAGCTGGCGGAGCAGGTGACGCGCGAGGTGCTGGCGCTGGCGGTGCGCTGCCGCAAGCTGCGCGGCGAGCTGGAGCGGATCGACGTCGCCGCCGTGCGCGCGCGCGCCGGCGAGCTGGCGCTGGCCGCGGAGGGCGCCGTCGACGAGGCGGCGCGCGCCGATTTGACCCGTGCCGCACGCGCGGTGGTCGCACTCGACGAGCGCGCGCAGGCGCTTTCGGGGGCGGCCACCCGCGTGCGCGCGCGGCTCGAGCTGCAGGTGGCGATGCTCGAGGAGACCGCGCTCGCCGTCGCCGCCCGCGACGCGAGCGCCGCCGTCGATCGGGCCGACGCGCTCGCCCCGCTCGCCGATCGCCTGCACGAGGCCGGCTGCGACCTGCACGTGGAGGCGCAGGCGCTGGCCGAGGCGAGCCTGCCGGCCCGCGTGCACTAGACCATACCGCTTTCAAGTTGACGCGACCGATCAGATCGCCGTCCCGCGACCGCAGGCCAGCTCCATTACGCGCGGGCGCGCACGTCACGCCTCGACCGAGCGCTGCGGACCGCGCGTGGGTCTTTTTCGGCGCGTGGGCTGGCGTCCGCAAGACCAAATCCAGCCCACGCGCCGAAAAAAGCACGTAAGCGGATGCGAGGCGCAGTCGAGACGCGAGGTCCGCCGCGCGCGCGTGCATGGTTTCGGTCGGTCGCGATCGGCCGGCAAGGAGGATCTGGCCGCCGCGAAGAAGGCCTACAACAGCCCGGACGGACTGATGAAGGACGTCAAGAAGTACGACTTCGACGACAAGGACACGCTGCTGTTCGAAGGGACGATGTTCGGCGTGCGCGGCTACCACTTCGTGCACAACGTGAAGGTCGGCAAGTCGATGTTCAAGTGCACCGACTGGCGCAAGCCCGACGGCGTCTACACCAAGGCCGACGTCGAGACGATGCTGACGGCCTGCAAGACGCCGCAGAAGGGGAAGAAGAAGTAGCCCGCCGCGCCCGGCCTCACTGGAAGGGGTCGACCCAGGGCTTCTTCGTGCCGCCCGGTCCGACGACCCCGGCGGGCGGCGGTTTCTTCGCGCCCGGCGCGGCGGGGGCGTCGGCGGCGACCTCTTCCATCGTCGTGCGCAGCTTGCCGCCGGTGTCGTCGGCCTTCACGCCCGGCGGCCGCGCCCACGGGATGTCCAGCAGCGTCTGGCCCGCCGTCACCTCCATCATGTAGCGCGCGAACATCGGCACCGTCAGCATGAAGGCGGCGTCCTTCTGACCGAGGGGGCGCTCGCGCAGGTCGTCGCCCATCCACGTCGAGGTCATCCAGCGCGACGTGAAGCCGATGAACCAGGTGTCCATCGTCGCGCTCGACGTGCCGGTCTTGCCCGCCGCGGGCAGGCCGGCGCTGCGGATCGACGGGGCGTGGCCGCGCGTCACCACGTGGCGCAGCAGCGTCGAGGTGAGGGAGGCGGTGCGCGGCGGGATCACCGGTTCGACCGGCGGCTGGCCGGCCAGCGCGACCAGCCGGTCGAGCCGCTCCGCCGGCGTCCCGAACGGATCGCCGGGCGCGCTGTGGTCCTCGATGGCGACGCCGTTGCGATCGCGGATCCGGCGGATGTAGATCGGGTCGACCAGCACGCCGTTCTTGGCGAACGCCGAGAACGCGCGGGTCAGCTCGTCGATGCGCGTGCACGACGCGCCCAGCGCCAGCGCCTGGTCAGGGATGATCGGCGTCGTGATGCCGAGCCGCCGCGCCCACTTCTCGACCTCCTTGCCGCCCACCAGCTTGAACAGCTGCACCGACGGCACGTTCTTCGACCAGATGAGCGCGTACTCCATCGTCACCTGGTACTCGACCGTGTTGTTCAGGTTGGTCGGCGTCCACACCTCGCCCGTCACCGGGTCGACCTCGGCGCGCGGCACGTCGTTCAGCAGCGACGTGAAGCCGTAGCCGCGATCCAGCGCCAGCGAGTAGTACATCGGCTTGTACACCGACCCCGGCTGGCGGCAGGCCTGCGACACGCGGTTGAACTCCGAGCGGTCGTAGTCGTCGCCGCCCACCATCGCGACGACGTAGCCGGTGTCGTGGTCGTAGCTGAAGATCGTCCCCTGCACGCGCGGTGTCTGCTCCAGCTGCAGCTCGACCGGCTTGGCGACGGCGCGCTTGGGGGCGGCCTTGCCGGGCGCGGTCTCGTCGTACGCCGGCAGCCACTGCACCTCGCTCTTGGCGTCGTAGACCCAGTCGGAGAACCGGCGCCGCTTCGACTGGTGCGCGTTCTTCACCCAGATCACGTCGCCCGGGTGCAGGACGCCGACGGTCGAGTCCAGCACCTTGCCGTTGGTGGCGTCCTTGGCGCTGTACGGCACCGCCCAGGTCAGCCCGGCGGACGGCAGCGTGTAGAGCCCTTTGCCGACGCGCACGCGGTACGCGCCCCCGGCCCCCGCGGCCTCGACGATGCCGAGGTAGAGCCGCCCCTCCACGGGCGGGTCGGCGCCGTAGCGGGCGGCGACGCGGGCGCGGAATTCATCCGCCGCCGCGCCGGCGAGCCGCGCCACCGGTCCGCGCCAGCCCTGCCGCTTGTCCAGCTTGCGCAGCGAGAAGTCGACGTTCTCCTGCGCGGAGGCGTCGATCCACGGGATCACCGTGGTCTCGACGTCGAGGCCGCCTTCGAGCAGCTTCTTCTCGCCGTAGCGGCGCGCGATGTCGCGGCGCACGTGCTCGGCGAAGTACGGCGACGTGGTGTGGAAGAAGTCGGGGCGCTGGCGCACGACCACCGGGCGGGCGCGCCAGTGGTTCGCCTCGTCCTCGGTCAGGTAGCCGGCGGCGATCATCGTCCCCAGCACCTGGTCGCGGCGGGCGCGCGCCGCCTCTAGGCTGGTGAGCGGCGAGAAGCGCGACGGCGCCCGCGCCAGCCCGGCCAGCAGCGCCATCTCGCCGAGGTCCAATTCGCCGACCGCCTTGTCGAAGTAGCGCCGGGCGGCGGCGGCGACGCCGTAGGCGCCGTGGCCCAGGAAGATCTGGTTCAGGTACAGCGTCAGGATGTCGCGCTTCGAGAAGTGCATCTCCAGGCGGCGCGCCAGGATCGCCTCGCGGATCTTGCGCTGCAGCGTCCGCTCGCTCGACAGGAACGACTTGGCGACCTGCTGCGTGATGGTGGAGCCGCCCTGCGTGGTCGCGCCGGCGCGCAGGTTCGCCGTCAGCGCGCGCACGATGCCGCGGTAGTCGAGGCCCTGGTGCTCGTAGAAGCGGCGATCCTCGGCGGCCAGGAAGGCGTGCACCAGCTGGGGCGGGAAGCGATCGAACGGGAGGATCTCGCGCCGCTCGCTCGCCAGCTCGGCCAGCGGCGTCCCGTCGGCACCGCGCATCACCGTCGTCGTCGCCGCGACGTCGTGGTACGTCGCGATGTCGGGCAGCGTCGGCAGCGTCGCGGCGAAGTAGACGTAAGTGCCGATGCCGACCATGAACAGGAGGCCGAGCGCGCACATCAGGCCGAACGCGTAGAAGCGGAGGAGCCAGTAGAAGAAGCCGCCGTCGGATCGGTTCGTCACTTCGACCGTCTCCGAGGCTGCTGGGGGCGGGGCGTCGTTCCAGGGCGCGGCCAGCTCCGGAGGAAGCGGGTAGTCCGCGGGCGCCGCGAGCGGCGGGAGCTCGGGCGGCGGCGCCGCGGCGGTCGGGGGCGGGGGCAGCGGCGGCGGCGTGGGGCGGCGCGGAATCCGGGGCGCCGGCACCGCGGGCGTGAACGCCGCGGGCGGCGCCGGCGGCGCGGGCGCCGGATTATCGGGCGCGGTATCCGGCGCGTCCTCTTCGGACGGCGCGCCCGGGCGGCGCGCGTCAGGGGGCAGCGGCGGCGGCTTCGGCGCCATCGTTCGCGGAAGCTAGCATACGTGGCAGGACATTCGCGCGGCCCGTTTTTGATCCGGCTCAGCCGGCGCGCGGTCGGCTTCCGTCAGCGGTCGTCGCCCGGGTCGCGCTGGCGGTCGCCGCTGGGCGCGGCATACGGCTCGAATCGTACCGCGCCGCGCCGGCTCTCGTTGAACCCCGCCAGCTCGGCGTCCGAGTAAGCCTCCGGCCCGCCGCGCGGCAGGCGCTCCTGGACGAACGTCTCGATCAGGCGGCGCGCCCTGGCCCCGGCCCACCCGCGCTCGGTGTCCGCGGGCTCGGCCATCTCGTCCCACAGCAGGAAAAGGATGCGCCGCCGCTGCGCCGGCGACAGGCGCCGATCGTCGAGGATCGCCGACAGATGCCGGGGAAGCGCCGCCAGCGCGTCCTCGATGACCTCGCGCTCGTGCGTGCGCGCCAGCGCGACCAGGAGATCGCCGACCTGA
>DATBHU010000645.1:0-15304 GCA_036557265.1 Polyangia bacterium
GAAGACGGAGTGGCAGTCGGGGCGCGCGTCGCAGGCGTCCTTCGTCGTCTCCTGCGCGCACGGCAGCGGGCAGGCGATCGCCGGGCAGGCGACGTCGACGATGGCGCCCGCCGCGGCGCAGCCGACGAAGTGCGCGCCGCCGTTGCAGTCGGGACAGGAGAGCGCCTGGCAGTCGGTGCGCGCCCGGCACGACGTCTCGTCGAGCCCCGTGCAGGGCGAGGGGCACGGGATCGCCAGGCAGGCGGGCGGCGATTCGTGGCTCGGGTCGTAGCAGCCGGCGAACGCCGGCGTGCCGCCGCACACCGAGCAAGCGCCGGCCTTGCAATCGGTCCGCGCGCGGCAGGCCGCCTCGTCGAGCGTTCGACAGGCCGCCGGGCCGCCGTCCTGGCCTCCGCCGCCGTCGTTCTGCAGCATGCCGCTGATGCTGCCGCAGGCCGACGCGAGCACGAGCATGGCCAGGCCGGGGACGAAGGTGATCCGCTGGGTGCGCATGTGTCGCGGACGCAGCAAGGCCCGTTCCAGCAGGCGCCGTCCGCGGGACGTCGCGCTCGTCGCGCCCTCACGCGGCCGCGCGTCCCGCGGCGTCTCAAAATCCTGAGGCCGTCGGGCGGGCCGATCCGTCATGACAATCGTCAACAGCGGGTCAGTACCCGAGGTGCGACTGGCGGGGCTTGCCGGACTTGTCGGGGACGAACTGCGGCGGGCGCTTGTCGCCGCCCACCTGCAGCGCCAGCCCGCGCACGCCGCCCGGGCCGACGTTGATCCGCTGCGCCACCAGCTTCGAGGCCGCCTCGTGCCAGGCCTTCAGCTCGTACTCGCCGGGCGGCACGCCCTTGATCGTGAACGCGCCTGCCCCGTCGGCTTGCGCGTAGTAGGGCGTGTCGACCACGACGATCACCCCCAGCATCGACGAGTGGATGTTGCACAGGATCTGGACGACGCCCGCGTGCTTGAACGTCTGCTGGTACGTCGCCCCTTGCTTGTAGAGCCCGCTGTCGAAGTCGTTCGGCTTCGACAGCGAGAAGATGTTGTGAAAGATCGGGTCGTCGTTGCGGAAGCTGACCTTGCTGCCGACCGGCACGACCAGGACGTGCGGGATGAAGGTCTTGTTGCGCTGGGTGACGACCTTGCCGTGCGCGGCCGGCGGCCGCGGCGTCTCGCCGCCGATGCGCTTCAACCAGATCACCGCCCCGCCCGGCCCCTGGCCGCCGCCGCCCGACACGGTTCCGCTGACCGAGGCGGCCGGCGTCGGCGCGCGCGGCGCGGCCGCCGCCTCGGATTCAGGCGGCTCGGGCGTCGCGGTCGCGGCCAGCGGCGGGGCCGGCACGCCGGCGGTCCCGGCGTGCGCCCGCGCCTCCTTCGCCAGCGGGCGGATCACCTTCTCGATGTCGGGATCCAGCCCGTGCACGCGCAGCAACGCCTCCCACTTCGCCGCCGCGGTGGTGAAGTCGCCCGTGTCCCAGGCCAGCTTGCCGCCGGCGAGCAGGTTGAAGATCAGGTACTGCTTCTCGGCCGCGGCCTTGACCGCCAGGTCCTGCGCGGTCCGCACCGCGAGCGGCAGCGGCATCTCCTCGCCCAGCCAGCCGCGCCCGTCGGGCGGCGGCGCGGCCGACGCGACGGCCGGCGTCAGCCCGAGCGCCGCCAGCAGCGCCGCGACCAGCGGCAGCGACGGCGGTCGACGCGAGCTCCGGACGCCCATCGTCACCAGCTATACACCAACGACGAGGTGATCACGTTGTTTGCGACCGTCGGCGCGCCCGCCAGCTCGCGGTTGTCGAGGTATTCGCCCTTCAGGATCAGCGCGTCGCCGAGATCGAGCCGCACACCGCCCGTGATGCGATCGACGGTGATCGGCGTGTAGCCTTCGAACCAGGCGTGACGCCGGTCGTAGCGCGCGTAGACGGTCAGCTTGCGCAGCGGCCCGGCGTCGAGCGACAGCGCGTACGCCAGCTGGACGTAACCGCCGCGCGCGTGGAACCCGGACGAGAACGGGAACGCGCCGACCGACGTCGTCTTCGGGCCCCCCTCGTCCTCCTCCACGCGCACGTACTCGGCGTTCAGGTAGAGGCCGGCCACCGCGACGCGCAGGTCGGCGCCGAACGCCTTCTGGTGCGCCGCGCGCTCGGGCTGATCGTTGCGCGGCCCGTACATCGCGGAGGCGCCCAGCTTCGCCTGCAGCGCCGCCGCGTTCAGCTCGTAGCCGAGGCGGCCCGAGCCGACCGGCGCGCCCGTCAGGTTCGCGTCGGGCGGCTGCAGCACCTCGACGAAGGTCCCGCTGTTGGTCGCCGCGACGTTCAGGCTGAGCGCCGACGCGATCGGCGCGATCTGGACGCGATAGAACAGCTTGGCGCCGATCGACTGGCCGGTCGTGTAGCGGGCGATCAACGACGGCGTCACGCCGGTGCGGATGTTCGCCTGGTTGTCGAGGTACTCGATGCCGAACACCGAGTCGAACTTGCCCACGCTGAGCGCCAGCTCCTGGCTCTCGAACGGCACCAGCCGCCCGAACGCCTGCTCGACGACGACGCGCGTCCCGTCGCCGCCGCCCTGCTCGAAGAACCGCGGCAGGAACTGCACGCGCGAGAACACCATCAGCGGCAACGACGCCGCCGCGTACTTCAGATCGACGTCCAGCGTGTTGAGCAGGAACGACGGCCGCCCGCCGATGCCGGCCGAGCGCGGCAGGAACCCGTTGACGGTGCGCCCCGGGCCGGGATCGGTCGAGGCGGCGTCGCCGCGCGCGTTGACGGCGGGCGCGAACCCGTCGACGCCGTAGTCGAGCGGCACGCGCGTGTCGCCGGGCGCGAAGCTGGTGCCGTCCCCCTGCGCCTTCGCGAAGCCGACGTCGACGTAGCCGTTGATCGACAGCGGCGCCGGCGCGCCCGCGCCCTCGGGCGGCGGCGTGTAGCCCTCGCTGTCGTTGATCGGCTCGGGCTCGGGTCCGGGCGGCGCCGTCGCCGGGGGCGGCAGCGGCGCGGGCGGCAGCACCGGCTGCAGCACCTGCGCCGACGCGCGCGCCGCCCAGAGCATGACCGCGGCCGCCGTCCAGCGCGCCAGCGTCACGGCTTCGCCGCCTGGGCCGCCGCGCTGACCAGCGGGCAGGTCACGGTGATGTCGGTGGGGCGAATCAGATCGGCCGGCACGTAGCGCTCGATCTCGTCCTGCGAGTCGAGGTAGAGGCAGGCGGCGCTCTGCGGGTCGTAGTCGCCCGTGAAGCAGCTCGGGTTCAGCGCCACGCGGCCGACGACGTACTGGTCGTCCGCCGGATCGGCGGGGTCGGCCACGCCGGGCGCGTAGCTGACGTCGTCGACCGGAACGCCGACGCCCGCGAGCTCGTCGTAGAGCGCCGTGCCGTGCGGCGCGAACACGTGAGCCCCCGCAGGCACGACGACCGTGTAGATGCGCCAGTAGCCGCTGTACTTGGCGGTGACGGCGCCGGTCGTGGGATCCTTCGGCGCCGGCGTGTGCGCGTGCGGCGGCCCCGTGCCCAGCACGCTCGGCATGTCGGGGGCGTAGAGCTTGCCGTCGCCGGTCCGCAGCACGAACCGGTAGATCGGCACCTCGGCGACCACCTTGTCGTCGTCCCAGTCGACCGGCGTCGCGGGAAAATCCAGGACCTGGACCTCCGCGCCGTCCAGCCAGCCCGTCACCGGCGTCCCGCCCCCCACCGGCTGCGGTCCGGACAGGAACGCGCCGCCGACGCTGAACGGACCGACGGTCTTGTCGCCCGCGCCCATCACCCACAGGCGCCCCTCCCCCGGGTGCAACGTGTACCCGGCGTCGAGCACGTCGCGGGCGGACGTCAGCGCGCCGTCGGCCGTCCCGGGCGGCACGTCGACATAGATGATCTGCCAGAACGGGCTGTAGAAGCGGCTCTCCGGCCCGACGGAGAAGATCGGCTTCCACGGCATCGTCAGCGGCTGCGGCTTGCCGTCCGTCCATCCGGTGACCGGCACGTAGGCCGGCTGCACCCAGATCTCGCCGAAGTGCGACCAGACCTCGGTCGTCACGTAGCCGGCCTGGTACCCCTCGGCCCAGCCGAGGCGGACCTTCAGCGTTGCCGAGTCCTTGTCGTAGAAGTCAGCGAGCGGGATCCCGCCCGGCAGGCCCGCGTCGGTCGCGATCCGGAACGTCGAATCGGCGCCCCCCGCGTACAGCGCGGCGACGTCGAACAGCGTCCACAGCCGCGGGTTGGCGGGCCGGGGCGCATCGCAGGCGGCCAGGGCGCCGACCAGCACGAACACCGCACCCGCGACGGGTCTCACGGCGCGCGAGAATAGTCGCTCTCGCACGCCGTGGGAAATTTCGAGCGGTGGGTCTAGGCGGGCTTGCCGAGCGTCTTCTGGCCCGGCTTCCACTCGACCGGGCAGCGCTCGCCGGTCTGCAGCGCCTGCACCAGACGCAGCGTCTCGCTCACCGAGCGCCCCAGCAGGTCGGCGTTGTACGACGCGTGCTGAACGACGCCGCTCGGGTCGATGATGATCGTGGCGCGGCAGGCGACGCCGCCTTCGATCAGCGCCTCGTAGTCGCTGGAGATCGTCTTGTTGAAGTCGGCGACCAGCGGGTGATTCAGCTTGCCGAGGCCCGACTTGATCCACGCCTTGTGCGAGTGCTTCGAGTCGGTCGAAACGCCCAGCACCTCGCAGTTGAGGGCGCGGAACTCCTCATAGCGGCGGGAAAACTCCTGAATCTCCGTCGGGCAGATGAAAGTGAAGTCCGCCGGATAGAAAAAGAGCACCACGTACTTGCCTTTGTAATCGGCGAGCGAAACCTTCTTGAAATCGCCGTCGCCGACGACGGCATCGGTGCTGAAGTCGGGCGCTTTCCTCGTCACGAGACTCATTGGGGTTCCTCCTGAAAAAGGGTGTGCACACTAGCACATGAATCTGGGGTCGGTTGCGCGACACCGGCAATCGTCCGAAGCTTGTGACATGAACAGAGACGCTTCGCTTTGCTTCTCGGATCCGGATCGCCGGCGCGCGCGCCGCGGCGGCGGCCTCGCGGCGCTCCTGCTGCTCGCCGCCGGGTGCGGGGGCGGCTCCTCGGGGTTCGCCACCATGGGGATGCCCGGCATCCCGTCGCCCTCGCGCGTCGGGTCGAACCTCGTCTTCGCGGACGTGAAGGTGAACGGCTTCGGGGGCGGGCGGCTGGGCGTCGACACCGGCTCGCCCCTCATGCTGCTCGATCAGACCCTGTTCCCCGGGCTGATGCTGCCGGCGGAGGACGTGGTGACCGCCGACGTGACGGTGGGCGACTTCACCGTCGACCGCGTCCCGCTCGTGCAGATGCAGTTCGGCGGGGCGATGGATCCGCTCGCCTTCGCCGGCCTGTTCGGCGGCAACGTGATGCGCCAGTTCACGGTGCGGCTGGACTACGCGCACCCCGATCTCGCGTTCCGGCTCGGCATGCCGTCGATGGAGCCGGCGGTCGACGGCGTCGAGGTGCCGGGGGCCGCGATCCCCTTCACGCTCCAGGGCGGCGGGCGCGGCATGCTGCGCGCGGGGGGACCGATCATCACCTTCCCGGCCACGCGCATCCCGCTGACGGTCGACGTCGAAGGGGTGTCCCACCCGTTCATCCTCGACACGGGCGCCAGCGAGACGACCGTTCGCGCGTCGGTCTGGAGCACCGTCGTCGCCGACGGGCGCAAGCAGCTGCCCGGTCTGCCGATCAGCACCGTGGCCGGGCCGGGGATGGCGACCGTCAGCCGCGTGCGCTCGCTGACCGTCGGCGGCGCGACCGTCACCGATCCCGCGGTCATGAACCTGGGCGCGCCGATCTACGACATGATCCTCGACACCATCGAGCAGGAGGTCGGCCACCCGGTCGACGGCCTGCTGGGCGGCAACTTCCTGCGCGAGTTCATGGTCACGATCGACTACCCGCACGGAACGCTGCATCTCCAGCGCTACACCTCCGCGACGATCGTCGACGAGTTCAAGCGGGTCGGGATCGAGATCGGCCCCGGCCCCAGCACCAGCGCGCACCGCTACCTGGTCGGCGTCGTCTACCAGAACACCGACGCCGCGGCCCAGGGGCTGCACGTCGGCGACGAGCTGGTGTCGGTCGACGGTCAGGCGCTCGACGGCCTCGACTCGGCGGCCGCCGACGACACGCTGAACGGCACGGTCGGGTCGACCCACGCCATCGCGTTCGGGAAGACGACGGCGGCCGCGCTGCAGAGCTCGACCGCCAATGTCCTGGTCGAGGATCTGATCCCGCCGCCGCAATGACCGCGAGCGAGGTCGAGCGCGCGCGCTTTGACCTGCGCACGGGTGTGTTTAACCTGAAAGTGATGGCGATCGCCGAGCCCCGCCCGCGCTTCTCCTCGAACTACGTCCGCACCGCCATGTTGATGGCTGCGCTGATCGTTCTGCTCGGGCTGGTCGGGCGCGCGGTGGGCGGGGTGAACGGCATGGCCGCGTTCCTGGCCATCGGCGTGGTGATGAACTTCGTGATGTACTGGTTCTCGGATCGGATCGCCCTGGCGGCGCACCGCGCCCAGCCGGTGACGGCGGCCGAGGCCCCCACGCTGTACGCGATCGTCGAGCGGCTGACCCGGCGGGCCGGGCTGCCGATGCCGCGCATCTTCGTCATCCCTTCCAGCGCCGCGAACGCGTTCGCGACCGGCCGCAACCCGGCCCACGCGGCCGTCGCCGTCACCGATGGCATCATGCAGATCTTGAATGAACGCGAGCTGGAGGCGGTGCTGGGGCACGAGCTGTCGCACGTGAAGAACCGCGACGTCCTGATCGCGACCATCGCCGCGGGCGTGGCCGGGATCATCTCCGGCATCGGCCACATCGCGATCTGGTTCGGCGGCGGATCGCGCGACGGCAACCGGGGCGGCGGCCTCGCCGCCCTCGCCTGGCTCATCGTCGCCCCCTTGCTCGCGCTGCTGATCCAGCTGGCGATCAGCCGCTCGCGCGAGTACGGCGCCGACGCGTCGGGCGCCGCGCTGGTCGGCGATCCGGAGGCGCTGGCGAGCGCGCTGGCGCGCCTGGAGCAGGGCCAGCAGCGTCATCCGTACGAGTTCGCCGGGCCGGCCACCGCGCACCTGTTCATCGTCAACCCGCTGCGGGGCAGATCGGCCTCGATCATGAACCTGCTGTCGACCCACCCGCCGATCGAAGAACGCATCAGGCGCTTGCAAGAGATGCGCACCTGAGCATGGCCGCGACGCTCGTGCTCGCGGCGTGGGAGCCGGAGATCGCGCCGCTGCGGCGTCTGGCGCGGGCCATCGATCCGGCGCGCCTCGCGCTCGGCACGGTCGGCGTCGGCCCGGTCGAGGCCGCCGTCGGCGCCGCGGCCGCCATCGCGGCGGCGCGCCCGGCCCGCGTCATCTTCGTCGGCACGGCCGGCGCCTACCCGCGCGGCCGGGCCACGGCGGCGATCGGGACGGCCGCGCTCGCCGGCGAGCTGCACCTGGTCTCGACGGCCGCGCTGCGCGGCGACGGCTACCTGCCCGAGCCGCTGGTGGCGCGCGCGGGGCCGGCGGACGCGCTGAACGACGCCCTCGCCGCCTGTGGGGCGGGCGGCAGGTCGATCGCGCGGCTCGGCGTCGCCTGCCCGCTCGCGGTCACCCGCTCCGCCACGCTGGGGCGCCAGATCGCGCACGCGACCGGCGCCGGGCTCGAGAACCTGGAGCTGTTCGCCGTCGCGCGCGCCGCCGCCGCCGCCGGCGTCGGCGCGGTGACCGGCGTGCTGGGCATCGCCAACCGCGTCGGCCCGCGCGGCCACCAGGAGTGGCGCGCCCACCACGTGGCCGCCTCGCGCGCCGCCTGCCGGGTCGTCTGGAATTACCTGCGATCGATCTAGGGCGCCCAGTCGACCTCGACGGCCGACGCGAGCAGGCCCGCGGCGCGCGCGCGCGCGAACAGCACGTCGGTCGCGTGCTTCGCGTCGTCCGCCATCGCGGCCGTATCGTCATTCGCGTACAAGTTCAAGTAATGATCAATAAGCGACTGATCTGACAGAGCTTTATCACCCCGATCTTCGGCGGCTATCTGGGCGATGATCTCGGCGCGGTGGGCCAGGCCCCAGGCGATGCTGGCGCGCAGCGCGGCCGACACCTCGGCGACCCGCGCCGGTCCGAGGCCGCGCCGGATCACGTTCACGCCGAGCGGCAGCGGCAACCCCTCGGCGGCCGACCACCAATCGCCGATGTCGACCACCAGGTGCAGGCCGCGCTGGCGGTACAGCAGGCGCCCCTCGTGGATCAACAGCGCCGCGTCCACCGCGCCGCTCGCCAGCGCGTCGAAGATCGCCGCGAAGGGCGAGATCGGGATCTCGACGCCGATCGCCGCGGGCGCGATCAGCCGCAGCACCAGCCAGGCGGTGGTGGTCGCGCCCGGGATGCCGACACGCAGCCCGGCGAGATCGGCGGCGGCGAGCGGCCGCCGCGCGACCACCACCGGACCGAAGCCGCGCCCGACCGAAGCGCCGTGCGGCAGCATCTGGTAGCGCCCCGCGATCTGGGGGTAGACCCCGACCGACACCGCGACCACGTCGGCGCCGGCGTCGATCGCCAGCTGGTTCAGCGCCGCGGTGTGATCGCGCCTGTGGATAAAGTGGAGCCCGCCGGTGTCGATCGCGCCGGCGCGCAGGGCGTGGAACATGAACGCGTCGTCGGCGTCGACCGAATACGCGAGCGAGATCGGAGGCGTCTGGTCGTTCGCGTCAGCGGCAGACATGCGTGTCGCGCCCGCACTATCGCACCTTTCACGCTCGCGGATCGCGTTCGTCTTTCCATTGACCACGATCACGCCGCCGGGCGATCATGATCGGGCCTTGCACGCGCCTCACACGCGTCGGCCGTCTGGCGTTTCGACGACTGCCCTGTTGTTCGGGCTCGCGCTCGCGCTCGCGGCTGCGCCGGCGTCCGCGCAGCCGCGCATCGACGACGTCGAGGACTCGCTGCTTCACGATCCTTCGTACAAGGTGCGCGTCGACGCGGCCCTGATCCTGGGCAGGCTGCGCGAGCAGCACGCCGTCCCCGCCTTGATCGCCGCCGCTCACGACGGGCACCCGGCCGTGCGCGCCAGCGCCGTCCGCGCGCTCGGGCAGATCGGCGCGCCCGCCGGCCGTGACACCGTGGTGGCGGCGCTCCACGATCCGGTGCCCACCGTGCGTCACATGGCGCGCGACGCCGTGCGCAGCCTCGGCGGCCTGGACGACTCGACGCCACACGATCCGGGCGAGCCCGGCATCCGGCGGCGGTCCGCCAAGCTGGCCATCGAGGTGCGGCCGGTCGGCGATCCCAGCCACCACGCCGGCGCCCTGCTGAAGAGCCACATGCGCGACTTCCTGGTCGAGCAGCTGCGCCCGCTCGGCGACGTGTCGGCCAACGACAACGTGGACGAAAAGCAGGCGACCTACGCCGTGGGCGGCGTGATCAAGCATCTGTCGGTCGCGCACGGCGGCCCGGACGTCGAGGTGATCTGCGCGGTCCAGCTGGTGGTGATGCGCCAGCCCGGCAACGCGCTGTTCCTGATGACCTCGGGCGAGGCGCACGTGCAGAAGTCCAAGCGGACGTTCCGGCCGCAGCTGCAGGCGACCATGGAGCTGCAGGCGGTCGAGAGCGCCGTGCGCGGCGCCAGCCAGGATCTGATCGCGCAGCTGGGCCACTGACCATCGCCACGTGCTAGCGTCCGCCGCATGACGAGCGACGCGCCGGCGACGCGCCCCAGGGTCCGCGTGCTGCCGCCCGAGCTGGCCGACCAGATCGCCGCCGGCGAGGTGGTCGAGCGGCCCGCGTCGGTCGTCAAGGAGCTGGTCGAGAACGCGCTCGACGCGGGCGGGCGGCGCATCGACGTCGAGATCGAGGCGGGCGGCCGCCGGCTGGTGCGCGTCGTCGACGACGGCGCCGGCATGGAGCCCGACGACGCGCGCCTGGCGCTGCGCCGCCACGCGACCTCGAAGATCGCGTCGGCCGACGACCTGTGGGGGCTGCGCACCTTCGGGTTTCGCGGCGAGGCGCTGCCGTCGATCGCCGCGGTGTCGCGGCTGACGCTGGCGACGCGCCCGCCCGACGCGGCCGCCGGCTTCAAGCTGACGGTCGAGGCGGGCATCGAGTCCGACGCGCGCGCGGTCGGCATGCCGGCCGGCACGCAGGTCGAGGTGCGCGATCTGTTCTTCAACACGCCGGCGCGCGCCAAGTTCGGCAAGTCGGAGGCGACCGAGACCGCGAACGTGTCGGAGGCGATGCTGCGCCTGGCGCTCGCCCACCCCGAGGCCCACCTGCGCCTGCGCGTCGCGGGCCGCGTCGCGATGGACCTGCCGCCGCACGCGAACCTGGCCGAGCGCGTGCGCGCCGCGCTCGCCCGGCGCGGCGCCGGCGCGCTGCACGAGGCCGAAGGCGTGGAAGGCGGCTGTCAGGTGCGCGCGTACCTGGCGGGGCCGGACGAATCGACCAACACGACCCGCAACACCTTCCTGTTCGTGGGCGGGCGCTTCGTGCGCGACCGCAACCTGCTGCACGCGCTCGGGCTCGGCTACGGGCCGCTGCTCGAGCGGGGACGCTACCCGATGGCGGCGCTGTTCCTGGACGTGCCGGGCGCCGACGTCGACGTCAACGTCCACCCCCAGAAGCTGGAGGTGCGGTTCGCGCGCGCGCAGGAGGTCTACGCGGCCGTGCGCCACGTCGTCGGCGCGGCCATCGCGCGCGCCCCGTGGCTGCGGACCACCGACGACCGCCCGATGCGGACATTCACCCAGCCACCCCGCTTCGACACGGCCGCGGCCGACGGCCCGCGGCCGGCGCGCGTTCGCGCGGGGGCGGTGGCCTTGCCGCGCGCGGCCCAGGGCGCCCTCCCCTTGCGCGCGCGCGACGCCGACGACGCGGGCGGCGATCCCGGCGCGGCGGCGAGCGCGATCTTCGCGGCGGGCGCCGAGCCGGCGCCGCGGTTCTTCGCCGAGCTGAACTACGTCGGCCAGGTGCACCGCACCTACCTGGTGTGCGAGGCCGCCGACGAGCTGATCCTGATCGATCAGCACGCGGCCCACGAGCGCGTCGCTTACGCGCGCCTGCGCGCCGCGCACGCGCGCCGGCAGATGCCGCGCCAGCAGCTGCTGTTCCCGATCCCGATCGAGGTCGGCGAGGCGGCGGCCGCGGCGCTCGAGACCGACGACGTGCTGGGCGGGCTCGGCTTCGAGGTGGCGCGCCACGGCCCGGGCGCGATCCTGCTGCGCGCGGTGCCGGAGCCGCTGAAGGACGCCGACCCGAAGCCGCTGATCCGGGAGCTGCTGACCGATCTCGCGGACGGCACGCCGCTGCGCGAGGGCGAGCTGGACCGCGTCGATCACGTGCTGGCGACCATCGCCTGCCACAGCGTGGTGCGCGCCGGCGACGTGCTCGGCCGCCCCGAGGCGCTGGCGCTGCTCGGCCAGCTGGACGCCGTCGATCTCCGCTCGCACTGCCCGCACGGCCGCCCGGTGCTGCTGCGCCTGCCCCTCGGTGAGATCGAGAGACGCTTCGGCCGTGCCTGACGGGCCGCTCACGCGCTTCGTCGCGGTGCTGGGGCCGACCGCGTCGGGGAAGAGCGCGCTCGGGTTGGCGCTGGCCGAGCGGACCGGCGGCGAGATCGTCGCCTGCGACTCGCAGCAGGTCTACATCGGCATGGACATCGGCACGGCCAAGCCGACCGCCGACGAGCGCCGGCGCGTCCCGCACCATGGCCTCGACCTGGCGCGCCCGGACGAATCGTTCCACGCCGCGCGCTGGGCCGCCGTCGCGCGCGCCGCCATCGCCGACGTGGCCGGCCGCGGCCGGCTGCCGATCGTGGTGGGCGGCACCGGGCTCTACTACCGGGCCCTGGTCACCGGCCTGTTCGACGCCCCGCCGCCCGACGAGTCGATCCGCGCGCGCCACCGCGCCCAGGCCGCCGCCGAGGGCACGGAGGCGCTGCACGCCCGCCTGGCGGCGATCGATCCCGAGGCGGCGGCCGCCGTCCGCGTGCGCGACCTGGTGCGGATCAGCCGCGCGCTCGAGATCTACGAACAGACCGGCGTCCCGATCACGACGCTGCGGCGGCGGGCGGCGCCCCCCGCCGATCTGGCGCCGACCGTGCTGCTGTTCGACCCGCCGCTCGGCGCGCTGCGCGCCCGCATCGCCGCGCGCGTCGACCAGATGATCGCGGCCGGCTTCCTCGACGAGGTGCGCGCGCTGCGCGCGGCCGGCTACGGCCCCACCTTGAAGCCGCTGCAGGCGCTCGGCTACCGACAGCTCGGCGCCGTGCTCGACGGGACCGCGTCGCTGGCCGACGCCGTCGCCGAGACGGTGCAGGCGACGTTCGCCTACTCGCGCCGCCAGCGCACCTGGTTCCGCAAGCAGGAGGCGGCCCGACGCTTCGAGGGCGAGCCGGCGCTCGACGACGCGCTCGCCACGGCGCGGGTCGCGGGCGCATGAGCGCCGCCCCCGGCTGCCTGTTCTGCGCGATCGCCGCCGGCGAGATCCCGGCGTCGATGGTGCTGCGGGACGACGACGTCGCCGCGTTCCTCGACGCGCGCCCCGTGTTCAAGGGCCACGTGCTGGTCGTGCCGCGCGCGCACTGGGCGACGCTGTCCGACGTGCCGGCCGCCGCGCTCGGGACGCTGTTCGCGGCCGTGCAGCGGGTCGCCCGCGCGGTGGAAGCCGGCCTGGGCGCGGACGGCACGTTCGTCGCGATGAACAACAAGGTGTCGCAGAGCGTGCCCCACCTGCACGTGCACGTCGTCCCGCGCAAGAAGAAGGACGGCCTGCGCGGCTTCTTCTGGCCGCGCGTCACCTACGCCGACGACGCGGAGCGCGAGGCGTTCGCGACCCGCATCCGGGCCGCCCTCTGACGCGCGCGCCGGCCGCCGCCGTAAACACGAATGTCGCCCGCCGCGGCGGAAGAATCCGGAGAGGCGGCGTTCTGCCGCCGAGGTCCGCATGCGCAGGAGCCACATCATCGTCGCCGCCGCGGCCCTGGCCTGCGCGCTGGCGGGGTCGACCGCGCGCGCCGACGCGGACGCGTCGCACCCGGCGACCGTCCGGCAGGCCCACCCGTGGGGCTTCGGCGCCAGCTTCAGCTGGCTTCCGACCGGCCGCCCCGCCTTCGCGTCGGTCGGCGTGGCGGCGGAGCGCGCGCTCGGGCGCTGGTTCGCGCTCGATCTCGCGCTCGAGAACGGCCTGGCGACGAGCGCCGCCGACGACGCCGCCACCCGCCTGGATCCCAGGCTGCTCGCCCGCCTGGGCGCGCGCGCGACGCTCCCCCTCGAACGCCAGGAGCGCGTCGCCCTGTTCGCGTCCGCCGGCCCGGCGCTGCTGGTCGGCAACGCCTACGATCGACTGCCCCTCGCCCACCTCGAGGCGGGCGTCGCCCTGCGCACCTGGAGCGGCCTCTCCCTGCTCGGCGCCGCCGTCGCCAACTTCGCCCTCGCCCGCCGCCAGCCGGTGGTGCCGCCCGCGGACTGCCTCTTGGTCTGCGACGGACCGATCGCGTACGGCACGCGCAGCATCGGCTTCCGGATCGGCGTCGGCGCCGCCTTCTGACCGGGCTCCGCAGCTCCCTCGGCGGGAGCTAGACGTCGACGAACCCGAGGGGGCCGAGGTAGTCGCTCTTTCCTACCTCGACCCCGCCGTGGCGGAGCAGATCGTAGGCCGTCGTCGCGTGGAAGAAGAAGTTCGGGAGTTGCCGCGCGTACAGGTACTCGGCGGCCGCGATCGCCTTGCCGGGGCGGTTGGGCAGCCGGATCATCGCGTCGGGCTTGGTGTCCTGGAAATCGGCGGCGGTGAAGGTGTCGAGGTAGGCCAGGCACTTGGCGACGCGGGCGCGCAGCTCCGCCATCGTCGTCTCGTTGTCCTCGTGCTTCGGCGCCTCCTTGCCCGACAGGTTGGCGGCCGCGCTCTTGGCCTGGTCGCAGGCGATCCGGATCTGGGCCGCGAACGGCAACATGTCCGGGAAGAGGCGCGCCGTGAGGAAGTTGTTGACGTCGAACTTGCGCGCCTCGGCGTGCTTCGTCGCCTTGTCGAGGACGGCGTCGAGGTTGCGGAGGGTGCGCGCGAACTGCTTGATGACGGGGTAGATGTCCATGGCCGTGCCTATAGCTGACGCGGTCGCCCGCGGCAACGGCACCCCGCCGATCGGGCGGCGCATGACTCGGATGTCACGATCGGGTAAAAACCAGCCTCGATGGCCGAACCCGCCACCGCCGCCGCCCCCGACACCCCCACGCTCGACTTCGAGCGCCCGGTGGTCGCGCTGGAACGCAAGATCGAGGAACTGGTCCGCGTCAGCGGCGGGGCCTCCGAGCTGCGCCCGCAGATCGCCCTGCTGGAGGCGCGGGCCCGCGAGCTGCAGCAGAAGATCTTCTCCGAGCTGACGCCGTGGCAGAAGGTGCAGCTGTCGCGCCACCCCGCCCGGCCATACACGCTCGACTACGTCGAGCGGCTGCTGGAGGGCTTCATCGAGCTGCACGGCGATCGCCGCTTCGCGGACGATCCGGCGGTGGTCGGCGGCTTCGGCACGTTCGACGGCATGCCGGTGCTGCTGCTCGGCCACCAGAAGGGGCGCAGCACGAAGGAGAAGGTGCTGCGCAACTTCGGCCAGCCCAAACCCGAGGGTTACCGCAAGGCGCTGCGCCTGATGGAGCTGGCGGCCCGCACGCGGCGTCCGATCATCTGCCTGATCGACACCCAGGGCGCCTACCCGGGCGTCGACGCCGAGGAGCGCGGCCAGGCCGAGGCGATCGCGAAGAACCTGGAGGTGATGGCCGGCCTGCCGGTGCCGATCGTGTGCGCCGTCATCGGTGAGGGCGGGTCGGGCGGCGCGCTCGCGCTCGGCGTCGCCAACCGCATCCTGATGCAGGAGTACGCGACCTACTCGGTGATCTCGCCGGAGGGCTGCGCGTCGATCCTCTGGCGCGACGACGGCAAGAAGCCGGAGGCGGCGGCGGCCATGAAGATGACGGCGACCGATCTGCAGCGGCTCGGCGTCGTCGACGAGGTGATTCCGGAGGCGCCGGGCGGCGCCCACCGCGACCACGACGCGTCCGCCAAGATCCTGAGCGAGGCGCTGCGCCGGCACCTGAAAGAGCTCTACTACCTGAAGCCCGAGGAGCTGCGCGCCGACCGCTACAAGAAGTTCCGGCACATGGGAGCGTTCGTCGAGTCGGGCGACAAAGGCAAGTGAGCGGCGCCAGCGCGCGCCTCGTCGCCGAGGCGCTGCGCGTGAACCGGCGCTACGTCGAGGAGGTGGTGATCGGCTGGGAGCTCTGCCCGTGGGCGGCGCGCGCCTGGACCGACGGCCAGGTCACGCAGCGCGTGTTCGTCGACGCCGCGCCT
>DATBHU010000646.1:0-16355 GCA_036557265.1 Polyangia bacterium
CAGCGCTCCCGATTCCCGCCCGATCGACGGCAGGCCGGTCGCAGCTGCCGCGCTGGAACCTTCGCCCCAGCGTGACCTGGCGGCCGACAACGCGGCGCTCGTCGAGCTGCACCGGATCAGCACCGACCTGGTGAGCAAGGCCACCTTCCCCGAGTTCCTGCAGGCGGCGATCGACGCGGCGGTCACCGTCACGCGTGCCGACCTCGGGACGCTGCAGCTGTTCGACGCCGCGACCGGCACCCTGCTGCTCGGGGCCGCGTTTGGATTCGATCCGGCGCTGCTCGAGCCGTTCAGGGTGGTGCAGCCGGACAGCTCCTTCGTCTGCTCCGAGGCGCTTCGCCTGCGCGCCCGAGTGGTCGTGAACGACGTCGACGACAAGGGACGCCTGCCGAGCGCGGCGGTGGCCATGATCATGAAAGCGGCCGGCGTGTGCGCCGTGCAAGCGACGCCGATCATGGCCCGTGACGGCGCGCTGCTGGGCATGCTGTCGACGCACTGGCGCGCGCACACCACGCCCGACGAGGCGACGTTGATCCGGCTCGATCTGCTGACGCGCCAGGTGGCCGATCTCCTCGAGCTCCGGCGGCACGAGGAGGCGCTGCTGCGCACCGGCGCCGCCCTGCGCGCGGCCGACCGCCGCAAGGACGAATTCATCTCGATGCTGTCGCACGAGCTGCGCAACCCGCTGCTGCCCATCACGACCGCCGTCGAGCTGATGAAGCGTCACGCCGGTCAGAATCAGACCAGCGAGCTGGACGTCATCGAGCGCCAGGCCCGACACATGGCGCGGCTGATCGACGATCTGATGGATGTCACGCGCATCGCCCAGGGTCGCATCGAGATCGACAAGCGGCCGGCCCGCATGAAGGACGTGATCGCCAGGGCGGTCGAGATGGCGTCGCCGCTGGTGGAGAAGAACCGGCACTACCTGGACGTCCGCATCCCGCCCGCGCATTTCTGCGTGCACGGCGACGAGGCGCGCCTGGCGCAGGTGGTGGCGAACCTGGTGACCAACGCCGCCAAGTTCACGCCGCCCGGCGGACACATCGCCGTGCGCACGCGCCTGGACCGGCGCGATCTGGTCGTCGAGGTGGCGGACGACGGCCTCGGCATCGACGCGGCGCTGCTCCCGCACGTCTTCGACCTCTTCATCCAGGCCAGCCAGTCCCCGGATCGCGCGCGCGGCGGCCTCGGGATCGGGCTGGCGATCGCGCGCAGCTTGATCGAGCTGCACGGCGGGACCGTCGCCGCCTCCAGCCTGGGGCCGGGCCGCGGGGCGACGTTCACGGTGCGGCTTCCGGCCGCGGTGCCGGCGCGTCGCATCGCTCCGCCGGCGCCGCCGCCGCTGCGGCGGTGGGCGGGGCGACCCAGGCGGATCCTGTTCGTCGACGACAACGAGGACGTCGTCGCCACGATGGCCGAATTCCTGGGCGGCCTCGGTCACGAGGTGCGGACGGCCTTCAACGGCGCGCAGGCGCTGGAGATCGCGGCGACGTTCATCTCCGATCTGGCGGTCATCGACATCGGGCTGCCGGTCATGGACGGGTACGAGCTGGCGTCACGCCTGCGCGCGCAGCTGGGCGCCGGCGCGCCGCCGCTGATCGCGCTGTCCGGCTACGGACAGGCGGCCGACCGGGCGCGCGGTCGGGCCGCGGGGTTCGCCGAGCACCTCATCAAGCCGGTCGACGGCGCGACGCTGCTGGAAGCTATCGAACGTCACTGTTCGCGCGGTCCGGCGCCGTCCAGCCCTCGCGGGCGAGCAGCGCGGTCACCCGGGCGCAAATCTCGTCCCGGATCGCGCGCACGCGCGCGATCGGCTGGCCCTTTGGATCGTCGAGCGGCCAGTCGTCGCGCGCCAGGCCGGGCACGTGGGGGCAAGCCTCGCCGCACCCCATCGTGACGAGCAGCCGCGCGCCGCGGGCCAGCTCGTCGGTCGAGAGCCGCGGCCGCGGCCGCGCCCCCTACCCCGCCGCGTTAGAAGTACCGCCTGCCCCCGACGGCGGCGCAGGATTCTGCGCGCCGGCGACGGCGGCGAGCCTTTTCATCGCCGCCCGCCTCATTTAGGCTAGCCGCCGTGACGCCCAAAACGAAGAAGCGAATTCGCATTCTGCTGATCGCCGGCGTCGCCGGCTTCGTTCTCTTGCAGGTGTTCCCGGCCAAGGTGATCGGCATCCCCACCCAGGACATCGGCACCAACCCGCCCGAGCGCTACACGCTGAACGCGCCGCCCGAGGTGCTCGCGGTCATGAAGCGCGCCTGCTGGGACTGCCACACGCACGAGACGAAGTGGCCGCTCTACGCGCGCATCGCGCCCGGGTCGTGGCTGATGGCGCGCGACGTCCACAACGGACGCAACCACCTCAACTTCTCGAAGTGGGCCGACGTCGACGAGGACGAGCGCAAGGACGATCTGCAGACCTGCTGGGAGCAGGTGGAGTCGGGCGCGATGCCGAAGTGGTTCTACGTGTTTCCGTTCCACCCCAGCGCCAAGCTGTCGGACGCGGACAAGGCGCTGCTCAAGAGCTACTTCCTCAAGGACAAGGTGGCGGACGCCGCGAAGGGCGATGTCGCCAAGGCGGGCGGAGAAGCCGGCGCCGGGAAGCCCGCCCCGGACGAACCCGCCGACAAGAAGTGACGGCGCGCGCGGACGCGGCGCGCGGCATACGGCGTGGGCCGCCGCCGTCAGAGATCGTCGCGCAGGCGCGCCAGCCCGACGATGGCGGCGGACGCCGCGATGGACGGGTCGACGAACTGCACGCCCGCCCCCGCCGGCCGGTTGTCGCCCTGACCGGCCGGGCGGATCCAGCGCACCTCGGCCGGGATCGAGATCGGCACCTGGTAGCCGGGAAACCAGAACCGGAGCTTGAGCGCCTCGCCGACCCGGAGCGCGCGCCGGGTCGTGATGAACGCCCCTTCCAGGCTGATGTTGCGGGTGCTCGCCGGCGCCCCGTCGGCGCCGTCGCCGCCGAGCTCGACGCGGATCGCCACGCCGAAGCGCCCCCGGCGCGGCGGATGCTGCTGCTCCGGGTCGACGAGACTGATCAGGCTGGCTCCGATGCTCATTCGTCAGTGCCCTCCAGTCAGCTTGGTGGCCCGATCGACCGCCGCGGTTAGGTCGATTTCGGGCTGTCGGAGTAAGGTCGGCCGATGTCGATGGATGCAGAGCGTATAGAGGCGGAGTCCCTGGTGATCGCCGACGCCCACGGCTGCCACACCGTCGTGCTGTACGGCTCGCGCGCCCGCGGCGACGCCGACGCCGGCAGCGACGTCGACCTGCTGTGCATCCGCGCCGCCGGGCCGACCCTCCGGGACGCGCGCACCGTGGGCGGGGTCTACTTCGACGCGTTCGTGTACGCACCGGACGCGCTGGCCGCGCCGGACGTCGCCTTGCTGCGGATCATCGGTGGGCGGGTGCTGCGGGAGCGCGCCGGCGAAGGGACGGCGCTGCTGGAACGCGTGCGGGCGCAGTTCGACGCGGGGCCGACGCCGATCGCGGAGGACGATCGCACCATGCGCATCGTCTGGGCGCACAAGATGCTCGATCGCGTGCGGCGCGACGAAGGTGTGGGCGGGGATTACCGGCGGATGCAGCTCGTCGTGCAGGCGCTGGAGGATTACTTTGCGCTGCGCACGCTCTGGTATCAGGGGCCGAAGATGGCGTTCCCGTGGCTGCGGGGCCACGACGAGGGGGCGTATCGGGCGTTCGAGGAGGCGGCGCGGGGGGACGCTGGCGACGAGGCGCTGGGGGCCCTGGTGCGCGCCGTCTACGGAGCGACACCGGAGCGATGATCAGGGAATGAAAGGCCGCGGCTTGAGCAGTCCGTGTTCTCGAAGCACGGCGTCCGACGGCGGATCGCTGTCGCGCTTGGCGTCGACCAGCGTCCAGGTGCCATGCACCAGAAGGGAGTGGCCATTTTCGCAGGAGAGGAATGGCTCGGGATCTTCGCGCTCGACCGAGAAGAGCACCCCAGCCAGGAAGCATGTTCCACGGGGCAGAGAGGTGACCCGGCCGGAAAGGCGCCGCCCCTGAGCGTCGAACTTGGCGAGCGTCACCCGCAACTCGTCGCCTTGGTCCCAGCAAGCGCACCCGACGATATCGCCGGAAGGACTCACATCGCAAGCCGTACAGCCAGACAACACGACCGGCTCTGGTCGGTTGGAGAAAAACAGAGCGGCTGGATACTTCGAGCTCCGAAACAGCACAGCCTGGTCCCCTCGAAGAGGGGTGACCGCTGGCGTAGACCGAGCATTCTCAACCTCGATCCACTCTCCGTTCACCGCCGTGTAAGAGATCGCCCCTTTCTCACCCGGTTCGAAGATGTGAACGATCTCGAAATTTCGCTGCTTGCGAATGATCTTGAACCACGGCGTGACCTGGATCGACGCCGTCGTCGTGCACGACAGGAGGGCAACGGCTATGGGCCAGTGCCGTACTCTATTTTGTCCGCTGGGTATCTGTAGACTCCAGAGAAGGGGCTGTTGCTGTCGTAGTTGCTCTGCACCTGATCTCTGTACGACGGCGCGTCTCCGACAGGCGCGTTGAGGAAGGCACCAACTTTCTTCGTGGTGTCCGCACCGATGCATTCGTCAATGGCCTTGGATGCGGCGGCATCATCAGGAACGCCCGTGGCGCCGGACGCGTGAGCCGCTTCTTTCATGACCTCCCAGATCTCTCTCAGCTCCTTGCGGTTCGCTTTCGGGTCTGACCATGCGTGATCGGCGTCGTGTCGCCACCAGGTGCTGATGCGTCCGTTCTCGTGCCGATAATATCCGTGCCCCCCCAAGGATCCGAACTGATGAACGCCGCGTGCATGCGGGCCCGGCGCATCGGAGAACCCCACGTCCTGCAGAGTATGCAGTGCCTTGCCGAACTCCTGCATGCCCATGTATTGCTTTTCCTTCATCTCTTCATGAACGTTGCCCAGGGCTTCACCGAACGGCAGGAAGTGGAACTGGTGCGTCGTGCCGTCCTTCATCTTCTGGGCACCTTCCAAGTAACCACTCACGTTGCTGTCTCCTAGCGGCCTCGTCCTCGGGTCGTGGTCGATCCCGGCGTCAGCCAATGCGATCTTTGCCGCGTCCTTGACGCTGAAGCCGGCATAGATGGCGAGCTTGTACGTGAGCGCGCCGTGGACAGGCTCCTCGTATGCGCCGCTTCGATCCCAATAAACGGTCGGGTTCCCGCGAACGTACGCATACGGGTTGGGACTGGCCATGACGGCGGCGGCCGATGCAAAGAGGGCAGGATCGGGCGAAATCCAACGCGCCGCCTGTGGCTGCATCCAGCGCGCACCGTGATGGCTCCAACCGGTGTTGGGATTGGTCAGCTTCCCGAGACTGTTCTGCTGTTCGCGGCGGAAATCTATGGCGCCCAAAGTGCCGCCGACGTTCGCGTCGACCGGCTGGCCAAAAGGTTCATAGCGCCGCTCTTCCTTCAATGTGCCGTCAGCGTTCGTCGTCAGGACGGGACCGGCAGCGATGCCGTGGTGGAAGTAGACGACCTCGATCCGCTGCCAGACGGTCTCGGCCGAGCGGCGATCGGTGCCCACCTTGTCGCATGAGGCCAGGAAGAAGAGCACGACAGGCCCCGCCGCAGCGCTGACCCAGGCAGGCCGGCGCTTCTTGCCCATCGACCCGGTCACGACTGTTGCGAGACCGCCAGCGAGCAGAAGCGCGAGCAGGATCTTCGCGATCAGGTCGCCCAGATCGACCGGCGGGCGTCGCGGATCGATCAGCACGCCCGTGCCGCCGCCGCCCCCCATGGGCGGCTGCAACGTCACCTTCGCGACGATGCGGTTGCCGATCCGGACGTAGTGCTCGCGCTTGCCGTCGTGCTCGCTATAGTCCTGCGTGAACCAGACCTGGGTATTCGCGCTGCCCGTGCCGGGGGCGGTCGTCGTCGACGTGCGGAGGCCGTCGTAGCCGTAGGTGTGGACCTCGGCGACGGCCGGGCCGCCGGTCCCCGTCGAGTGCGCCGGGATGCGGAGGCGGAACGCAGACTGACGGCCGTTGTGCGTGCCGGTGCCGACGATGTCACCGAGCTCGTCGATACCGGTCGCCGTCTGCAGATTCCATCCGCTCCCCGGATCGATCAGGTCGTTCAGCTTCGCGAGCCCCGTCCGGGCGGTGAAAACCCAGGCCACCTGCGTCGTGTTGCTCTCCTCGAGATAGGCCCACCCGACGGCGTCGCCGTGGGCGTTCACCGCGGTGGCGAACGACGAGCCCCCCCATCCGATGTTGTCGATCGCGCCGCTCGACAGCCTCAGGCGATACGCGCGCTCCACGCCGTACGGGTCGAGGGCGCCGCCCACCACCCAGTCCCCCTGCTTCTGATTTGCAGCGACCAACGTCATCGCGGCGTACGGGTCCGCGACGTTATTCAGATCCCGTAACCCGGTGACCGCATCGTACAAGGCCGCGTGACCGTATTGCCCGAACCCGCTCGGGGGGGCGCCCGCGAGCTGCGCGCTCGCCGACACCACGCCGTCGTTATCGATGCCCCAGGCCCAGCTGTTCGCGCCGCCGAGCGTGCCGATCGGCTGGAACCCTGACGCGTCCGTGTGAACGAAGCCGTGCAGGTGCCCGCTGGCGGAGAAGACGCCGGCCACCTCGTTGGCGGCGTTCACGTCGTACGCGACCGTGCTGTCCCCCGTGAAGAGGTCGTGGAATCCGGCGGCGTCGTAACGAAAGGCGTGGCCGGCGAAGTCTTGCGTCACCCAGCTCCCGGCCACCGCCTTGGAGTCGCCGATGGCGTTGCCCTGGAGGAGCCCCGACATCCCCAGGGTGGCGTTGAGGTCCTCGATGCCGACCCCTTCGAACAGGAACGTATGCGTCGCGAATGATGTCGTTATGACCGCGACCGGGACGTCTCCGGCGGCGTTCGAGCGGCCCGCGCTCGCCTGGAACTCGTCGGGCGACTCCAGGTCCTCGACCGGCAGGTTCGCCACCGGCGGCGGGCTGGCGATCGGCACCACCTCCCGGAGCTGGTCGTAGGGGTCGTAGTGCAGCTCCGCCTGGCGATCACGAATCAGGCGCCCCGCCCTGTCGTAGTCGAACGCGCCCAGATTGCAGCTGGGAAGCACCGTCGGCGAAGGTTCGCAGGTCCAGGTCACGTCCACCGGGACGCATGTCCCCGGGGCATGGCATTCGTCGCTCGCCTCGCAGACGATCGGGTTCGAGCCGACGCAGATCCCGTTCACGCAAGAATCTGTCTGCGTGCAGGCGTTGAAGTCGTCGCAGGACGACCCGTTGGGTGCGTTTGGCCAAGTGCAGCCACCGGTCGCGTGATCGCACGTCCCCTCCCCGAGGCAATACGCAGGCGGCGGGCAAGTGATCTGCCAGGACGGCACACACGTTCCGCCCAAGCAAGACTCGTACAGCGTGCAGGCGTCGCCGTCGTCGCAGCTCGCCCCGTTCTCTTTCACGGTGCACGTCCCGACCGATCCGGGCAGGTCGCAGGCGCTGCACAGATCCGTGCACGCGGTATTGCAGCAGACGCCGGCGACGCAGAACCCGGAGCCGCAGTCGCCGTTCGTCGTGCAACCGACCGCCAGGAACGTGTCGTCGCCGCTCCCGCCGCTCGACGACGTCGTCTCGGGGCCCGCTCCCAGCGCCGCCACGACCGGACCCTTCGCGGGCGGCGGCGTCGGCGCGTCCACCCCGCAGCCGGCAGTCGCGACGACCAGCAGCGTCGCCGCGAAGACGCCGCAGCCGAACCTCGCTGGCCCGCTAACGATAGGCTTTGCCGATGTCCTCGCCGGCGAAATATCGGCGCCACTTGCGCTGGACCGAGAGCAGCCTCGCCTGATCGGACGAGAGCTCGATCGGTCCAAACGTGCGACAGGTGAGCGCTTCGAGCAGCCAGTTGGCCCGACCAGCGACGATGAAGAGATCATCATCAATTCGATCTCCGTGATCGGTAGCGGCCATGTCCCCGGAACGAACGCGGGAGGGAATGGTGAGATCCGCCGTCCCGGTCAGGCCTACCTGAGTCTTGTCCGTCAGCGCGGAGACGAGGTCCGACTCCATCGTCGGCAGGTGATCCGCCGCGTAAGCAGCCAGATCCAGCAGACGGCCGTAAGAGGGCTCCAGCCGCAAGATGTTCAGCGCCTCGGTCCGCGATCCCACCGATGAAGGACGCGCAGCGGCTGTCGCACGACTCAAGCATCGCGCTGCCTCGATGAAGTCGACCCGCCTCGAATCGATGCGCGGTTCTGACACACGTCTGGAACATCCCTGCCCCCCGATGCACGCCACCAACAGAAGCCCGGTCCAGACAGGCCGGGCCCGAGATCTGCGCCGCTGCGTCATGACGATTGAATCCTCGCCTCCTCATTGTACGGGTGCGAGCTCGCCGCCCTCCAGCTCTCGATATTCAAATGTGCGCTTCGTGCCCCAATCGTCGTAGTACTCCTGATGGATCCCTCCAAACCCCTTGTCGTCATTCCCAACGCGCGTCATCCCGTCGATCTTCGCTTCCTCATTCAGCCCTTGCACGTGCGCCGGCCAGTAATACTCACCAGCGTCGGCTTGCGACCACGCCTTCTTGCGCGGGTCTCCCAGGACGTTGTACCCCCACTCCTGCTCCTTCACGCCATGCACAAACGTTGCGGCTGCCGACGGGACACCGTCGGGCATGCCCTTCCGCGGTTTGTCGCGCGCGAGCACATCCTCGTAGTCCTTTGCATCAATCCTGTGCGAGAGGAAATCATCAAAGCGAAATCGCTCGCCCGCGGTGACTCCCAACGTGATTGTCTTGGTCTTGTCTTTCAATACAGGATCGATGGCGTCCGCGAACGCCTGCTCCTTCTGCGTCATCGGGCCTTCTGCCGTACGTTCGAGACTGACCTTGTGATCCTCACCGATGCGCAGATCCGTCACCGAAAGGTCTTTGTTGACGACGTTGCGAAGTCGCTCCGCTGATCCCGCTTCCCCCTGAACATCGATGAGCGCGAGGTCGCGCCCATCCGGATCCCAGTACATCGCAGGCGACTGTCCGACGTAGGCATACGGATTCAGCTTCCAGGGCGCTCCGACACCTTTCCCGTTCGGGCCCTGCACCGCCGGATCCGGCGCCGTCCAGCGCGCCGTCTGCGGCTGCATCCAGCGGGCGCCGTGGTAGCTCCAGCCGGTGTTCGGATCGGTGAGCTTGCCGAGGATGTTCTGGGGTTCGGCGACGACGTCGACGGTCGGAATCGGCTGCCCGAACGGCTCGTGCCGCCGCTCTTCCACGAGCGCGCCAGCGCTGTCCGTGATCAGCGTCGGACCGGCCGAGATTCCCCGGTGGAAGAAGCGGGTCAAGCTCGGCGCGGTGCTCCAGTCGAGTGCCCTGCGGTTGCTGTCCGACCCGAACACGCTGCAGGACGCGGCGCCGAACAGCAGCGCCGCGAACCCAGCGCGGGCCGGGACCCACCGGCGGCGGCGCTTCGCGTAGCCGAAGAAGAGACCGGCGAAGGCTGCGAACATGAGCGCTGACGCCAGGGCGTAACGCAACGATTCGCGTCCAGGAGCGGGTGCGTTGCGACTGGGCGCGGTCGCTACCGTCCCCATGGCTCCGCTTCCGGTCGACTGCGTCGTCAGCTTCGCCACCAGGCGATCGCCGATCCGGACGTAGTGTTCACGGATGCCGTTGCGTTCCGTGTAGTCCTGCGTGAACCAGACCTGCGTGCTCGCGCTGCCGGTGCCCGGCGCCGTCGTCGTCGACGTGCGCAAGCCGTCGTAGCCGTAGGTGTGCACCTCGGCGAGCGCCGGGCCGCCGGTGCCCGTCGAGTGCGCCGGGATCCGGAGGCGGAACGCGGACTGACGGCCGTTGTGCGTGCCCGCGCCCACGACGTCGCCCAGCGCGTCGATGCCCGTCGCCGTCTGCAGGTTCCATCCGCTCGCCGGATCGATCAGGTCGTTCAGCTTCGCGAGGCCCGTGCGCGCGGTGAGGATCCAGGCCACCTGCGTCGTGTTGGTCGACTCGAGGTAGGCCCACCCGACGGCGTCGCCGGCGTCGTTGACTGCGGTGGCGGACGACGAGCCCCCCCACCCGAGGTTGTCGACCGCGCCGCTCGACAGCCTTATGCGATAGGCACGCTCCACGCCGTATGGGTCGAGCGCGCCGCCCACCACCCAGTCACCCCGCTTCTGATTCGCAACGACCAGCGTGAGCGCGGCGTATATGTCGACGATATTGTTCAGGTCCCGCAACCCAGACACGGCGTCGTACAAGACAGCGTGACCGTACTGCCCGAAGCCGCTCGGGGGAGCGCCCGCGAGCTGCGCGCTCGCCGATACCACGCCGTCGTTGTCGATCGCCCAGGCCCAGCTGTTCGCGCCGCCCAGCGTGCCGATCGGCTGGAACCCTGACGCGTCCGTATGAACGAAGCCGTGCAGGTGTCCGCTGGCGGAGAAGACGCCGACGACCTCGTTGGCGGCGTTCACGTCGTACGCGACCGTGCTGTCTCCCGTGATGAGGTCGTGGAATCCGGAGGCGTCGTAGCGAAACGCGTGGCTGGCGAAGTCCTGCGTCAACCAGCTCCCCGCCACCGCCTTGGAGTCGCCGATGGCGTTCCCCTGCAGCAACCCCGACATCCCCAAGGTGGCGTTGAGGTCCTCGACGCCGACACCTTCGAACAGGAAGGTGTGCGTCGCAAAGGAGGACGCGACGACCACCGCCACCGGGACGTCCCCGGCCGCGTTCGAGCGGCCCGCGCTCGCCTGGAACTCGTCCGACGTCTGCAGGTCCTCGACCGGCAGGTTCGTCAGCGGCGGCGGGCTGGCGGCGATCGGCACCACCTCGCGGAGCTGGTCGTACGGGTCGTAGTGGAGCTCTGCCTGGCGGTCACGAATCAGGCGCCCCACCCTGTCATAGTCGAACGCGCCCAGACTGCAGTTCGGAAGCACCGTCGAGGACGGTTCGCAGGTCCAGGTCGCGTCGACCGGGACGCACGTGCCCGGGGCATGACATGCGTCGCTCGCCGCGCAGACGATCGGGTTCGAGCCGACGCAGGCCCCGTTCACGCAGGAATCCGTCTGCGTGCAGGCGTTGAAGTCGTCGCAGGAGGAGCCGTTGGGTGCGTTAGGCCACGAGCAGAAGCCTGTCGCGTGATCGCACGTCCCCTCTCCGAGGCAATACGCAGGCGGCGGACAGGTGACCTGCCCGGAAGGCACACACGTTCCGCCCAGGCAAAATTCATAATAGGTGCAGGCGTCGCCGTCGTCGCAGCTCGCCCCGTTTTCCTTGGGCGTGCACGTCCCGACCAATCCGGGCAGGTTGCAGGAGCTGCACAGATCCGTGCACGCGGTGTTGCAGCAGACGCCGTCGACGCAGAAGCCGGAGCCGCAGTCGCCATTCGAGGTGCAGCCGACCGCCAGGAAGGTATCGTCCGTGCTCGTGCCATCCGACGACGCCGTCTCGGGCCCAGCTCCCAGCGCCGCCACCGCCGGGCCCTTCGCGGGCGGGGTCGGCGTGTCGACTCCGCAACCTACGGCGGAGACGACCAGCAGCGTCGCCGCGAAGGAGCGCGGGCCGTTCACGGCGGCATCCCCGGGACGACCGACGTCAACTGGCGCGGGCCGTAACCACGTTCGCCGTAGCGGTAGGTGCCGACGAGCACGCCGATGTCCTGCGGCCCGGTTACGCCCCGGAAGGTCATGTTCTGGAGGGCGTCGTAGGCGTACGTGAAGTGGTACTGCTGCCCGCCCGTGCCGAGCGTCGAGTCCGTCAGCCGGCCGGCGGTGTCGTAACCGAAGGTCGCGTTGTGGTCGAGCCCCTGCCCGTCCTGATCGGTGACGATCGTCGGCGCGCCGTACGCGTTGCGCTGGACGAGGACATCGTAGAGCGTCCCCTGGTTCGACGGGCGATCGACCGTGACGTGTTTGGCGAGGCCGAGGGCGTCGTACTCGTACGCCTGCGTGGCGCCGTTGCCATAGTGCTCGCTGACGACACGACCGGCGGCGTCGATCTGGTCGGCCGTCCAGAGCGCCCCGCCGTCGGAGCTGACGGAGACCACGCGCCCGGCCGCGTCGTACTGATAGACGGTCTCGAATCCGTCGTCGTACTGCTCGCCGAGCACCAGCCCCGACAGGCTCAAGGTGTTCGTCTGGCTGCCACTGGTCGCGGGTGCATCGCCGGGCGTGATCGTCCGGCCCATCCCGACCTGGCGGCCGAGCGAGTCGTAGCAGAGGTGAACCTGCCCGGCCGGCTCGGTCACCGCGGCGAGGCGCCCGACGACCTGGCATCCTGTGCCGAGCGCCGCCGTGCCGTCGTCGTAGACGTACGTGTAGTCGGTCGGTGCGCTGGGCGTCGCGGTCTCACCGCGCCGCACGAGGCGACCGGCGAAGTCATAGTCGAAGTAGACCGACTGGCCCTCCCCGTTCATGTACTGCACGAGGAGATTGCGATCGTCGTAGGTCAGCGTCCGCGCGCCGATGTCCGGATCGTTGGCGAAGCGCAGGCGGCCGAGGGTGTCGTACTCGAAGTGGTGAATCGCGGCGCCGTCCTGGAGATCGATCTGCGTGATCCGGTCCGCGCCGTCGTAACGGGCGGTCATCACCTCGGTCTGCGTTGCGTTTCGCTGCGTACGCACGATCCGAGAGAGGCCGTCGGTGTCGGTCGCCACCGGACCGAGATCGGTGCTGCTGACCGTCTGTCCGAGCGCCCGGTAGCTGATCGCCTTGATCGCGCCGTTCGGTTGCGTCTGCTGGCGCAGCCGCCCCTGCGAATCGAAGTCGGCCACCTGGATCCGCGCGTCGACCGCCGACGCCGTCGGCGACGCGGTGGACGAATAGAAGGGTTCGGCAGAGCGCACCACCTGGCCGCGCTCGTCGCGCTCCTTCCATCCCGACACGATGTACTGGCCGCCGAGCGGCGCCGTCGAGAACAGCGCCTCGCCGGCGCCGTTTGTGACGGCCGTCGTCGACCGCCAGTGCGCACCGGAAGGCCACGTCGGCCCTTCGCTGGCGAAGTTGGCCGGTGAACCGTCGAACACCCAGGAGGTGGTCTTCGGCTGCGGCGGCGTCCAGTCGTACGTGTAGCGGACGTGCGGGATGATGCCGTTGAGCGCGAGCGCGATCGGCCGTCCGACCTCATCGTAGCCCGCCGTGATCTGATCGCCGTTCGGGTCGGTCACGATCCCGACCTTTCCGCGAATCTGATCCCACGTCGCCGTCCAGACCAGCGCCGGCGGCGGGCCGAGGATCGACTCGGCCACCGGGAACAGTCCGAGCGAGTCGTAGCTGACGTTGCGCGTGACGCCGCCGGCCCCGGGCGGCCCCTGGGTGGTCGAGACCACGTTTCCGAACGTGTCGTAGCTGGTGGTGCTCTGCTGGACCCAGCGAGCATCCACGTCTTTATACAGAATCAATCCCTCGACGCGCCTGACCCAGCCGTTGCCGAGCTGACCGAACGGAAGGATCGTGGCCGATGCGTCGCCGTAGTAGCGATTCGTGCTGGACACGACGGTGGTGCCGTCGCCCTCGAGCACGGTCTCCTGACAGACGACGTCGCGGACCCAGGGCGAATCGGCGCTGCGGAAGGTATGCCGCACGTTCTTCTCATCCCCGACCACGTCGACGCGCCCGAGGTGGTGCTCGACGATCGGCCGCACCTCTCCGTCGAGCTCGTAGGTCGTCCGGATCTCGATCGGATCGGCCACCCCTTCATACAGGAACGTCTGCGACGTCAGCTGTCCCGCCTTGCGCGTCAGCGGCGACGGCGGCAGGCCGGTGACGGGCTGGGCGACCCACGACGTCTTCGCCACCGAGACGATCGCCCCGCTGCCCGCGCTCTTCTGCACGTACCACGGGCTGCCGCGCAGCACGCGGTCGTCGCCGAGGCCGGCCAGGAACCGCGTCTCGTCGATCTGGCTGTCCGCCGCCACCGCCGCCACGTGCGTGGTCCTGCCCAGCAGAAAGCCGCCGAAGCGTCGCTCCGCGCCGTCCCAGAAGCCGTCGCGCACCATGTGCTCGACGACGCGATGCAGGCCGCCCGCGCCCGGATCGGTCTCGACCCTGACCGGGACCGGAATCGACACCGGCAGCAGCACCTGCCAGGGCGCGCCGCTGCGATCGGCGGCGACGGCCATGACGCCCGAGGCGTCGTAGCCGAACGTCGTCAACATACCGAGCCCGTTCTCGATCGTGGTCAGCATGCCGGCCGACGTCGCGCCGGCGAGGTCCAGCGCCCATAACCCGCGCGGCGATGACCAGACCACGTCCTGTGACCCGTTGCCGTTCATGTCGGCGATCGTCACGACGGCGTCCGCGTCGACGGACTCCGGGCGCGCCAGATGGCGGAAGTAGTTGTTGAACAACCCGCTCGGCTCGCCGCGGAACCAGGTGACGTTCGCGGCGTCGACGCGCACGAGATCGACCAGGCCGTCGCGATTCAGATCCGCCAGGAAGATCTTCGACAGATCGACGGCCCCGCTCCCGCCCCACGGCCAGGGCGTGCGGTTCCAGGGCGCGAACGTGCCGTCGCCGCGGCCGAGGAAGATCTTCATCCAGGCGTCGGTCATCCAGACGACGTCGGCCAGCCCGTCGCCGTTGACGTCCGTGAAGCGCACCGCCGCGGCGCCCGGCTCGACGCCGGCGTCCGCCGCGCTGAGCGCCGGCAGGGCCAGCGTCGGTCCCATGCCGGTCGGCCCGCCGAAGTTGACGCTGATGCCGGAGATGCGCGAACGCACGACGTCGACGCGGCCGTCCGCGTTCAGATCCACCAGCACCGCGTCCGGCGGGTGCAAGCCGATCCCTTGCGTGCCCGGCCACTGCCCGATCGACTCCCACGTCCCGTCGGTCAGTCGATAGGCGCGCCAGGTGTCGTCGACGATCCGGACCAGCTCCGGGCGAGCGTCGCCGTCCAGGTCGACGAGCAGCGATCCCTCGAGATCGACATCCGACGCCCCTGTCAGCGGCCGCGGCGGTCCGAAGTAGTTCCCGCGCCCCTGCAGGTACTGGTGGTTGCCGGCCTCCAGGCGCAGCAGGTCCGACACGCCGTCGCCGTCGACGTCGACGGCCGCGACGCCGCGCTCGTTCAGCACCCAGTCGTTCGTCGCGGCGAAGCTGACCAGCTCCGGCTGCTGGATCGACCCGTACGTGAACGTCTGCGACGGCAGCGTCCCCTGATCGTCGAGCCCGGTGTAGTCGACCCGCTTGAGCCGCGTCAGCGCGAACGTGTCGTCGTAGACGAGGTGATACGTCCGCAGCGTGTGGTTGAACGACATGACACGCACGGCCGTCACGCGCGACGCCGTCGTGATCGGAAAGCCGGTGCGGTAGCTGATCTCGACGTCCGCCCGCGCCTCGTAGTCGATCTGGACGCTGTAGACCGGGTTGCCGGCCGACACCGGCCCCCAGGTGATCGTCGCCAGGTAGAGGCGATTCGACGCCTTGCTGTACGTGTACGTGATCTGGTTGCCGCCCAGATCGACCACCCAGTCGAGCATCCAGGCCGAGACGCGCCCGTCGTCCTGCTCCTCGCGCGAGGCGCTGCTGTTGCCGAGGTAGTAACGGGCGCCGGCGGCGTCGGTGATCTCGAAGCGGCCGTTGTGCTGGACGACCTTGATCGACGTTCCCTTGCCCTCGACCCAGTACTGCTGCGGATTGGTGCGATCGGGATCGCGCACCAGCCGCCCGCCGTCGCCGATCCCCGACAGCTCCAGCTCGTCGTTCGCGTCGTAGGACGGAACGCCGTGCCGCTCGCTCCGCCGCACCATCGGCATGTCGAACGTCCACCCGATCCCGATCGGCCCGTTGCCGAGCGCCCCCGAATAGCGGAGCGCCAGGTGCGGCGCCAGCCCGGCGCGCCCCGCCGGGACGTCGATCGGGATCTGGAAGCCGACCTGCCCGGTGAAGACGTTCACCGTCGCCGGATCCGCCAGCCCCCGCACCGACCCCGGACCGTCGGGCAACTTGATCGTGTTGGCGCTGGCCGCGCCCGGCGAAGGCCCCTGCAACGCGCCCGCGGCGCGCGGCAGGAGCAGGCCCGCCGCCAGGGCGCCCAGCAGGGCGCCGCGCCGAAGAAGCGTGCCGCTCACAGGCGGCAACGACAACCGTCCCATGGCCGTGGCGGCTTACTGGGACAGGTTGTCGACGGACAGGTAGTCCATCCTCAGGAGGACGTCCTCGACCTTGTCGAGCGCGAAGCCGCCGTCCAGCACCTGCTTCGGGAACAGCAGGACGTAGTCTCCGTAGAGACCGCGTCCGGCCAGCTCCTCCGAGGCGCCGTCCTGATAGGTCGTCTTGTAGAAGTCGGTCTTCCGGATGTTGAACCAGGGATAGAGCAGCGCCGCCGTGAACTGGTTGGCGTCGGACAGGTCGACGTTGGCCCCTGGTCGGAACAGCTCCGCGGATGTGTGGACGACGCCGACCTG
>DATBHU010000647.1:0-8999 GCA_036557265.1 Polyangia bacterium
GCCTTCTGATAGCGATTGAGCAGGATCTTGATCCGCTGCTGGTCGTACTGCAGGCGGCCGAACAGCTCCAGGCAGCGCTGGCCGTTGCGCACCGCCGGCACGTCCTGGGTCAGGGCCAGGAACACGTGCTGGCTGCCGTCCAGCGCCGCCAGCGACAGCTCGTCGAACCCGCGCACGCCGTCGACGATCACGAAGTCGTAGTTGCGCCGCAGGAACTCCAGCAGCGCCGACACGTCCGCCGACTTGATCTGCTCCGCCTCCTCCACCTTGCTCGACTGCGCGAGCACGCTGATCCCCGAGCGGTGCTTGGTGACCGACGAGGCGAGCAGGTCGCGGTCGAGGCGGCTCATGTTGGCGAGCACGTCGGTGATCGAATACGTCCCCGCGACGTCGAGGAACGACAGCACGTCGCCGAGGTGCAGGTCCAGGTCGACCAGCACGACGCGCAGGCCGCGCCGCTGCATCGACCCCGCCAGGTTGACCGCGATCGACGTCGACCCGACCCCACCCTTCGCGCCGAAGATTGTGACGACCTGGCCGATGTCGCCGCCCTGCACGGTCATCTTGGCGTGCGTGCGCACGGCCAGGCGCAGCTCCTCGTGGTCGCTCTCCAGCACGAACTCGCGGGCGCCCGCGCGCATCGAGCGCAGGATCATCTCGGGATCCTTGGTCGGCGAGATGACGATGACGACGCCGCCCGCGGCCGCCACGTTGTGGATCAGCCCGAAGCGGTTGGGCGCGTCGGGCCGCACCGCGACGATCGCAGCGCCCGGGTTCAGGTTGCGGTACTCGTCGGCGATCAGCTCGGCGGGGGTCTTGGAGCGAACGACGTTCGCGACGTCCTTAAGGGCCAGCCGGACATCCGCCTGCTGGGCGTCGTCCATGGCGAGCAATAAGACGGTCGGTCTGGACATAGTGGCCTTACATGATATCAGCGAATGAAGCCGAGCTCCCCGCTTGGTCCGCGCAAAGCCGCCCCATTGGTGAGGGTTGTCGTCGTGGTCCTGCTGGCGGTGCGATACGCGGGCGCGTCGTTCTTGGCGGACTCGCCGCGCGCGCTCTCGGCGCGGCCGCCACCGCCCATCGAGCCGAACAGGAACAGCTGGATGTCGTTCGGATCGTTCAGCTCGTTGTCCGTCGGCAAGTGGGGTGCATCGTGCGGCGACACCGGACGCGCCAGGTGCGCGGTCACGACGACCAGCAGCTCGGACTCGTCGCGCTGATACGACACCGACCGGAACAGCACGCCCAGGATCGGCAGGTCGCCCAGGAAGGGGATGCGGTTCACGGTGGAGCGGACGCGATCCGACAGCAGGCCGGCGATCGCGAAGCTCTGCCCGTCGGCGAGGCGGATGGTGGTCTCGCTCTGGCGCGACGTCAGGCCCGGGATCGAGAACCCGCCCACCGTGACCGAGCGCGAGGCGTCCACGTCGCTCACCTCGGTCTGCAGCTTCAGGTGCAGCGCGCCGTCGGCGATGACCGTGGGCGTGAAGTTCAGGATGATGCCGAACTTCTTCCACTGCACCGACACCTGCCCGAAGCCGGTCGACATCGGGATGGGGAACTCGCCGCCGACCAGGAACTTCGCCTCCTGACCGGACAGCGCCACCAGCGTCGGCTCGGCGAGCAGCTTGGCCAGGCCGCTCGACTCGAGCGCGGTCAGGATGGCGCTGAACGGAAAGTTGGGCAGCCCGGAGAAGAACAGCGAGAAGCCGCCGCCCACGGCCGGGCTCTGCACCTGCGGCTTGCCGGCCGTGCCGGTCCCCGGGATGCCGGTGAAGAACGCGTCGGGCGGCACCGACGGCGCGGCCATGCCGGCCACGAAGCGGCCGCCCGCGTCCTGGTGAAAGATGTTGAGGCCGAGCTCGCGCAGGCCGTTGCGCGACACCTCGGCGAACTTCACCTCCAGCTGCACCTGCTGGTTGCCGACGACCTTGATCAGGTTCGCGATCTTGTCGGAGTGCAGCTGCGCGACCTCCGCGGCGCGGTCGGGGACGCGCACGTCCGACACCTCACCCGACAGCACGATCAGGTCCCCCGCCGCCGACACCGAGATCTTCTCGTTGGGGAAGAACTCGAGCAGCTGCGAGCGCAGCCGATCCAGGTTGCGCGTGACGAGGAGCGCGATGACCAGCGCCTCGTCCCGCTTGTTCCACAACGTCAGGTCGGTCGTGCCGACGTTGCGCGAGGTGAGCAGCAGCTGCGTCGGCGTGATCACCTTGAGGTCGGCGATCTTCGGATCAGCGACCGACACCCGGCCGATCGGCTCGGACAGCAACAGCAGCCGGTTCTGCCCGGTCTCGAGGGCCAGGTTCTTGACCGCGCCGACCTCGCGATCGATGCGGATCGCCGGCGGGGACGACAGATGTTCGGGCGGCGCCGCCAGGGCCTGCGGCGGGGAACTTGCGATCGACAGCGAAGCGGCGAGAAACGATGCGGCTCCTACCAGCCGGCGAAGAATCACTATCGCTTGTCTCCACGCTGGAAGTTACGCGACTCGTAACGATCGCCGCGCAGGATCTCCACCTTGTCCGTCTGCGGGGGCTGCTCGGCCGCCAGCGTCGGGGGCGGCGTCGGGCCGCCCTTGCGCCCGCGGCGCCCGGCCTGATGCGACGGCGCGCCGCCCGCGGCCGCCGGCTCCTTCGCCGCGACGGGACCGCCGCCGCCGATCAGCTCGGTCGGGCTGGCGCCCTCGGTGGCGACCGGCTGCGAGTCGGTCCAGCTTCGCAGCGTCAGCATGATGCGTCCTTCCGACTGCGCGAGCACGAGTCGCTCGGCGTCCTGCGGCGACACCAGCAGCGTCGCCACCGTGGCGGGCGTGGCGTGCAGGCGGCTCTTGTCGCCGTTGTCGACCTCCTGGCCGACCGCCAGCACCTTGGTGTTCTGCAGGAACACCTTGGTGACCGACTGCCCGGCCGACGTGGTCGGCCGCAGCGTCACCAGCACGTCGACGCGATCGTCCGCGTGAATGAAGCCGGCGACGCCGACGACGTCGTCGACGCGCACCGCGATCGCGCGCATGTTCGACGGGATCAGCGCGGCCAGGCCGCTGCCCGCGTTCTTCGCGGCCAGCATCCCCGGCAGCAGCGGCTGCATGGCGAGCACGCGCGAGATCAGCACGCGCCCGACCAGATCCTTCGGATCCGACACGGCGCCGGCCGGAACGTGCTCCGCGGGCCACTCAATCACCTTCAGGTCTTCGATCTTGATCTTTGCGGCGAGCGGCAAATCGGTGGCGGCGACGACGACGCCGGAGACGGACACGGCGGCGGCGCCGCCGCCCTTCTTGTCCATGTACCGCACCAGCAACAGCGCGGTGCCGAGGCCGGCGACGAGCGCGAACATCCAGAAGATCGCGGCCCGTGTTCCCGAGCGACGCGCCGCCGGCTCCGCGGCTCGACGAAGCCGATTCGGACCCCCGATCGGATCATTGATGGCCAAGGGCATCTCCTTCGATAGCGTCTCGTGGGAGAGCGATGACGCTGAGCATTGGGTTCATCGACGGACCGCGCTGTGATTTTAGGTTGACGCGAGCGGCGAGACGTTAGGAAGTATCCGATTTTATACCTAACCGATGAGAAGCTCTACTGCCGCGCCCGCAGAAATCGCGAGCGCGTACGGAACCGAGACCCGCGCCTTGCGATGCGAAGCTTGCTGGGGCGGCAGCTCCCCGTGGAGACCGGCCAGCACGATGTTCGCGCGCACATCCGCCCGCACCGCCGCGGGCGCGAAGCAGTAGCTGACGGCCGCCACGACGCCGCCGGCGGCCGCGCCCGCCAGGACGAACCAGACCAGGTGGCCCAGGCCGAGCCAGCCGCCCGTCGCCGCGGCGAGCTTCACGTCACCGCCGCCGATGCCGCCCGAGCGCCAGGCCGGGTAAAGCAGGAGCAGAAGCAGCAACGAAGCGCCCAACCCCGACAAGAACGCGTGTATGCCGGCGTGGTGCGCGTTGATTGCGAGGCCGGACAGCAGCACGAAACCCGAGATGACGTTGGGGATGCGCCGTCGCCAAAGGTCGCACACCACCGCACAGCAAAGACCGATCGCGAGCGGCGCCAGCAGCGGCATCGGCAGAATCATCGACGATCGCTTCTAGCTCACGTTCACGTTGGGCGCGGCCGGCCGCCCCGGCGCTAGAGGTGCTGTCCGACGTTGTTGAGCGTCTTGCTGACTTGCCCGCCGAGGAAGTAGGCGACGAGGATCAGCACGCCGGCGACCGCGGCCGCCATCAGACCGTACTCCAGCGCCGTGGCCCCCTCTTCGTCCGCGAGCAGCTCGATCAGGTCGTTCATCTTTTTCCTTCCTGCGAGAACGGCTCGACCGTCGCGACGCCCATCGGCGTCAGAGGTGCTGGCCGACGTTGTTGAGAGACCGGCTGACCTTCCCGCCCATGAAGTACGCCACGGTGATCAGCACACCGGCGACCGCCGCTGCCATCAGGCCGTACTCCAGCGCCGTGGCCCCTTCGTCGTCGTCAATCAGGTCGATCAGATCCGTCAGCATTCAACCCCCGGCTGTCATCGCGACCGGCCCGAGCCGTCTCGAAATCGACGACGGCTCGGCGTGAGCGTTGTCGTTGCTCCGCGATCTCGTCCCGCGAAACGGAACCTCGACCGCGAACGCGCGCTACATGTGCTGCGCGACGTTGTTCAACGACTTGCTGACCTGACCGCCGAGGAAGTAGGCGATGACGATCAGCACGCCGGCGACGGCGGCCGCCATCAGGCCGTACTCCAGCGCCGTGGCGCCTTCCTCGTCCTTGAGCAGCTTGATCAGGTTCTTGATCATGTGGATCTCCTTGCGTACCCGCGTTGATCCGAAAGGTCCCCGCCATCGGACACGGTGATGTCTGCGGGCGCCGACATACTCGTGTCACTCAGTCTCTCGACCGTAAGGCAAAGAACCTTTAGCCGGAAGAAAAATCGACGACGTTCGGATCACTTTTCTCCCACATTTGGGTCGTTGTTACCAAACGTCGTGCGAGGTGCGCCACGGTCCTACAACGACGATCCCGCCGAAAGATTGTTGACCTTTGCGCCGAAAACGTAAACAAACGACGAGAGTGATTCTCGCGGGTCGACGATCAGCGCATACTCGTCTGACTCGCCTTCCCGACGTTCCCCACATCCCGCCATCGATTCCCTCGGGCGACCTCACCAACGTGGAGCGCGAATGATCCGCCGTCGATCTCTATCGACCTCATCCGTGACCGGCTGGGCCTCCTTGATCGTGCTGGCCGGCGGCCTGGCGGCGTGCGGCCGCGTCCCGGGCCAGTTCGAGATTCTGCAGAACCAGGCCCCGCAGGGCGGCTGCGCGATCACCACCGATCGGATGACCTATCGGGGCGAGGGGACCATCGACCTGTCGCTGGTCAGCCCGGGCGCGGAGACCGCGTACTTCATGTTTCCGCTCGTCATCAACAACCTGCCCGGATCGACCGGCGGGGAGCCGGACGGGAACGAGATCGACGTCCACAGCTTCGCGGTCGACATCGGCACCACCCGGCAGAGCTATCTGCCGCCCAACGTGCAGATGCTGTTCGATCACCTGAACGAGATGCCGGGATCGCACGACTACGCGCTCCTGCACTACAGCCTGCCCTGGGCGGTGACGATCTCCTCCGGCGGCGGCCTGGCCGCGACGCTCGTCAACGCCTTCCCGGTCGAGCTGGCCCAGCGCGTGCTCGCCACCGGTGACATCGGCGTCTCGGCCAGCTCGATGACGGTGAACGCGCGCGTCCGCGTGTTCGGCACGACGAACACGCAGGACATGGAGTCGGACCCGTTCGATTTTCCGATCAGCGTCTGCAACGGCTGCCTGGTCCACTCCCTGCTCCCGTGCCCGGTCACGAGCGCGCCCACGTTCGGCGGGAACGCCTGCAACCTGTCGCAGGACAACCTGGTCGACTGCTGCAGCTTGAACGGCGCGCTGGTCTGCCCGCCGATCGTGAGCGGCACACAGTGACGCGGTCGCGGTTCACCGCGCTGTTTGGCCTGGCCGCGCTGCTGGGCGGGGTCGCCTGCTCGAAGGGCGGCGGCAACAACAACCCGCCGCCGCCGCCAACGGGCGGGGGCGGAACCGGCATCGGCACCGGCGGGATGGCGCCGCCGCCGCCGCCGCCGAGCGGCGACGTGACGATCGAGATCGGGGCGCCGGCGGACGGCGTGGTGGTGCAGGCGGGCTCGCTGGTCGACGTCAGCGCGCACGTCTTCGTCGACTCCGGAACCGACGTCGTCGATCCGACCAGCGTCGAGGCGACGGTGACCGCGATGGGCGACAGCGCCGCGGTCGATTCGACGAAGCTGGCGCCGCAGGGGATGGACATCTTCTCGGGACGGCTGAGCATCGGCGCCCGCCCGACGGGCACGTATACGCTGACGATCACGGCGAACAGCTCGGGCGGCAAGAAGGGGGCGCAGTCGATCATGTTCCAGATCGACGCCGGCCCGACCCTGTTCGTGCGCACGCCGCAGGCGATGCAGTCGTACAAGGGGTTGCTGGTGATCGAGGTGGTCGCGGAGCCGGGCCTGACGCCGCCGCTGATGGGGCCGTTCGCCACCGTCGCGAGCTACCCGGTCCAGCTGGATCCCGTCGGCGATCCGAGCGCCAACACCTATCGCGGCATGATCAACCTGGACGATCCCATGCCGGGCACCAGCGTGCCGGCCCTGTTCGGCCAGCAGCTGCTGACCGTCTGGGCGGCCAACGGCAACGGCCAGCGCGTCGACGTCCACCTGGTCTTCGTCATCGACGAGGAAGGGCCGGTGTTCACCATGACCTCGCCCGCGCCGGGGGAGATCGTGGGCGACATCATGACCATCGCTGCGACAGTCACCGACCCGGCCGGCGTGCTCGACGCGTCGGTGATCGCCGTGATCGGCGACGACACGACGCCCGCCCAGTTCAACGTCCAGCTCAAGCCGGACGGGCTGGGCGCGTACAGCGTCCTGTTCGACACCCGCAAGCTGACCGGCTGTCCCGATCCGCCCAGCGCGACGGACAAATGCATCGTCTTTCCGACCATCTCGTTCCGGGCCTCGGACGAGCTCGGCAACGAGAGGGCAATCAGCTACGACTTCACGGTCGACAACATCGCGCCCGTCGCCGACCTCGATCCCCCCAAGCTGCGATCGTTCCGGGTCGAGGAGATGAGGGTCTGCTCGTTCGAGTTCGATCCGCTCAGCAACAACTCGGCGCCGGGCGACATGCCGGGCGACCGCAACGTGGTGCCCCAGGTGTTCGATCTGCGCGCGCGCATCGAGGACGACGGCAACCACGCGCCAGGCCTGAAGGTGACGCCCGTCTCGCTGGTCGATCCCGACCGGACCGCGGTCTACGTCCTGGACGACGAGACCCAGGCGCTGATCGTCGACACGGACGGCGACGGCTGGTGCGATTCGATCAACCCGCTGCTCGTCCCCACCACGGAGCCGCCGACCGACAACACCCAGGTGCTGAAGATCAGGCTCGCCCCGGTCACGGCCGCGGGCGCCGGGAACTTCACGCCGGATCCGACGCTGCCGGCCCCCCCGACCACGCAGTTCTGCCGCCAGGGAACCGACGCGCGGCTGCCCCAGCCGCTCTGTCCGGGCAATCAGCCGACGATCGCGATCGGGTACAGAAACGGCGCCGTCGAGCCCGCCATCTGGACGCTCGAGGACATCGATCGCGACTGGTGCTTCGGCCACCAGTTCGACACCTACGCCAACAACATCACCGACAAGAGCTGGGCTTGCATCGCCGTCCAGACCACCGACATGGCCAACAACACGGGCGTGTCGACGCCGTTGCGCGTGTACGTCGATCAGAGGAACGCGGTTGCGCCGGGGACGATCGGGCCGGGAACGCCGCCGGACTGCACCGGCACGTACGACACCGTGGCGAAGACGGTGAACACGAACGCCCCGTGCCGGACCCGCCGGTTCGAACGCCAGCCCAAGAACGACGACTACTACTGCTTCGGCAGCGAGTGCCCCGGACCGTTCTTGCCGCTCTGACCCCGCGCGGATAGCGCGTTATCTTTCGACGGCGAATGAGCGCACCGGCCGTCGTCGTCGAGACGCTTTCCAAGATCTTCGGCGCCACCACGGCGGTCGCCGAGCTGTCGTTCGCCATCGCGCCCGGCGAGATCTACGGGCTGCTCGGCCCCAACGGCGCGGGCAAGACCACCACGCTGCGGATCCTGGCCGGGATCCTGCTGCCGACGCGCGGGCGCGTCCAGGTGGCGGGGATGGACGTCGCCGCCGAGCCGCTGGCGGTGCGCCGGCGCCTCGGCTTCCTGACCAACACGACCGGGCTCTACCCGCGGCTGTCGGGGCGCGAGCTGCTCGGCTACTTCGCCCGGCTGCACGGCCTCGATCGCGCGGCGGCGGCGGACCGCATCGCGGCGCTGGCCGGCGCGCTCGAGCTGTCCGGCTTCTTCGATCGGCGCTGCGAGGCGCTGTCGACCGGCGAGCGCCAGCGGCTGTCGATCGCGCGCGCCGTGCTGCACGATCCGGCCGTGCTGGTGCTGGACGAGCCGACCGCCGGGCTGGACGTGCTGGCGTCGCGCTTCCTGCGCGACTTCGTCCGTGCCGAGCGCGATCGCGGCAAGGCGGTGGTGTTCTCGACGCACTACCTGGCCGAAGCGGAGCTGCTGTGCGACCGCATCGGGCTTCTGCACCGCGGGCGGATGCTGGCCGAGGGGACGCCGGCGGCGCTGCGGGGGGCAGCGGACGACGCGCCCAGCCTGGAAGAGGCGTTCCTGCGCCTGGTGGGAGTGGGCGCGTGAGGCTCGCCGAGGTGCTGCTGGTGGCGGGCAAGGAGCTGCGCGAGACGCTGCGCGATCGCCGCACGCTGGCGGTGATGGTGCTGTTCCCGCTGGTGGTCTACCCGCTGGTGTCGCTGGCGACGGTGCAGGTGCTGACGGCGCGCATCGGCCGCACGGAGAAGCAGCCCGCGCGCGTCGCCATCTCCGGACCGCCGGCGCTGGCGGCCAAGCTGCGCGCCCGCCTGGCGGC
>DATBHU010000648.1:0-1777 GCA_036557265.1 Polyangia bacterium
TGCTCTTTTCTTTACACTGGCGCCGCCGATGATCGCTACTCCAAAACCGCATTGGCTCTTACCGGTCGCCGCGCTGGCGCTGACCGGCTGCGGCAAGTATGCGGACGACCTGTTCTGTAGCGACGCGGCGTGCGCCTGGACCGACGCGCAATGGATGCGCCTCGCGTCGCTGGCCAACCCGGACCCGCCCGAGGCCGACCTGTCGAACGCCTACTGGAACTCACCGGCGGCGCGGGACCTCGGGAAGGAGTTCTACTTCGACACCGGGTTCTCCGGCCTGGCGACCCAGACGGACGCGCTCGGGAGGCCGTCGCCGCCCGCCCGCCAGCCGCCCAAGGAGCCGGATGGGACGCCCGGGCCGCCCATCAACGTCTCGTGCGCCACCTGCCACGACTCCGCCCGGGGCGGCGCCGACACCACGTCCGTGCCGGGGAACGTCTCGGTCGGCGCCGGCTGGACCGACGTCAACGCCCTGACGACCACCAACGCCGTCTATCGCAAGACGCCGTTCTGGAACGGCCGCGTCGACTCGCTCTGGGCCCTCAACGTGACGGTGCTGGAGAGCGGCACGACGATGAACGGCAACCGGCTGGCGCTCGCCCACCGCATCTTCGACGTGTACCGGACAGACTACGAGGCGATCTTCGGCTTGCTCGACGACGCGATCGGGACCTTTCCGGCGAGCGGGAAGCCCATGTCACCCCTGGCCGGATCGTCGCCGGGCGTGTGGGAGACGGCCCTGTCGCCCAACGATCGCAACACGGTCAATATCGTGCTCGCGAACTGGGGCAAGGCCATCGCCGCGTACGAGTACGAGCTGGTGAGCACGGAGTCGGCGTTCGACGCGTTCGTGCGCGCGGGCTGGGACTCGAACCTGATCTCGGGCGCGGCCCAGCGCGGCGCCCGGCTGTTCGTCGACAAGGCCGCCTGCATCGACTGCCACAGCGGGCCGATGCTGACCGACGACGACTTCCACAACATCGGCGTCGCCCAGACCGGCCTCGGCGTCCCGACCACGGATCTCTGCCCCGTTGCCAAGGATGACGTATACGCCTGCGACTGCGTCGACGGCCCGCGCTGCGCGCCCTGGGGCGCCCTGGAGGGGCTGTGGCGCCTGCAGAACGACGGCGGGATCGCGAGCTGGGTGCGCAGCGGGCCGTACAGCGACGACAAGATGGACGACTCGCGCAGCGCTTACACGCACCGCGCGCTGACCGCCGATCTGAAAGGGGCCTGGCGGACGCCGAGCCTGCGCAACGTCGCGCTGACCGCGCCGTACATGCACGACGGATCGCTGGCGACGCTGGAAGACGTGGTCTGGCACTACAACACGGGCGGGCGCGGGGCGACCGGCGAGCATGTCGGCGATCCCGCCGCGGAGATCAAACCGCTCGGGCTGACCGCGGACGAGATCTCCGACCTGGTCGCGTTCCTCGAGACGCTGACGGGCGATCCGCCGCCGCCGGATTCGACGAAGGCGCCGACGCCGCGATGATGACGCGACCACCGCTCCCCCTGCCGTCACTGTTGCTCGTCGCTGCGCTGGTCTCCGGCGCGGGTCGGGCGCGCGCCCAGGGGGCCGACGCCACCGGCGACGCGCCGCCCGTGGCGCCGATCTTCGGGGAGAACCGGGCCGCCGACGGCGCGCCGCCACCGTCGCTGCCGCCGGCGCCGCCGCCCGCGGACGAGGCCGAGCCGCAGGGCGCCGGTGAAGGCGGGGAGGGTGAGACGGAGGCCGAGGGCGAGAGCCCGACCATCGACGCCGAGCACTACGAGG
>DATBHU010000649.1:0-10847 GCA_036557265.1 Polyangia bacterium
CGGCGCCCGGAAACGGATACGGACCCGGATCGCTCTCGTCCGGGTAGTCGTCGAACACGATCGGGACCTTGGCCTGGCTCTGCGGCACGATGGTGATCGGAATGCCGAAGCCGGGGCCGAAGTCCGGGTGGATCTTCGTCATCATGTTGCTGTCGATCAGGTTGTACATCTTCGTGGTGTTGGCGCTGTCGACCGCCTTGCCCGACACGTCCGCGTTCCAGACGTCGTCCGCGGTGAACAGCGGACAGCCTGACGACCCGATCACCTGACCGCCCGTCCCGGTGCCGCTGCCGCCCGTCCCGGTGTTACCGCCGGTGCCGGTGCCGCTGCCACCGGTGCCGGGGCTGCCGCTGCCCGCGGTGCCCGGATTGCCGCTGCTGCTGCTGCTACCGCACCCGATGACCGCGATCGCCGCAAGCAACCAGAGGTTTTTCATGGCGCGATTGTATACCCTTCCCGCGCCCGCCCGCGAGCCCGTTCACGCTTCGTCTTCTTCGCCTAGGCTTCGTCGAGCATGCGCAGCACCTCGGGCGTGTAGCGCGCGCCGTCCGCGTGCAGCACCAGCGCGGGCTCAAGCACGAACGGCCGACTTCCCCGACCTGCGCCCCGCTCCGCCTCGACCAGCACGCGCGCCGCGGGCTCGCCCGCGCGCGGGTGCACGGGCCGTAGCCGGATCGGGTTCAGATCGCGCGCGCGCAGCTCCGCCAGCAGGTCGACGGCGCGCTCGGCGGGAAAGATCGCCGCCACCCGGCCGCCGGGGCGGACGGCGCGCGCCGCGAACGCGACCCAATCGGCGAGCGCGAGCGCGACCTCCAGGTGGGCGAGCGCCCGCTCGTCGTCGGGCGGACGCCGGCTGCCCGCCACCGTCCGGTACGGCGGGTTGGTCGCCACCAGATCGAAAGAGGCGGCCGCGATCCGCGTGTCCCGTCCCACATTGCGCAGGTCGCGCGCGTCGCCGACGACGATCTCGAGGCGCTGCTGCCAGCCGTTGGCGTCGCGCCCGCGCACGGCCAGCGCCGCCAGCCGGGGCTGCAGCTCGACACCGACGCCGGTCGCCGCCGGATCGCGCGCCAGCAGCAGGAACGACAGCGCGCCGCTACCGCAGCCGATGTCGAGGAAGCGGCCGTGCGGCGGGGCCAGGAACCCCTCCAGCAGGACCGGGTCCAGGCTCATGCGGGCGCCGCGCGCGGGCTGGAAGATGCGGACGCGCCCGGCCCGCAGCGCATCCGCCGTGATCGCGTCGCCGCCCGCCTCGCCCGCGTCGCCCGACTCTTGCGCGCCGGGCGGCCCCGCGCTCACCGGCGCGGCCGCGGCGCCGCGCCGTCGAGGCGGTACATCACCAGCCCGGTCGCCAGCTTGGGCAGGAAGTACGTCGACTTCTGCGGCAGCACGAAGCCCGCCTCGCAGGCCGCCAGCACCTGCTCGACCTTGGTCGGGTTCATGAAGAACGCCGCCTGCACGTCGCCGCGCTCGACCCGCCCCAGCGCCTCCGCGGTGTCGTGCGTGTAGGTGAGGAACGACTGCTTGGCGAGCGCCTCGGCGTCGATGCGCAGCAGCGGCCCCAGGATCACGCCGTGAAGCACGGTGACGTCGAGGTTGCGCAGCGCGGGCGGCCCCAGCGCCGACAGATCGAGGATCGGCTTCAGCGCGAACCAGAACGTCTGCTTGCGGCCCGGCGCGCGCACCGCGAACACCACCCGGCTCGCCCCGTCGCTGGTGAGGCGCGCCTCGATCGCCTCCGCGGTCGTCTCGTCGCCCTGGGTGATGTCGAACGCGGGCGCGGCCGCCGCCAGCAGACCGTCGAAGCTGAAGTCCGTCAGGTCCTTCACCAGCCGGTGCGTCGGCAGCACCAGCAGGCCCGGGTCCTCGGCCCGCGCCAGGAACATCATCGCGTAGTCCGACGCCGCCGCGCCCGCCGCCACGTCGAGGGGCCGCAGCTCGGGCGCCAGGCCCAGCATCGTCTCGTAGCGATGGTGGCCGTCGGCGATCAGGATCTGCCGATCGGCGAGCAACACGCGCAGGCCGTCGAGCGCCACCGCCGACGTCATCGGCCACAGCCGGTGGCGGACGCCGTCCGCCGTCGTGGCGTCGACCGCCGCGGCGGCCTCGGCCGCCTCGTCGATGATGGCGCGCGCGGCGCCCGCGGCGTCGCGGTAGAGGCCGAACACCGGCGAGATCTGGGTGCGCGTCGCCTGCAGCAGGCGCCGCCGGTCTTCCTTGGGCGCGGACAGCGTCTTCTCGTGCGGCAGCACCACGCGCCGCTCGAACGGCTCCAGACGCACGGCCGCGAAGAAGCCGCGCCGGGTGTAGCGCTGCCCGCCGTACCCGAACTGCTGCTCGTAGAGATAGAAGGCCTCGCGCGCGTCGGGGCGCAGGATCCCCTCCGCCGTCCACGATCCCAGCAGCCGCGCCGCCGTCGTGTAGCGGGCGTCGTCGGCCCCGCGCGGCAGCTCCAGCCGCACGACGTTGTCGGGATGGCGCGCCTCGAGCTCGCGTCGCTCGTCCTCGCCGATCACGTCGTACGGCGGGCAGAGAACGGTCGCGAGATCGCCGACGCGCTCGGTCGCGTAACGGAGGCCGGCAAAGGGAGAGATATCCGCCATGGGTCGCTTCGGCTAACCCTTATCCCGCGGGAGCGCCTCCGGATCAATCTCGATCGCGCCGCGCCGCAGAATCTCCAGCTTCTCCCCGCGCACCCGCACCAGCGTGCTCGGGGCGCCGCCCGCGGTGGCGCCGCCGTGAACCACCCGGCAGCGGCCCGCGAAGATCTCCTCGACCGCCTCGTCGGTGGTGGCCGGCGCCTGCCCCGCGCGGTTCGCGCTGGTCGTCGTCAGCGGCCGTCCGAGCCGCGCGACGAGCGCCTGCGCGGTCGGGTGCGACGACTGCCGCACGGCGACACAGCCGTCGTCGAGCAGCGCCCCCGGAAGGTTCGCGCGTGCCGGCAGCGCGATGGTCAGCGCGCCCGGCCAGTGCCGCCGCATCAGCTCCGCCGCGAGCGGCGGCACCTCCGCGCAGAGGCTCTCCAGCATCTCCGGCCCGTCGACCAGCACCGAGATCGCCTTGCCGTCGCGCCCCTTGAGCGCGCGCAGGCGGGCCAGCGCCAGCTCGTCCAGGGCGTCGACGCCCAGCCCGTAGAACGTCTCCGTCGGGTAGGCGACCACCTCGCCCCGGCGCAGCGCGGCCACCGCGAAGACGATCTCTTCGTCGAACGCGTGTGCCATCTACGTCGCCGCGTGCGCGGGTGCGCTCAGCCGCCCGACCTGGCGCCGCGGACCTCGGCGTCGCTGTCGAGCACCTTCTTGCGCCGCGCCGCGCGCTCCGCCTCGACGCGCTTGCCCAGCTCGGGGTCGGCGACCGCGATGATCTGCGCGGCGAGCAGGCCCGCGTTCTCGGCCCCGCCGATGGCGACCGTCGCGACCGGCATGCCCGGCGGCATCTGCACCGTCGACAGCAGCGAGTCGAGCCCGCCCAGCGTGCCCGCCGCGACCGGGATGCCGATGACGGGCCGGGTGGTGTGCGCCGCGACGGCGCCGGCCAGGTGGGCCGCCCCGCCCGCGCCGCAGATGAACGCCTTGACCCCGCGGCGCCCCGCGTCCTTGACGAACGCGGCGGCCTCCTCCGGCGTGCGGTGGGCCGACAGCACGCGCACCTCGACTGTCAGTCCCAGCTTCTCCAGCACCTTGGCGGCGGGAAGCATGGTGTCGAGGTCGGACTTCGACCCCATCATGATGGCCACATCCAGTTTGTTCGTCGCGTCGCTCATTTCGTTGGGCTCCCTCGCAGGCCGATGTCTCGGCGGAAATGCATACCATCGAATCGGATGACGTCGATCGCTCCGTAGGCGCGCGCGCGCGCCGACGCCAGGTCGGCGCCGCGGGCGGTCACGCCCAGCACGCGGCCTCCGGCGGTGACCACGCGGCCGTCGCCGTCGCGGCGCGTGCCGGCGTGGAACACGACCAGATCGTCGGTGGTCGCGGGCAGGCCGGTGATCGCGTCGCCGGCGCGCGGCCTGGCGGGATACCCGCCGGCGGCCAGCACCACGCACAGCGCCACGCCGGAATGTGCGCGCGGGACGCCGGCCGGCATCCGCCCCTCCGCGACGCCCGCCAGCCACGGCAGCAGATCGCCGTCGAAGCGCATCAGCACCGACTGCGTCTCCGGATCGCCGAAGCGGCAGTTCCATTCGATCACCATCGGGCCGCGATCGGGCGTCAGCATCAGCCCGCCGTAGAGCAGGCCGCGGAACGGCCGCCCCGCCTCGGCCAGCGCGCGCACCGTCGGCACGAACAGCGTCTCGACGATCCGCTGCGCGGCGGCGTCGTCGATCAGCGCCGACGGCGACACCGTCCCCATGCCGCCCGTGTTCGGACCGACGTCGCCGTCGCCGACCGCCTTGTGGTCCTCCGACGACGCGAGCAGCGCGAGGCGCGTGCCGTCGCACAGCGCCATCATCGTCACCTCGCGGCCGCTGAGGCGCTCCTCGATCACGACGCGCGCGCCCGCCTCGCCGAACGCGCGCTCGGCCAGCATGGTGCGCACGGCGGCCTTCGCCTCCGCTTTCGTCGACGTCACCACCACGCCCTTGCCGGCGGCGAGGCCGTCCGCCTTCACCACCACCGCGCCGGGCTGCGCGTCGATGAACGCGTCCGCTGCCGCGATGTCCTCGAACACCCCGAACGCCGCCGTCGGCACGCCCGCGTCGCGCATCAGCCGCTTCGCGAACGCCTTGGACCCTTCGATCTCGGCGGCGGCGCGTGATGGCCCGAAGAACGCCAGCCCGGCCGCGCGCATCGCGTCGCCGAGCCCGGCGGCCAGCGGCGCCTCCGGCCCGCACACGACCAGGTCCGCGCGCTCGGCGACCGCGGCCGCGATCAGCTCGTCGGTGGCGTCGGCGCCGATCGGCAAGCAGGTGACCTTGGCCTCGCCGGCGATGCCGGGGTTGCCGGGCGCGGCGATGATCCTCTCGCACAGCGGGCTCTGGCCCAGCTTCCAGGCCAGCGCGTGCTCGCGCCCGCCGGAGCCAATCAGAAAGACGCGCATCGGTGGGCGGCGATATTAGCCACAAATCCAGGCCGCGCGTCACTCTCTACATTCGCTAAATCGCTGGATCGCCGCCGATCTCAGAACACCGGCCCTATCCGGAACGCGACGCAGGCCGGCGTGTCCATCATCTGCATGTCCAGCGCCCGCAGCACCGGAACGACGGCGATCATGCCGGGCGTCAGCGGGCGCTCGATCCCCGTGCAATTGCCGCAGGAGCTGCCGATCGCCACCGCCGTCCCGTCCGCGCGCCGCAACACCAGCACGCCCCCGTCGTTGTTGCGCTCGTCGTAGCCGTACACGGGCGTCCCGGCCGCGAACGCTCCGGCCACGCTGGCCTCGTTCACGACGCGCGCGACGTCGCTGGTGGTGACCGCGCGGCTGTCGCGCGTGCAGCGCGGGACCGCGGCGGCGCAGGTCATCGCCGGGTGGTTCGGATCCGTCGACGACCGCTGGCGCTGGTACGCGCTCGGCGGCGTCAACCCCGACGAGTCGTAGAAAAGCGACAGACCGCCTTCCCACGCGAAGGCCAGCGGCGCGCCGAGGCTGCACGGGACGTCGTGCGCCTCGGCGCCCGTACAGGCGGGCGCGGGCGTGCCGGGCGACGGATCGCAGACGTCGGCCGCCGTCGCGCCGAGCGGCACCTCGAGCGCGCCGCCCGTGGCCGGCAGCGCGAAGTCGCGCGTGACGACGCGCCCGCCGATCCGCGCGGCCCCGGAATCGGCGTCGTCGAACACGCGCACGGCGACGCGATAAGCGCCCGCCGCCAGCGCGGTGGAGTGAACGCACCCGAACGTCCCGAGCGAATTCGCCCGCATCTTCTCGCCGTTGGATGTGACGATGCCGTTCCACGGCACCGCCAGGAGCTCACCCGGGCTCACCGTCACCGCCACGCTCGCCGGACACTGCCCGCACGAGACCGGGGCGCTGCACGCGGCGTCCTCGCACTCGCAGGCGCAGGCGTACTTCGGCCCGAGCTGATCGCGAAACCCGGACGCGGCCGAGCTGACGCCGAAATCGACGCCGGCGCACCCTTTGAAGAGGTAGAGCGGCGCCCCGGTGTCGTTCACGAAGCGCAGCTCCGTCGCGAACGGCGGCGACGCTGTGGTCATCGTGGTCGGGCTGGTCGGGGGCGTGGTCGTCGGCGTCGGCGGGGTGGTCGTCGGGGGGATGGCGGTCGACGGCGCCCCGTCCAGGCGAGAGCTCGAGCAGCCTCCGATCGCGACGCCGGCCACGAGCGCCAGCGCCAGCCGCCCCCGCAGGCGCCCCCCTTCGCCCTGCGTCATCACGGCGCGCCCGTCACTCATACCCCTATAGTCCCAGAGGCAGGGGCGATCGGCTCACCGAAACCGCAATGTGTTTGACGCTATCTCGCGCACCTGCCTACGCTCCCGCCGTGACGAGCGCAGGGCGGCCCCGAGGGAGGGCGGGCGTCTGGATCGCCGCCGCGGTCCTCGTGTGCAGCGCGGGCACCTGCGTGCGTGATCGGGGGCTCGGCGCCGCGCGCGTGCCCGCCCATACCTTTCCGGTCCGCGAATACACCTACCCGAGCGGACTGCGCGTCGTCGTCGAGGAGGACGACACCACGCCGATCGCGGGCGCCGTCCTCGTGGTGGAGGCCGGGTCCGTCGACGATCCGCCGGGGAAGTCCGGCCTCGCGCACGTCGTCGAGCATCTCCTGTTTCGCGCGCCTTCGCCGGCGGGCCCCTCACTGTGGAAAACGGTTCCCCGACTCGGCGCCAGCTCCTTCAATGCGATGACCGGCCTCGAGCAGACCACCTACTACGCCTTCGTCCCCCGCGCGGCGCTGGACGAACTGGTCGCCGTCCTGAGCGAGCGGATGGCGAATCCCGCCCGGGGGCTCGACGAGGCGCTACTCGCTCAGGAGTTGCCGGTCGTGACGGAGGAGTTGCAGTCGCGCGACGAGCGGACGGCGCGCCGACGGGTGCTGAGCGCCGTGATGCCCGCCAGTCATCCTTACGCGCGGCCGTTCACCGAGGAAGAACACCCGGCCACGCTGACGATATCGGACATTCGAACGTTCGCCGGCCGCAGCTATCGTCCGGAGCGGATGACCCTGGTGCTCGCGGGGGCGATCGGCGCCGAGTGGGATCAGAGGTTGCCGGCGTTGTTGCCGGCGACGTTGCGCGGCCAGGAGACGGACCGCCGTCCGCCGGTGCGCCGGACCCGCCCGGCGTCGGAGATGATCTCCGCCAGCGGGACCGACGACCGCCTGCCGATGCGCAAGGCGAATGTCGTGGGGCCCGAGCTGTGGCTGGCCTGGCCGCTGCCGCCCGCGTCGGGATTGGAGCAGGCCGTCCCCCGGGTCATCGGGCGGATCGTCGAGCGCGTGGTGAGCGAGAGCCTCGACGGTTCGGCGGCCGGCATGCTCGACGCGCACGTCACGGCGCTGACGGAGAGCCAGGCGAGCACGCTGCTCTGCCGGATACGCTTGCGCTCCGCTGCCGACGCCGACCGGGCGCGAAACGAGGTCGCGTCCGTCGTGGCGTCACTCTGTACCGTGAACCTCCGCTTCCCCGGTCCCCGGACCGTTGCCGGCTACCGACACGCCATCCGCGAGGCGACCCTCCAGACCGTGTTCGGAATGGAAAGTCTCGAGACGCGCGCCTTCCTGCGCGCCGCGATCGTCCATGCCGGCTCCGGAGCCCAGCTTTCGCAGATCGTTTCGGCCGTCCAGAAGGTCGGCGTCGACGACGTGGCGGCCTTCGCCGGCCGCTACCTGTCGAAGCAGGCGTCCCGCGCGGTCCTGCTGGTGCCCGACGATCCACACGCTGGCGCCGTTTCCCACGGGGGCAGCGGGCCGCCGCCTGGCTCGCCGCCGCTCGATCCGACGGGCGGCACCGAGATGGACGGCAGCGAAGACCGCGACGACGACGTCGTCGACGGCACGCCCCAGCAGCCCGCAGGCCTGTCCCCCGGCGCGCACGCGGCGCGGGTGACGACGCTGGCCAACGGGCTCACGGTGATCGCGATGCGCCGGCCCGGCTTACCGGTGGTGTCGATCGTCCTCGGCTTCCACGGCGAGCCACAGCCCGGCGAGGTCCCGGGCGTCCGTCCGGCTCTCCCGCGCGTGCCGCTCTGGAGCATGGCGTCCGAACCGATCGACCGTGGCATCCTGCACGAGACCACGATTCGTGCGGACAGCTACCAGGAGACAATGCGCCTGTTCTCGGAGGACACGAGGAAGGCCCTCGAGCTGATCGCCGGGCAGCCCGAACAGCTTCGCGTTCGCTGGCCCAGCCCGAAGTTCGAACGGTGGACCGAGCGCGCGGCGCAGATCGAAGCAACCCCCGCCGCGCGCGCGTGGCGCACGTACCGCGAGGCGCTGTTTGGCACGCACCCCTATCGCCTGACGCAGACGATCGATTCCGTCCGGACGGTGACCAGCACGGACATCCAGAGGTGGATGCAATCGGTCCGGCGCCCGAACAACGGCGCGCTGGTCATCGTCGGCGACGTCGATCCCGATCAGGTAAGCGCCGAGAGCGCGCGCCTGCTCGGTGGCTGGCAGGGCGATGCGGCGCCGGTGCCCGCGCCGCCGCCGTCACCGATCGTCGACGTGGACCGACGCCGCCGGCCGCGGCCCGAGATCCTGTACGCGGTGGACGAGAAGCGTCGGTCCGCCGAGATCAGGTTCGGCTGCCTGCTTCCTGCCGTCCGCACGCTTCAGCAGGACCTCGCCACCGACGTGCTATCGCAGCTGATCGAGCTCGACCTCCACCGAGACCTCCGCTTCAAGCGCGGCGTCAGCTACGCCCCAAATGTCAGGGCGCGCACCTGGCGAGGGGGAACCGCGTTCGTCGAAGGTGTCCTGGACGTCGAGAACGCGGCCCTGCCCGGCGCGCTCGATCGGCTGCGCGTCTGGCTGGAACCCGACCGCCCGCAGCCCTTCACGCGCGCCGATCTGGAGCGTACCCGAGGCTGGCTAGCCCGCCGCACCGTATTTGGAAACGCCACCAACGTCCGCGTCGCGAGCCATCTGTTCTATGCCTGGAACATGGGATGGGCCCCCGCCGTCCTGGACGACCTGCCCGGCGCGCTCGGGCGCATGACCGCGGCCGACGTCGCGGCCGACCTCGCCGCGTGCCGCGCCAGCGGGGTCATCTCGGTCGTCGGCAACGGCCCGTTCCCGGCCGCCCCCGGCGGCTCGCCCACGCGCTGAAGCGCGGTCCGATCAGTGGCGGAAGTGCCGCTCGCCCGTGACGACCATCGCCAGGCCGTGCTCGTCGGCGGCGGCGATCGATTCGGCGTCGCGCACCGAGCCGCCCGGCTGGATCACCGCCGCGGCGCCCGCCTTCGCGGCCTCGTCGACGCCGTCGCGGAACGGGAAGAACGCGTCCGACGCCACGACCGATCCGGTCAGCGGGGCGCGCGCCTTCGACACGGCGATGCGCACCGAATCGACGCGCGACATCTGGCCGGCGCCAATGCCGAGCGTGCGTCCGCCCGACACGAACACGATCGCGTTCGACTTGACGTGCTTGCAGACGCGCCAGGCGAAGTCCAGGTCCGCCAGCTCGGCCGGCGTGGGCGCGCGCTTCGAGACGACCTTGCCGGCGGCGGCCGCGGCGGTCTCGCGATCGCGCGTCTGCACCAGGAAGCCGCCCGCGACGCTGCGCAGCTCGAACGCGCCCGGGCCCTCCGGCGCGATGTCGCAGATGAGGAGGCGCAGGTTCTTGCTCGCCGCGAGCACCGGCAGCGCCTCCGGCTCGAAGGCCGGCGCGATCACGCACTCGAGGAAGGTCTCCTTGATCTCGCGCGCCAGCTCGCCGTCGACCGGCCGGTTGACGGCGACGATGCCGCCGAACGCGGACACCGGGTCGGTCTCGCGCGCCCGCCGGTAGGCGTCCGCGATGCTCTTGTCGGACAGCGCCGCGCCGCACGGGTTGTTGTGCTTGACGATCGTGGCGGCCGGCGCGGAGAACTCGGCGCAGATGCGCAGCGCCGCGTCCAGATCCAGCAGGTTGTTGTAGGACAGCTCCTTGCCCTGCAGCACCCGCGCGCGCGCCAGCGACGGGCCGATCGGCGCGCCGTCGAGCGCGTAGAACGCCGCCTTCTGGTGGGGGTTCTCGCCGTAGCGCAGCGCCCGCGCCAGCGTTCCGCTCAGGTGGAACGTCTCGGGGAAGTCGGCGGCCGGCCCGTCGGGCGTCGTGAAGCGGCCGAGGTGGGAGGCGATGGCGCCGTCATAGGCCGCCGTGTGCGCGAACGCCTTGCGCGCCAGGCGAAAGCGCGTCGCATCGGAGACCTCGCCGGCCGCGTCGATCTCGTCGAGGATGCCGGCGTAGTCGGCGGGGTCGACGACCACCGCGACGCGCTCGTGGTTCTTCGCCGCCGACCGGATCATCGTCGGTCCGCCGATGTCGATGTTCTCGATGATCTCGTCGAACGGCGCGCCGCGCGCCACCGTCTCGCGGAACGGGTAGAGGTTCACGACCACCAGGTCGATCGGCACCAGGCCGGCCGCCTGCATCTCCTTCCGGTGCGCCTCGGTCGGCCGCCCCAGGATGCCGCCGTGGATGCGCGGGTGCAGCGTCTTGACGCGCCCGTCGAGGATCTCGGGCGCGCCCGTGAAATCACCGACCTCGCGCACCGGCACGCCCGCCGCCGCGAGCGTCCGCGCCGTGCCGCCCGTCGAAAGAATCTCCAGCCCGTAGGTGGACAGCCCCTGCGCCAGCTCGACCACGCCGGTCTTGTCGGAGACCGAGATCAGCGCGCGTGAAATCTTCGCGACTTTTCCGTCAGCCACGGACGGGGTTCTATCACACGGGAACTCACGGGCGTGAGCG
>DATBHU010000650.1:0-28762 GCA_036557265.1 Polyangia bacterium
CGCCGTGCACGCGCAGCGCGAGCTTGCCGAGGTGGTGCTTGTCGATCTCCCGGTGGGCCGCGGCCGCCTCCTCCAGCCGGTAGACGCGCCCCAGCTCGACGTGGAAGCGGTCGGAGCCGATCAGCCGGTTCAAGCGGTCGAAGGCGTCCGGCCCCGGAGTGCCGTCGTAGGCGTGCGATTCGATCCCGTCCGGCACGCGCGGTTCGGGTTCGACGCCGTTCGGGTAGGCGACGCGGCCGCCCTGTCTCACGGCGTGCAGCGCCGCGGGCAGGCCGGCGCCGGAGACGAGCACCAGCGCCGCGTCCAGCCCCTCCGGCGCGAACGCGCGCGCGGCCGCCGCGGCGTCGTCGCGCCGGCCGTCGACGGCCGCGTCGGCCCCGAGCCGGAGCACCAGCTCGACGCCGTCCGCGCCCGACGCGATCGCCAGCACCTGCGCGCCGATCCGCTTGGCCAGCTGGACCGCGATGTGACCGATGCCGCCGCTCGCACCGAAGATCATCAAGGACTCGCCGGCGCGCAGGGCGAGCTCGTCGTCCAGCCCGCGCAGCGCCGTGACGCCGTCGGCGCCCAGCGCGCCCGCCTCCTCCGGATCAAGGCCGGGGGGGATCGGCGCGACGTTGTCCTCGCTGACCGCGACGTACTCGGCGTAGAACCCGCCGTCCATCGAGTAGGCGTAGACGCGCTCGCCGACCCGAAAGCGCGTCACCCGCTCACCCGCCGCCACCACCGTCCCGGCGCCGTCGTTGCCGATCACGCGCGGGAACTGCGACGCGCCCATCGAAATCTCGCCCTCGCGCGCGAAGGGATCCCACACGCCGATCCCGGCCGTGTCGAGCCGGAGCAGCACCTCGTACGGCCCCGGCTTGGGCACCGGCAGAGAGCGGGTGTGGATGACTTCCGGGCCGCCGAAGCGATCGATGGCCGCGGCCTTCATCTTGTCGGGAATGGCTGGGTTCATGGCCGACCTCCACGCGCGCGTCCAGATCGAAATCTGGACATGACCTCGGGGGCGTCCAGCCGGGCCGACGCGATTTGCGACCGACGGTGTGCGGACGTGGGACAAGCCGGCCGCCCGCGCCCATCTCTTCCGGCCGCCGTCGTTCAAGAATCCTGGACGGGGCGCCGATTGCCTGCGTCACAGGTTGCCGGCGTCAAGGCGGTGTCGTGACGCCACGGGAGGACACGTCGCATGGAGCGGTCGAAGATCGGGTTGGCCTCGCTAGTGGTCGCGGTCGCGCTCGCGGGATGCGGGGGCGGCGGCAACAAGGATGATGGCGGCGGCCAGGACGTGAAGATGGACACCGGCGGCCACGGCGGCAGCACCGGCCACGGCGGCCGCGGCGGCACCGGCACCGGCACCGGCGGCAGCACCGACGCAGCGGTGGACATGGCGCCGGGGATCGACGTCCCCGGCCCGAGCTGCACCGATCGCCTCCTGAACGGGAACGAGACCGGCGTCGACTGCGGCGGCGACTGCCCGGGCTGCCCGGTCGGGTCGAACTGCAATGCGCCGGGCGACTGCCAGACCGGGATGTGCGCGGCCGGGAAGTGCGCGGGCGGCAGCTGCAGCGACGGCCTCAAGAACGCCAGCGAGACCGACGTCGACTGCGGCGGCGGCTGCCCGGCCTGCTACATGGGCAAGAGCTGCCTCGCCTACACCGACTGCGTCAGCTACGTCTGCTCGGCCGGCGTGTGCGCCACGCCGACGTGCGCCGACCAGGTGAAGAACCAGGGCGAGACCGACATCGACTGCGGCGGCTCCGCCTGTACGAAGTGCGCCGACGGCAAGGCGTGCGCGGCGGCGACCGACTGCACCGGCGGCCGCTGCGACCAGGGCCGCTGCTCGTCGTGCCGCGACATGATCAAGAACGGCGACGAGATCGACGTCGATTGCGGCGGCACGCTGTGCGCCGCCTGCGCCGACGGCAAGATCTGCCGCGTCGACACGGACTGCGCGAACCGGCACTGCGCCGGCGGCGTCTGCGTCTCCTGCTCCGACCGGATGCAGAACAACGGCGAGACCGACGTCGACTGCGGCGGCGCGACGTCGACGTGCGCCAAGTGCGCCGACGGCAAGAAGTGCGTGGCGGTGACCGACTGCATGAGCAACCGGTGCACCAGCGGCGCGTGCACGTCATGCGCCGACGGCAAGATGAACTCCGACGAGACGGACATCGACTGCGGCGGCACGATGGCGCTGTGCGCCGCCTGCGCCAACGGCAAGCGCTGCCTCCTGGCCACGGACTGCGCCAGCCGCATCTGCAACGCCAACGTCTGCGTCGCCGCCAACTGCACGGACACCGTGCTGAACGGCACCGAATCGGACATCGACTGCGGCGGCACCGACTGCAAGCGCTGCACGCTGAACCAGGCCTGCAAGGTGGGCAGCGACTGCGACAGCGGCGTCTGCACGTTGAACAAGTGCGTGGCGCCGTCCTGCACCGACGGCGTCAAGAACCAGGGCGAGTCCGACGTCGACTGCGGCGGCTCCACCCCTTGCCCGCGCTGCCCGGACTACAAGACCTGCACGGCGCCGACGGACTGCACGACCGCCGCTTGCACGACCGGCTACTGCGGGACCACCGGCTGCGTGCCGTTCGGCACCGCCGGCGGCTACACGGGCTGCTCGCGCACGGTGGCGGTCGCCTCGCTCCCCTGCGAGGACATCCGGACGACGGGGACGCGCACCGCCGTCGGCGACGACAGCTACACGACGGTGACGATGCCGTTCTCGTTCAACTTCTTCGGCACGCCCCGCACGTCGATCCTGATCAGCGCGTCGGGCGGGGTCGGCTTCACGACGGGCGGCTATCCGAGCTACAACAACTACTGCCTGCCGACCACGTCGGTGCCGTATCCGATCATCACCGCCCTGTGGGATCACCTGCACCCCGGCGGCGCGGTCTACTACCAGACCATCGGCACCGCGCCGAACCGGCGCTTCGTGCTGCTGTGGGATTCGCCCATCTACTCGAACACCATGCCGCGGATCGACGTGCGCATGGTGCTGAAGGAAGGGAAGGGCGACATCGACGTCTGCTACGTCTCCACCGCGGCGGGGGGCGTCGGCTACGACAGCGGCAGCGGCGCCACGGCCGGCATCCAGAACGGCAGCGGGCTCGCGATCCAGTACAGCTGCAACACCTCCTCGCTGCTGCCCGGGCTGCTGCTGACGTACACGGCGCCGTGACGAGCCGGTCGCCGCCGCTCGAACGCGAGCGGCGAGCGAGCGCCGGCGGTTTCCGGAACACCGTTGCCCGCGGGCGGCGTCGGCGACGGCTCGAGGCGGATTGACGGCACCGCCACCGCGCGCCATTGTGTGGGATTGCGCGTGCGCGTGGAGGTGGGAGCGTGAAGCAGAACGGTTCCGTCATGCGAGTGTTGTTCGTCGAGGAGGATGGGCTGGGTCAGCCGCGCATCGACGGCATCCTGAACCTGACCCGGGAGACGCAATACGTGCGGGCCGGGTCGCTGCGTGAGGCGCGCCGCCTGCTCGAGGCCGAGACCTTCGACGTGGTCGTGGCCGACGAGAGCCGCCTCCGGCGGGTCATCGATTCGATCTTCACGCTGGTCGGGCTCTTCTCGCTGGGCGGCGTCGTGCTGGACGTCAACCAGGCCCCCCTGACGGCGAGCGGTCTGCGGCGCGACCAGATCGTCGGGCACCTGTTCGTCGACCTGCCGTGGTTCGCGGAGTCCGAGAGCGAGCGCTCGCGCGTCCAGGCGGCGATCGCGTCGGCCGCCAACGGCGCGGCGGCGCGCCTCGAGATCTGGATCCGCACCACCATGGGCGCGCGGATGTGCGTCGACGCGGCGTTCGCGCCGCTGCGCGATCAGAACAACGTCATCACGCACGTCATCGGTTCGGGCGTCGACATTACCAACCGCAAGCTGGCGGAGGAGGCGCTCGCCGCCAGCCAGGCGCGCCTGACCGAGGCGCAGCGGGTCGCCCACGTCGGCAGCTGGGAGTGGAACATCGCCGACGACCGCGTCAGCTGGTCGGACGAGCTGTTCCAGATCTACGGCATCGAACCCGGCAAGTTCGTCGCCAGCTACGAGGGCTTCCTGTCGCGCGTCCACCCCGACGATCTCGAGCACACCATGGCCGTCATCCAGCGGGCGGTCCGGGACATCACGCCGTTCATCTACGACCACCGGGTGATCCGGCCCGACGGCGGCACGCGCATGTTGCACACCCGCGGCGAGGTGATGGGCGACGGCGCCGGGAAGGCGGTCCGGCTGGTCGGCAGCTGCTGGGACGTCACGGACCGCTGGGAGGCGATGCAGGCGCTCGAGCACACGGTCTCGACCCTGAAGGCGACGCTGGAGGCGACCGCCGACGGGATCCTGGTGGGCGACCGCGACGGCAAGGTCGCCGTGCTGAATCAGCGCTTCCTGGCGCTGTGGCGGCTGCCGCCGGACGTCGGTCCGGGGGCGGACATCCGCCAGCTGGCCGAGAGCGTGCGCGACCAGCTGAGCGATCCGGACGAGTTCATGCGCCAGGTGACGGAGCTCTACACGGACCTGGAGCGGGAAGCGCACCACATCCTCTCGTTCAAGGACGGCCGGGTGTACGAGCGCTACTCGCGCCCGCAGCGGATGGGCGGCGCCGTGTGCGGGCGCGTCTGCAGCTTCCGCGACGTCACCCAGCGCGAGCAGCTGATGGCGGCGGTGGAGGCGCGGCGCGCCGAGGCGGAGGCGGCGCGCAAGCGCTACGAGATCATCCTGGAACGCGTGTCGGACGGCTTCGTCGCGCTCGATCCCGGCTGGCGCTACTCGTACGTGAACGAACACGGCGGCCGGCTGCTCGGGCGCAACGCGCGCGATCTGGTCGGGAAGCACATCTGGACGGAGTTCCCGGAAGGGCAGGGCCAGCCCTTCCATCGTGCCTACGAGCAAGCCCTGGCAGAGCAAAGGCCGATCCAGATCCGCGAGTACTACCCGCCCTGGCACCGCTGGTACGACAACCGGATCTATCCCTCGCAGAACGGGCTCTCGATCTTCTTCACGGACGTGACCAAGGAGGTGGAGGCCGAGCAGGAGCTGCGCGCCACCAACAGCCAGCTGCGGGCGCTGGCCGCCCGCCTCGACACGATCCGCGAGGAGGAGCGGCGGGCGATCGCGCGGGAGATCCACGATCAGATCGGGCAGGCGCTGACCGCCCTCAAGCTGGATCTGGGCGCGCTCGCCGGCCAGCTGCCGCCCGGCGCCGGCGCGGCGGTCGAGGAGCGCGCCCGATCGATGGAGACGTTGATCGATCAGACGATCGACACCACGCGCCGCGTATCGGCGTCGCTGCGGCCGGCGATCCTGGATGATCTCGGGCTCGCCGCCGCCATCCGGTCGCAGGCGCGCGAATTCGAGCAGCGCACCGGCGTTGCGTGCGACCTCGACCTGCCGGACGACGGTGACGGTGTCGCGGCGCCGATCGCGCTCGCCCTGTTCCGCATCCTGCAGGAGGCGCTCACCAACGTGACCCGCCACGCGGGCGCGCGCCAGGTGCACATCGGGCTGACGCTCGGCCCCGACACGGCGGTGCTGACCGTCGCTGACGACGGCCGCGGCGTCACCGCCGAGGAGCTCGGCCGGCCGTCGTCGCTCGGCATCGTCGGCATCCGGGAGCGCGCCCTCGCCGTCGGCGGCGAGGTGACGATCACCGGCGCGCCGGCGCGCGGGACGACGCTGAGCGTGCGCGTGCCGACGGCCGGGCGGGCCGCGTGACGCGCATCCTGCTCGTCGACGACAGCGTCGAGGTCCGGCGCTCGGTGCGGGCGGTGCTGGCGGGCGCGGTCGGCGATGCGAGCTTCGGCGAGGCGGGCGACGCGGCCGCGGCGCTGGCCCTGCTGGCGGGCGAGCGGTGGGACGTCGTCGTGCTGGATCTGTCGCTGCCGGATCGAAACGGCTTCGACACGCTGCGCGAGATGCGACGGCGGCAGCCGGCGCTGCCGATCGTGGTCATGAGCTTTCACGACCAGCCCGAGTACGCGCGCGCGGCGCGCGGGGCGGGGGCGGCCGGTTACGTCGCCAAGGGGAGCGAGTCGGCCGCCATCGCCGCCGCGGTGACGGGCGCGCTGGCGGCGCCGCCGCCGTCCGGGACCTGACGCGGCGGGGCGGGCGGCAGGGGACGGACGGCGCAAAGCCGCCCGCCGGCCGCCGCCCGCAACGGAGAAGGCGCGGGCGGCGGCATCGCGCCACCGGCGTCGATGTTCACCGGGGCGGGCGGGCCTGCTGGAAGATTCCCGGGGCCCGCGGATCTGATCCCCGCCGGGGCGGGCCGGAACGTACAACTCTGATTGCAGGGCCTTGCCCGGGGCCGACTGCAACTTCGGGAAACCGGCCTCGGGTTGCGGCATATAAGGGAGGCATGCCCCCCACCGTCCACGAGAAGCGCATCCTGATCAGCGAAGCGCACCTGGATTCGTTCGGCCACCTCAATCACGCCCGCTACCTGGAGCTGCTCGAACAGGCGCGCTGGGACCTGATCACCGAGCGCGGCTTCGGCATCGACGTCATCCGCCGGACCAGGACCGGGCCGGTCATCCTGGAGGTGACGATCAAGTACATGCGCGAGCTGGGACCGCGCGAGCCGGTCGTCATCCGCAGCGAGCTGCTGACCTACGAGGGCAAGGTCGGCAGCTTCCGGCAGCAGATGGTGAAGGAGGACGGCGCGCTCGCCTCCGAGGCGATCTTCAGCTTCGGCCTCTTCGACCTGGAACGCCGCAAGCTGATCGAGCCGACGCCCGCCTGGCAGTTCGCGCTCGGCGCGGACGTGCCGCCGGCCCGCTAGCGCTCGCGCGCGCGGGCGCGTCTACGGCGAGGGGTGGCGCAGCGCGCCCGGCAGCACGATCGTGTCGGCCTGCGACGGCGACTGGTAGCGCAGGCGCGCCGTCATCGGCCCGTCGAGCTGATCCCATTCGATCCGCAGATCGCGCCAGCCGGCCGGGCCGACCGCGATCGCCCCGCGCGCGCGCCGGAGCGCGCCGCTGTCGGTCCAGTCGTCGACCACCAGCGTGTCGCCGACCCAGATCCGGACCCGGCCCTGCAGCTCGAAGGCGAGGGTGTACGTCTCGGCGTGCGCGAAGTGGAGCTGCCCGCTCCAGCGGATGCTGAGCGCGCGCGGGGCGTGGCCGCGCGCCAGCGCGAGGCCGTTCAGCTGCCAGCCCTCGAAGTCGACGCTGGCGTCCTGGTAGAAGCCGGCCGGCTGCTGCAGCGAGCGGGCGTCGAAGTACTCGGCCAGCAAGCCCGGTTCGGGGCGAAACACGCCGCCCACGCTGCTCTCGTCGGGCCCGCAGGCGGGGGCGCCGCCGAGCGCGGTGAGCAAGACGAGCGTCCGTGTTCGCCGCCGCATCACCAGATCCGGGTCGTGAACGAGAGCGTCGTCATGAACGCGAACGGGTCCGACTGGAACGCGGTGCCGAAGTTGTCGACGACGAACCGCTGCTCGCGCAGCAGGCGCACGGCGCCGGCCTCGACCTCCCAGCCGAAGGCGCGTTCGAAGGCGCCGCTGGCGACGAGCGCGAGGCCCGCCGCCAGCCAGAGGTGATCGGCGGTGCGGTCGCCCGCCTCGAAGGCGTAGCCGCGGCCGCGCATCCAGCCGAGCTGCTGCTGCGCGCACAGCCCCAGCGACACGCGCGCGCGATCGGCGCCCGTGGTCGCGCACAGCGCGAGCCGCGCGACGGCCAGGCCGACCGCGACGCGGCCGGGACCGGTGTCGCTGGTCTTGCTCGGCATCCAGAGCGCGTTCAGCCGGGCGGCCCAGTGATCCGAGGTGACGGTGCCGCCGAGGCCCAGGGTGGGCGACCAGCCGCCCACGAGCCCCTCCGCGACGCCGCCGCCGAAGCCGAGGTCCGCGTTCGTCCCGGCCAGGGCGCCGGTCCGGGCGGTCGGTCGCGCGGCGTCGCTCGATCGCGTGGGGCCGGCACCCGCGCCGTCGGCCTCCGCGTCGTTGTCGAGCACGACCACCAGCAGGACGCCGACCGCGTTCGCCAGCGCGCCGCAGCCGGGCCCGCCGTTCGACAGCTTGCGCGTCCCGCCGTGCGCGCCGCCGATCTGGACCGTCGCGGCGTATCCGCGCGCCGCCCGCTCGAAGGTGACGCCGACCCGCAGCGGCGCCGGCGGCGCGCCCGGGCCGGCCGGGGCGACGGCGGCGCGGCCGAGGCCGTCGTTGACGGCGCGCGCCAGCTTGCCGGCGTCGGGGCAGTCCGCCGCGCCGGCCGCGCTCGTGCTCTCGAGCAGGGCGGTCGCGGGCGCGGCGGCCGCCGGGCGCGCGGCGAACGCGCCCAGGCCGCAAGCGACGACGGCCAGCGCCGCGCGGGGCCGGCGTGGAACGCAGGGCAGGCGAGGTAGGTTTGAATCGCCCTGTCGCATCAGCGTCCGAGCGCGCGGATCTCCGCCGCGTGCGGGCTGTCCGGGTACTTGCGCAGGAACGCCGCCGCGCGCGCGGACGCCTCGGCGCCACGCCCGCTCTTGGTCAGCGCCTCGATCGCCAGGCGCTCGCGCTCCTGTTGCAGCACGCCGGCCGGGAACAGGCGGCGACACTCGTCGAGCAGCCGCAGCGCGCGCGCGGCGTCCCCCTGCCGCAGGGCCTGGCGCGCGTCGCGGATCAGCGTCGTCTCCTCGCGCAGGCGGCCGGCGGACGACGGCGGCGCCGGCGCGACACCGGCGGGCCGCGCCGGCGCGCGGACCTTCTTCACGCTCGCGCGCGGCGCGGGCTCGATCTCGACGGGCTCGACGGGCGGCGGCAGCTCCGCCGGCGGCGGCGCGGCCGCGGGCGCGGGCACGGCCGCCGGTTCGGCCCCCGCGATCGGCGGCGCGGCCGCGGGCGGACGCGCGTGATTCGCCGACGTCAGCAGCTTTGCGCCGATCACCGCCAGCCCGGCCAGGGCCGCGACCAGCACGACGATCTTCGCCGCCGTCAGGCCCGCCCCGGTCACCTTCGTCGCCGCCGCCGTGACCGTCTTCGTCGACGCATCCGCCGTCGCGGCCGCGCCCCCGATCGCCGCCGCGCCGAGCGCGCCGGCCAGCCCCTGCCAGACCCGGGCCTCGGCCCCTGGCGGCGGCGCGATGTCGATGCCGTGCCGCAACAGCGTCCGCTCGGCGTCCGTGACGCTCGCGTCGGCGACGAGGCGCGCCGGATCTCTGACGGTGCTCATACGCTCCTCCCTCTGACCACGGCGCGCGGCGCGCCCGCGCCGACCAGCTCGGCGGTGGCGGCGGCGAACGCGGCGCGCCCGAGACGCAGGCGCGAGTAGGCGGTGCCGAGCGGGATCTCCAGCGCCTCGGCGATCTCTTCGCCCGTCATCCCTTCCAGCTCGAACAGGCAGAACACCGCCCGCTGCTCGTCGGGGAGGCGGTCGAGCACGCGCTCCAGCATCGCGAGGCCCTGATTGCGCTCCGCCGTCGCCGCCGGATCGGCCGGACGTCCGACCAGCGCCTCCACCTCCTGGGCGGCGAGGGGCGCGCGCGGGCGGGCGCGCCGGCGCTCGGAGGCGACGCGGAAGCAGACCCCGTACAGCCAGGTCGTCAGCTTCGAGCGCCCCGCGAACTCGGGCAGCTTGCGGTGCACGACGATGAACACTTCCTGCGCTGTGTCGGCCGCGTCCTCCTCCCGGATCCCGAGCCGCCGCAGGCTGCGCCAGACGAAGGCGAAGTGGGCGCGGTACACCTCCTCGAAAGTCATCCCGACCCCACTCGGACCGCCATGGCCCGTCTCGGTCGCGCCATCGCCCTCCACTCTGGCATGCACGACCGATGAGTGGGAGATGCGGCCGTTCGCCATCACCGCCGGGCCCGGTCTGATGCGCGCGCGCCGGCCCGCGTCAGGGCCGGAAACGGCCGGCCTGCTTCAGCTTCGCGGCGCCCCGCCCGAGGATCACCCGTCGTGACGACCGCACTGCTGTTGAAGGTGGCGCTGCTGCTGGAGGCGGTGGCGGGCGTCGCGGATCCGGCGCAGCGGTTCGCGCCCGTGCCGGCGCCGGCGAGCGTGGCCGATCCTTGCCGCGATCGCGGGCCGGTGGGCCGCTGGGTCAAGATGTCCGACGCGGGCGCGCCGAAGAGCCTGCACGGCCAGGGCTGGCTCGACTCGGCGGCGGTCTGGACCGGCGCGCGCCTGGTGGTCGCGCTCCGCCGCGACGGCAAGTGGAACGGCGCCGCCTTCGATCCGTGCGCGAACGCCTGGTCGCCGATCGCGGAGACGGCGCGCGAGCCCGAGCGGGGCGAGCCGTGGCTCACGGGCGATCACGATCGCCCGTTCGTCGCGTCGCACGCCAGCGGCTCGTGGGACGGCTTCGAGAAGATCTCCGTCTGGGACGCCGGCAGCAAGACGTGGCTGGCGGTCAAGGCCGACGCGCGCCTGACGCCGCGCGCGCACTACGCGGTGGCGCTCGCCAACCGCAAGCTCTTCGTCTGGGGCGGCTGGGCTCCCAAGGCCGGCGTGCTGGGCGACGGCGCGGTGCTGGACCTCGCGCGCAAGTCCTGGAGGCCGATGGCGTCGGCCGGCGCGCCGTCGCCGCGCCTCGAGCCGGCGGCGGTGGCGTGGACAGGGGCGCGCCTGCTGATCTGGGGCGGGCGCACGGCCGGCGCCGCGCCCGGTTCTTTTCAAACGTTCGGGGACGGCGCGCTCTACGATCCCGTCGCGGATCGCTGGACGCCGATGGCGCCGGCCGGCGCGCCCGCGCCGCGCACCGGCGCGACGGTGGTCTGGACGGGGCGGCGGCTGGTCGTGTTCGGCGGCGCCGCCCAGCCCGGCGGTCCGTCACGAAGCGACGGCGGCATCTACGATCCCGCCGCCAACCGCTGGACCGCCCTCGCGCCGTCGCCGGGCGGCGTCGCGCTGCCGGTCGCCAACGTCGGGCCGCTGACGCGCATCATCGTCGCGCCCGACGGCCGCGTCGTCTTCATTCCGGACAACGCGGGCGTCATCGCCCTCCTGGACGCGGACCGCGCCCGCTGGTCGAGCATCCCTGCGGCCGAGCTCGGCAAGCGCAACGGCTTCCGCGCCTTCCTCGTCGGCCGCCGGCTGCTGGTGTGGGGCGGGGTGACCGTCGTCGCCGAGCACCTCTGCCCGCCGCCCGTCCCCGGCCAGCCGCTCTGCGACCCGTTCGCGGAGACCGCGTCGCGCGACGACGGCTGGATGATCTTGCTGCCGAAGTGAGGCGCTCACTTCCGGCGCGCGACAGCGGCGCGGGCGGCGGCGGCGATCTCGTCCTCCGCGCGCGCGCACGCCTCCGGCTCGGGCTCGGGGCCGAGCGCATCCAGCATCTCGTCCTGCGCAGGATCGAGAACGGGACGGAGGATCCGTTCTCCCTCTCCCGCTGGCGGGAGAGGGCCGGGGGTGAGGGCAGGCCTTGCGAGCGGCGGCGTACGCGAGGGAGAGAGGCGGCTGCGAGCGAGCGGCAGCGCCGGTCGGCGCTACTTGCACTGCGCGCGGCAGCGCTCGCCGTCGACCTTGCAGTCGTGGATCAGCGGCTCGCCGGCGCAGCTCTTGCCCTTCTCGTAGGCGTTCGCGCAGAAGTTGTAGCAGCCGGTGTTGCCGGCCGGATAGTTCGGGCACGCGCACGAGCGGTAACCCGGCTCGGCGCGGATCGCCGCCAGGCACTTGTTGGCCTCGCCCGTGATCGCCTCGACGCACTGGTTGCGCACCTCTTCGCACGAGCGCTGGCAGGCGGCGACGTCCTTGACCTCCCCGGCGGTCGCCGTCGGCGCCGCCGCGCCGGCCGTGCGCGCCTCCTGCAGCGCCGCCAGCATCGGCCCCGCGGGCTTTGCCGGCTCCGGCTCCGGCTGCGACTGGGTGGCGCGCGCCTGGGCGGCCTGTCCCGCCGGGCCGACGCAGACGTTGGCCGAGCCGCACTCCTGCGGCTCGGGGCAGTCGGTGTCCTTGCCGCAGCGACGGCGCGCGGGCGCTGCGCCGCAGCGGCTGCTGACGCAGACGCGTCCGTTGCGGCAGTCCCTGTCGCTCGTGCAGCCGCCCGGGCCGGGCGCGGCGCTCAGCGCCTCGTCCTTGCGTCCGCCCGACTTCCCCTCTGATTTGGCCCCCGATCTGTCCTCTGACCGGCCGGCCTGCTCGCTGCTCTCGCGGGCGAGCGGCGGCAGCACCTTGCCCCCGCAGTGCGTATAGCCCTCGGTGATCACCGGGCGGCGCTCGCTCCAGGGCGGGTGGTGCGCCGACGGGTAGGTGGACATCGCCAGCAGCACCGCCTGCAGCCGCGAAGGCGTCATCTCCGCCTTCGCGATCGCGCAGCCGGCCCAGGCGTCGGCGCGCAGCTCGCCGTCCCAGCTCTCCTTCATCCAGGCCGGTCGATTGACGCTCGCGTCCATGTGATGGCCGAAGTTGTGGGCGACGATGCCGAACATCGCGATCGGGCCGTAGCTCTTCTGGACGGAGCCCGCGAAGGTCGGGCTGTAGGCGATCTTCGAGCCGCCCGCGCCGTCGCTGATCGTCGCGGTGTTCGGCGTCGTCGCGTTCGCGTACAGCACCACCTTGCCGCAGCCCTTCGGACAGAGCAGCGCCTTCACCTTCTTCAGCTCGGCCTGCGCGCCCGCGCTGGCGGGCATGTCCGCCATCGGTTCATAAGGCGGCGTCGCGGGGCCGAGCGTGCACAGCACCTGGGCGCCGGCGGGCAGTGGCAGCAGCGCCGCGATCGAAAACAGCGAGACGCGCAGCACCTTGTTCATGACCAACCTCCAGAGCGGCAAAAAATCGCAAATGTGCAGGACGGGGAATTCGCGTCGCGTGCAACCCTCGCTTCTCGCACGCGGCCAGACGACGACCTAGTGTGAGTAGTCACTCCGCGCCCGCACCATCTGCGAAAAATGTCGCGCCCGACTTTTCACGGCGCCGTCTTCGGCCGCGCGCAGCAGGGTCGGCGACTGTGATCTCGCCCACGAGGAACGGCAGCCGCGTAACTACGAGGGATCCCCGACCGCCAGCTCGGCCGTGAGGTGAAGACGGCCTACGCGGGGTTCGCTTCCAGCAGCGCGCTCAGATCCGCGACGACGACGTCGGCGCCGTGGTGGCGAAGGTCGGCCTCGCGGCCGGCGCGGGCGACGCCGACGACGTAGCCGAAGTGACCGGCCTTGCCGGCCTCGACGCCGGCGGCAGCGTCGTCGAAGACGGCCGCCTCCTCGGGATCGACGCCGAGCGCGCGGGCGGCGGCCAGGTACAGGTCCGGCGCCGGCTTGCGGGCCAGCTTCTCCGCCGCGGCGACGGCGCCGTCGATGCAGACGTCGAACTTGGCGTTGGCGCCCGCCGAGGCGAGGATCTGCTGGCAGAGGTCGTCGGACGTGACGACGGCGGTGCGCAGGCCGGCCGCGCGCGCGGCGTCGACGAAGCGCATCGAGCCCTCGTACGTGTCGGCGCGTTGCTGCGTCAGCAGCTCGCCGAGCACCTCGCGCTTGCGCCGGATCAACCCCTGAATGGTGGCGTCGGTCAGCTCGATGCCGCGCGAGACCACGAACGCACGCACGCCGTCGGCCGGCGCGCGGCCGTCGAGATAGGCGCCGTACTCGCGGACGGCGTCGAACGGGATGAACGGCTGGCCGGACGCCCGCGCGCGCCGGTGCAGGTAGTCGTCGAACAGCTGCTTCCAGGCCTGGGCGTGCAGCCGCGACGTCTGCGTCAGCACGCCCTCCAGCGCGAACAGGCAGGCGCGCGTCCGCGGCGGCAGCCCGAGCGGCGTGCGCGCGATGGGCGGCTCGCCGAGGATGAACGACTCGACGGCGTAGGCGAAGCCCTCCTCGGCGTTGGAGCGGGTGACGTGGCGGGCGAAGCGCTGCACGTCGGCGCTGGCGTTGCCCATGGCGATGCCGATCCCGGCGACGGTCAGCATCGGGACGTCGTTCAGCATGTCGCCGATGGTCGCGATCTCCTCGAGCGGCAGGTGCAGCATGCGCGCCGCATCGCGCACCACCATCCCCTTGTTCGCCTCCGGGTGCGTGACGTCCAGGTAATACGGCTGCGAGCGGAGCGCGGTCGCCTCGGCGCCCAGGCGCGCGCCCAGCTCGGCCTCGCAGCGCGCGACCAGGGCCAGGTCGTCGCTGATGCCGACGATCTTGATGGGCGCCTCCAGCACCGCGTAGAGGTCGGGGATGACGATCGGGTCGAACCCGACGTTGCGGCGTTCGCGCGCGACGTGCGGCGCGTCCGCCTGCCTGATGTACCAGTCGGCGCCCTGGTAGACCCAGGCGTCCAGCCCCGCCCCCAGCAGATAGGCGATGGCGTCGCGCGCCACCTCGGGCGCGATCGAACGCTGCAGCAGCACCGTCTTCAGGTCGGACTTCACGTACAGGCCGCCGTTGAAGGCGGCGACCGGCGCGGTCAGCCCGAGCGGCTCGATCAGCGTCCGCATCCCGCGCGGCGGCCGCCCGCTGGTGACGGTGAAGTCGACGCCGGCCGCGCGCAGCCGCGCCACCGCGTCGCGCGTGCGCGACGTGAGCGCCTTGGCCGGTGTGACCAGAGTCCCGTCCACGTCCGCGATGAGCAACTTGATCATGACCGTCTCGACCGCCGCCGCCGCCCCTGATCAGAGGATGGGGAGGGCGCGCGGCCGTTGCTGTGAGGATCTTCCCGCATTCCGCGCCGGCGCGTTTCGGTCGGGGCCGGGCCCGCGCGGCGCTGATTGCCGGCGCGCCCGCCCGCCTTACGTTCGACGGCGATGTCATCTCTCCTGGACGAAACCGCGCGGGCGATCGTGGCCGACGGCAAGGGGATCCTGGCGGCGGACGAGACGCCGGCGACCATCACCAAGCGGTTGACCGCGCACGGGATCCCGTCGACGCCGGAGAGCCGCCGCGAGTTCCGCGAGATGCTGTTCACGACGCCCGGCATCGCCCCGTTCATCGGCGGCGTCATCCTGCAGGACGAGACCATCCGGCAGAAGAACGCGTCCGGGAAGGCGCTGATCGAGCTGGTCGCCGCGCAGGGCATCATCCCCGGCATCAAGGTCGACGCCAGCACGCGGCCGCTGGCCGGCGCCCCCGGCGAGCGGATCACCGAGGGGCTGGACGGGCTGCGGGCCCGGCTGGAGGAGTACCGCAAGCTGGGCGCGCGCTTCGCGAAGTGGCGGGGGGTGTTCATCATCAGCAGCGACGGGCTGCCGACCCACGCCTGCCTGCACGCCAACGCCGACGCGCTGGCGCGCTACGCGGCGCTCTGCCAGGAGCAGGGGCTGGTGCCGATCGTCGAGCCCGAGGTGCTGATGGACGGCTCGCACACCATCGACCGCTGCGAGGAGGTGACGTCGCAGGTGCTGCACACCGTGTTCGACGAGCTCTACGACCAGAACGTGCGCCTGGAAGGGATGCTGCTGAAGCCGAACATGGTGATCGCCGGGCACGATTCCCCGCAGGAGGCGTCGGTCGCCGAGGTCGCGGAGGCGACGGTGCGGACGCTGAGCCGCCACGCGCCCGCCGCCGTGCCGGCCGTCGTCTTCCTGTCGGGCGGGCAGGGCCAGACGCTGGCGACGGAGCACCTCGACGCCATGAACCGGCTCGACGCGCCGAAGCCGTGGACGCTCACCTTCTCTTACGCGCGCGCGCTGCAGGACGAGCCGATGGCGATCTGGCAGGGCAAGGGCGCGAACGTCGCGGCGGCGCAGCGGGCGTTCCATCACCGGGCCGCGTGCAACCACGCCGCCGCGCTCGGCCGCTACGACAGCGCCATGGAAGGTCCGGCGGCCTCCGCGCCGGCCTAGCGAGCGAGGGCAGCCGTGGAGCACCGAACCAACAGCAACGGGAGACACACCGTGGGATCAGTGACGACCAGGGAATCGGGCACATCGCACGGGCGCGGGACGCCGCTCTCCGCCAAGGAGCACGGCCGCGGCGGCGGTTCGTCGGCCGCCGCCAAGGAGCACGCGGCGAGCGGGCCGCTGACCGCGAAGGAGCTGGACCTGATGCACGCCTTCTGGCGGGCCTGCAATTACCTGTCGGTCGGGATGATCTACCTGCAGGACAACCCGCTGCTGCGCACGCCGCTCGAGGTCGGGCACATCAAGGCGCGCCTGCTCGGCCACTGGGGCGCCAGCCCGGCGCTGTCGTTCGTCTGGACGCACATGAACCGGATGATCGTGAGGCGCGATCTCGACGTCATCTTCGTGGCCGGGCCGGGGCACGGCGCGCCCGGCGTGCTCGGCCCGACCTACCTGGAGGGGACGTACAGCGAGATCTATCCGGACAAGAGCACCGACGCGGAGGGGATGCAGCGCTTCTTCAAGCAGTTCTCGTTCCCCGGCCACATCGGCAGCCACGTGACGCCCGAGACGCCCGGGTCGATCCACGAGGGCGGCGAGCTCGGCTACAGCCTGTCGCACGCCTACGGCATGTCGTTCGACAACCCGGACCTGATCGTCACCTGCGTGGTGGGCGACGGCGAGGCCGAGACCGGGCCGCTGGCGACGGCCTGGCACTCGAACAAGTTCCTGAACCCGGCGCGCGACGGCGCCGTGCTGCCGATCCTGAACCTGAACGGGTACAAGATCGCGAACCCGACCATCCTGGCGCGCATCAGCCGCGAGGAGCTGGAGTCGCTGTTCGTCGGCTACGGCTACAAGCCGTACTTCGTCGAGGGCAGCGATCCCATGGTGATGCACCAGAAGATGGCCGCCACGCTGGAGGAGGTGATCGACGAGATCCACGCCATCCAGAAGGCGGCCCGGCGGGCGGGCGCCACCGCGGCGGAGCGGCCGCGCTGGCCGATGATCGTGCTGCGGTCGCCCAAGGGGTGGACCGGCCCCAAGGATCTCGACGGCCATCACCTGGAGGGCTTCTGGCGCTCGCACCAGGTGCCGTTCGCCGACGTGAAGACGAACCCGTCGCACCTGCGCGTGCTCGAGGAGTGGATGCACAGCTACCGTCCCGAAGAGCTGTTCGACGCGGACGGCGCGCCGGTGCCGGAACTGCGGGCGCTGGCGCCGAAGGGGAGCCGGCGCATGGGCTCGAACCCGCACGCGAACGGCGGCGTGCTGCGCGAGGCGCTGCGCCTGCCCGACTTCCGCGCCTACGCCGTGCCGGTGTCGTCGCGCGGCACGCAGCTCTACGAGAACACCAAGCCGATGGGTGAGTTCCTGCGCGACGTCATGCGCAACAACCCGACCCGCTTCCGTCTGTTCGGTCCCGACGAGACCGCGTCGAACCGGCTGCAGGCCGTCTACGAGGCCAGCAAGAAGATCTGGATGGCGGACCTGCTGCCGGTGGACGCCGACGGCGGCGAGCTGGCGCGCGACGGGCGCGTCATGGAGATGCTGTCCGAGCACACGCTGCTCGGCTGGCTGGAGGGGTACCTGCTGACCGGGCGGCACGGGCTGTTCCACACCTACGAGGCGTTCGCGCACGTCATCGACTCGATGTTCAACCAGCACGCGAAGTGGCTGGACATCAGCAAGAACCACGTGAAGTGGCGGGCGCCGGTGCCGTCGGAGAACATCCTGCTGTCGTCGACGGTCTGGCGGCAGGACCACAACGGCTTCTCCCACCAGGACCCGGGGTTCATCGACCTGGTGACCAACAAGTCGGCGTCGGTGACGCGCATCTACCTGCCGCCCGACGCGAACACGCTGCTGTCGGTGACGGACCACTGCCTGCGCAGCACCGACTACATCAACGTCATCGTCGCGGACAAGCAGAAGCACCTGCAGTTCACCACCATCGACGAGGCGGTCATCCACTGCACCAAGGGGCTCGGCATCTGGAAGCGCGCCAGCACCGACGAGGGGGCGGAGCCGGACGTCGTGCTGGCGGCGTGCGGCGACGTCGCGACCATGGAGGCGCTGGCGGCGGCGTCGATCCTGCGCCAGCGGCTGCCCGAGCTGAAGGTCCGCTTCGTCAACGTGGTCGACCTGTTCAAGCTGCAGCCGGACTCGGTGCACCCGCACGGGTCGTCGGACAGCGAGCTCGGGGGGCTGCTGACCACGGACAAGCCGATCATCTTCAACTTCCACGGCTACCCGTGGCTGATCCACCGGCTGACGTACCGGTTCCGCGGGCACGCCAACCTGCACGTCCACGGCTACAAGGAGAAGGGCAACATCAACACGCCGTTCGAGCTGGCGATGCTGAACGAGACCTCGCGCCTGCACCTGGTCATCGACGTCATCGATCGCGTGCCCAAGTTACAGGCGCGGGCCGCGCATCTGAAGGAAGAGATGCGTAACGCGATCATCGACAACCTGAACTACGCCCACCAGTACGGCATGGACCGGCCCGAGATCAGCGACTGGACCTGGCCGGACTAGGGCAGGAGAAATCGAGGAAGCCATGCGCGTGGTGATCGGGGCCGATCGGGCCGGAGTCGAGCTGAAGGAGGCGGCCAAGGCGTTGCTGGCCGCCGAGCACTGCGAGGTGCTGGACGTCGGCGCGCACGGCCAGCGGGGAGGCGACGGCGGCGACGGGATCGACTCCGCCCAGGCGGTGGCGGCGGCGCTGCAGGGGCACGACGCCGACCGCGGCATCATCCTGTCCGTCAGCGGGGTGGGCGCCTCGATGGCGGCCAACCGGATCCCGGGCGTGCGGGCCGGGCTGTGCCACGACACGTATTCGGCCCACGAGGGCGTCGAGCACGACGACATGAACGTGCTGGTGCTGGGTGATCGCGTCGTCGGCGTCGAGCTGGCGCGCGAGCTGATCCACGCCTTCCTGAACGCGCGCTTCACGGGCGAGGCGCGCCACCTGCAGCGGCTGGCCAAGGTGGGCGAGACGACGTCGCTGGAGAACCCGCTGCGCGGGCTGAACGTGTTCGGGCAGTCGGTCTGGCTGGACTACATGCGGCGCAGCCTGATCACAAGCGGCGAGCTGGCGCGCCTGATCGAGGAGGACGGCCTGCGCGGCGTGACGACCAACCCGTCGATCTTCGAGAAGGCGATCGCGGGCGGCTCCGACTACAAGGAGATCCTGGAGGCGCCCGAGGCGCGCGGGATGGACGCGAAGAGCCTGTACGAGCGGCTGGCGGTGCGCGACGTGCAGGACGCCGCCGACCTGCTGCGGCCGGTCCACGACCAGAGCGAGCGGCGCGACGGCTACATCAGCCTCGAGGTGTCGCCGCTGCTGGCCTACGACACGGGCGCCACCATCGACGAGGCGCGGCGGCTGTGGCGCGCGGTGGAGCGCGACAACCTGATGATCAAGGTGCCGGCGACGCCGCAGGGGATCCCCGCCGTCGAGGAGCTGATCGCCGGCGGGATCAACGTCAACGTGACGCTGCTGTTCGCGCGCGACGTCTACGAGCAGATCGCCCAGGCCTACATCGCGGGGCTGGAGCGGTTCGCGGCGGGGGGCGGCGATCCGGCGCGCGTCGCCAGCGTCGCCAGCTTCTTCGTCAGCCGGATCGACACGGCGTTCGACGAGCTCGTCGCCGAGCGGCTGGCCAAGGCGGCGAACGACCGGGAGCGGGCGCTGCTGCGATCGCTGGGCGGCAAGGTGGCGATCGCCAACGCCAAGCTCGCCTACGAGCGCTACCGCGAGATCTTCGACGGCCCGCGCTGGCAGGCGCTGGCCGCCCGGGGCGCGCGCACGCAGCGCCTCTTGTGGGCCAGCACCAGCACCAAGAACCCGGCCTACCCGGACGTGCTGTACGTGGAGGGGCTGATCGGGCCCGACACCGTCAACACCATCCCGCGCGGGACCATCGACGCCTTCCGCGACCACGGGCGGGTGCGGGCCACGCTGGTCGAGGACGTCGACGTCGCGCGCGACACGATGGCCACCATCGGCGACGTCGGCCTGTCGCTGAAGCAGGTGACCGACGGGCTGCTGGCAGACGGTGTGAAGCAGTTCGTCGGCGCGTTCGACAAGCTGCTGAAGGAGGTTGAACGCCAGGGGCGGGAGGCGCGCGCGCGCAAGGTCAACCGGATGACGTACCGCCTGCCGGACGCGCTCGCCGCGAAGGTGCAGGCGTCGCTGGCCGACTGGCAGGCGCAGGGCAAGGCGCGGCGGCTGTGGCAGCGCGATCCGTCGCTGTGGACCGGCCGCGACGAGTCGCACTGGCTCGGCTGGCTCGGCATCACCAACGGCGAGCTGGCCGATGCGCAGCGCTTCGCGCGCATCGCCGAGGTGGCGCGCAGCGGCGCCTTCTCGCACCTGCTGCTGCTCGGGATGGGCGGCTCCAGCCTGGCGCCGGACGTCTTTCGCAAGACGTTCGGCAAGCTCGACGGCTTCCCCGAGTTGCACGTCCTCGACTCCACCGATCCCGCCCAGGTGAAGGCGATCGAGGGCGCGATCGACGTCGCGCGCACGCTGTTCATCGTGTCGAGCAAGTCCGGCTCGACGCTGGAGCCGAACATCTTCGAGCAGTACTTCTACGAGCGGGTCGTGCAGGCGGTGGGCGAGCAGGAGGCGGGCAGCCGCTTCATCGCCATCACCGATCCGCACTCGAAGCTGCAGCACGTGGCGGAGGGGCGCGGCTTCCGGCGCGTCTTCTTCGGCTGGCAGAACATCGGCGGGCGCTACTCGGCGCTGTCCGACTTCGGCATGGTGCCGGCCGCGGCGATGGGCATCGACGTGGTCGAGCTCCTGGATCGGACGGAGGCGATGGTGTGCGCTTGCATGCCGACGGTGCCGGCGGGAGACAACCCGGGCGTCGTGCTGGGCAACATCATCGGCGTCGCGGCGCGCGACTTCGGGCGCGACAAGGTGACGATCGTCGCGTCGCCCGGGATCGCGAGCTTCGGGGCGTGGCTGGAGCAGCTGATCGCGGAGTCGACCGGGAAGGAGGGCAAGGGGCTGGTCCCGATCGCCGGCGAGACGCCGGTGCGGCCGGAGGAGTACGGCGCCGACCGCCTGTTCGTCTATCTGAAGCTGCAGTCCGACGGGGCCCGGTCCGAGGACGAGTTCGCCGCCGGGCTGGAGCGCGCGGGCCAGCCGGTCGTGCGCGTGACCATGGAGGATCGCTACGACCTCGGCCAGGAGATGTTCCGCTGGGAGATCGCGACGGCCGTGGCCGGGTCGATCATCGGGATCGATCCGTTCGATCAGCCGGACGTCGAGGCGAGCAAGACCGCGACGCGCAAGTTGACGGCCGCCTACGAGGAGAGCGGGCAGCTGCCGGCGGAGACGCCATTCTTCACGGGCGACGGCGTCCGCCTGTACACGGACGACGTGAACGCCATCGCGCTGACCGGGGCGCAGACCGGCGCGCCGACGCTGGCGGGCCTGCTGCGGGCGCACCTGGACCGCCTGCGGCCCGGCGACTACTTCGCGCTGCTGGCGTACATCGAGATGAACGAGGCGCACGCGCGGGCGCTGACCGTCATCCGCGACCGCGTGCTGGAGGCGAAGCGCGTCGCCACCTGCCTGGAGTTCGGGCCGCGCTTCCTGCACTCGACCGGGCAGGCCTACAAGGGCGGCCCGAACAGCGGGGTGTTCCTGCAGATCACCTGCGACGACGCCGCCGACCTGCCCGTGCCCGGCCAGAAGTACACCTTCGGCGTGGTCAAGGCGGCCCAGGCGCGCGGCGACTTCGAGGTGCTCGCCCAGCGCGGCCGCCGCGTCCTGCGCGTCCACCTCGGCCCCGACGTCGCCGCCGGCCTCGCGACGTTGCAAGCCGCGATCCTGCTCTGACCTCCTGAGGCAGGAGATCAGGTCAGGTCAGATCCCCTCGCCCCGCGAAGCGGAGAGAGGGTTAGGGAGAGGGGCAAGCGGGCGCGGGAGACGCTACGGGTGGCTCAGCCCGGGCAGCAGATCGCGCAGGCCGGCGGCGATCAGCTGGAAGGCGATGCAGAGCAGCAGCAGGCCCGACAGCGCGGTCAGCGCCGCCATCGAGCCGCGCGAGATCCGGCGCGTCAGCGGGACGGCCGAGCGCAGCGTCAGCCAGACGACGGCCGTCATCACCAGACAGACCGCCGAGGACAGCAGGGCGCGCAGCAGGTTCGGCCTGCCGCCGCCCGCGGCGATGACGGCCGCCGCCGTGGCGCCGCCGATCGAGATCGGGAACGTCAGCGGCACCGCCACCAGCTGCGCCCAGTTGCGCGTCCTGGCGCCGGCCTCCAGCTCGGCTTCCAGCTCGGCTTCCCTGTCGGTGTCGCCGCGCTGGTACTGCGTCACCATCGGCACGGCCGCCAGCAGCAGCACGAAGCCGCCCGCCATCCGCAGCGCCGGCAGCGACAGCCCCAGGATCGACAGCAGCGGCCGCCCCGCCCAGGTGAGCAGCAGGACCGCGACCGCGTAGTAGAGCGCCGTACGCCGCGCCATCCGGGTCTGGATGTCGGCCGGGTAGCCGCGCGCCAGCGAGGCGAACGCGGCCATCACGCTGGGCGGGTTGAACAGCGTCAGCAGCGAGATGCCGAACAGCAGCGCGTCGCGAACCATCGCCATGGCGGCAAGCCCGGTCAATGCAGCCCCGGCAGCGCCTCCTCGCCGAGCGTGCGCGCCGGCGGCGCCGGCGGCGGCTCGTGCAGCTCGCGCGCCAGCGCGCCCGGGGTGAACACGGAGAGCCCGAGCTCGGGCCGGTAGCCGTGCACCTCCTTGACGTCCAGCCGGCGCATGAACTCGACGATCTGCGGGCTGATCAGCTGGCCCGGCACCAGGATGGGGAACCCGGGCGGGTAGGGGACGACGAAGCGGGTCGACACCAGCGGCCGCCCGGCCTCCAGCGCGGCCTCGGCGGCGGCGAGCGGCAGGTACGCCGCCGCGCCCGGCACGAAGGCCAGGAAGAAGGCCGCGCGCAGGTCGCCCTCGCCCGCGGCGGAGGTGCGGAACGTCGGGTGAAAGCCGCTGAAGTCCGGCAGCGGCGGCAGCTCGCTGGTGATGGCGCGGATCCTGGCCTCGTGGAGGCGCCGCTCGTCCGCGCCGGCGCGCGCCAGCCGCTGCTCCAGCGCGGCGGCGTGGCGGCGGAATCCGTCGAGCAGGAACGACAGCGCGCCCCAGGTGACGCCGATGGTCGCGTTCATCAAGACGGTGTTGATCGAGGTGTGGTTGACCTGCACGCCCAGCTCGTTCATCAGCACCTGGCTGCGGAACTCGAAGCCGCTCTTGCCGGTCAACGCCGTGTAGACGGTGAGGCGGGTCGGATCGAGGACGAACTCGTCGTCGGCGTAGGCGCTCTCCACGGCCGCCAGCGCGCGCGTCTGCGCGTAGCGCTCGAAACCCGACGGGCGGAACGGCGCCGGGATCATCTGCTCCTGCTCGAGCACCGACAGGTAGCGCGAGATCAGCGGATCGAGCGCCACCCGATCACGCATCCGCAGCGCCAGCTGGTACGCCTCCTTCACCATCGCGAAGCCCTCCAGCTCCATCTGTTTGCGCGCCACGTCCAGCGACCCGACCAGCTGGTGGTTGGGCGACGTGGTGGTGTGGGCCAGGTAGGCCTCGGTGAACGGCGCGGACGCCTCGCGCTCGAACAGCTCGTCGCGCACGTGGATCATCGACGCCTGCCGGAACGCGGACAGCGACTTGTGCGTCGACTGCGTGACGTAGACGCGCACGATCGCCTGGTCCGGATCGGGGAGCAGGCGCCGCTCGAGCAGCTGCGCGTCGAAAAGGCCGTCCAGGCCAGTATCGACATGGCCGAGGCTGGCGCGAAAGGCGCGGTACTCCTCGCGGTAGGCGCGCGAGGCGAGCCGGTCGCCCAGCGCGCGCGCCGCCGCCATGCCGGTGCGCCGCCGCATGAGCGGCAGGAAGCGCGCGTAGGCGAACCAGGCCTCGTCCCACAGGAAGCAGAGGCGCGGGTGGATCGCCAGCAGCTCCTCCATCACACGTTCAGGCTGGTAGACGACGCCGTCGAAGGTGACGTTGGTCAGCACCAGCAGCCGCACCCGCTCCAGCTGGCCGGCGCGCTTGATCTGCAGCAGCGCCTGCTTCAGCGCGCGCAGCGGCACGCCCCCGTAGATCGCGAAGCGCTGCAGCGGGTAGGCGTCCAGGTAGACCGGGCGCGCCCCCGCCAGCGCCAGGCCGTAGTGGTGCGACTTGTGGCAGTTGCGGTCGATGAGGACGATGTCGCCCGGGCGCAGCAGCGCCATGTGCACGATCTTGTTGGCGGTCGAGGTGCCGTTGGTGACGAAGAAGGTCTGGCGGGCGCCGAAGCAGCGCGCGGCCAGCTCCTGCGCCTCCTTGATGGTGCCGGTCGGCTCGAGCAGCGAATCCAGGCCGCCCGCCGTCGAGCTGGATTCCGCCATGAACAGGTTGTCGCCGTAGAAGCGGCCGAAGTCGCGGATCCACTGCGAGTTGCGCACCGAGTGCCCGCGCGCGATCGGCAGCGCGTGGAAGTTGCCGATCGGCCGCTCGGCGTAGGCGCGCAGCGCATCGAAGAACGGGGCCTTCATGCGCGCGCGCACGCCGTCCAGGATGCTGACGTGCAGCTCGTGCGCGTCCTCGAAGCGGTAGAAGACCCGCGAGAACAGCCGCGCCGTCGGCTCGCCCCCGCCGCCCAGCGATTCGTTCGTCAGCAGGTAGAGGTCGAGCTCCGGGCGGAGGTGGCGCAGGGCCGCCGCCAGCGCGTCGCAGAGGGGCGCCTCGCCGTGGGCGGCGCGCGCGATCTGCTTGTCCAGCTCGCTCCGGATCGTGGTCGAGGTGATGGGCCGCGCGGCGCGCACCGGAAACGAATGCCGCATCACCACCGCCTGGATGTCTGTGTTGCACATGACCGCCAGCCAGGCCTCCTCGAACGAGCCGACCCGCACCACCTCGTAGAGCAGGTCGCCGCTGCCCGCGTCGCGCAGGGCGCGCAGGTTGCGCCGCAGCACGCGGAAGCGTTCGGGGCTCATCGCGTCGACGAGCAGCACCGTGAAGGTGCGCGCCTCGCCGCTCGCGCCGCCGTCCAGCGCCCCGTCCTCGACCAGGGCGGCGCGATCGCCGAGCTCGCTCAGCCGGTCGACGAGCTCGCTCACCAGCGCGCGGGCGCGCCCGAGCTCACCGGCGCGGTAGAGGCGTCGCAGCCGGTCTATCCGCTCGGCGCCCGGGTAGGCCCACAGCCGCTCGAGCTCGGCCAAGCGGCGGAACAGCGCCTCGATCTCCAGGTGGTGGTCCTCTCCTGGCGTCGTCCGCGCCTCGGCGATGCGGTCGACCCCCTCCCGGATCCGGTTCCACAGGTCGATGCGAAGATGGGCCGGGCTCGCCGCGTCACTCAGCAGCGCCGCGCCGCCCTCCTGTTTCACCCGCGTCGCGTCCATCCAGTCCCCCCTCCCGGTGCCTCCCGCCGCCCGGATCCCGTCCCGATCAGTTGGGTCGCCGCCCGCCGACCCGCAATCAGCCGTTTCCGGATCAGCGCAGGTCGATCTTCAACCGCATCGCCTGGGCCATGTGCAGCAGCGCCTCGGCGTTGCCGCGCGCGTCGTCGACCGGATGGTGCGTGTGCTTGGAGCGCCGCAGGTGCTTGAAGTTCTGGGTCGTGTCCCGGACGATCCCCTTGTACAGCGAGCCGAGGTTGGTCGACGAGTGGCCGAACGGGTTCTTGCCCACGAACTCGTGGAAGTACCAGTTGACGAACTGCCAGTCGAAGCCGTTGTTGTCGGACACGAACATCGGGCGGCCGGTGGTGTGGGCCGCGATCCAGGCCGCGAACGACGCCATCACGCCGCGCGGCTCGGGGAACGCCAGCGTCTGCTCGCGGGTCAGCCCGCTGACCGCCAGCGCCGCCTGGTCGTAGGTGTCCGAGACGGGGCGCAGCTGGCCGTAGAACGTGACGTCGAGATCCGGCTTCACCAGGATCGCGCCGAACGAGATCATCGAGTAGCGCCCCGGGCAGGGGCCGTCCGCCTCCACGTCGACCATGAAATACGACATGCGGGCAGGATAGCGGATGGCCCTCACCCCGACCCTCTCCCTCTGGGAGAGGGGGACGGAATCAAGGCACGGCGATGTAGGCGGGCGGGACCTCCTCCGTCAGCCAGACGCCGTTCGCGGACAGGTAGAAGACGTGGCCGTCGGCGTGCATGCGGCCTGCCGCGACGGTCAGGAGCAGCGGGCGGCCGCGCCGGCCCCCGACGGCGCGCGCGGTCTCCTCGTCGGCCGACAGGTGAACGTGCTGGCGGCGCATCCGGCGCAGCCCGGTCGCCAGGATCGCCTTCAGCTTCGCGGCGACGGTGCCGTGGAACAGCTGCGCCGGCGGTTGCGCCGGCGCGTAGCCGAGGTCGACGTCGACCGAGTGGCCCTGGGCGGCGCGGATGCGGCGGCCGTCGTCGCCGAGCGTGAAGCGCCGCTTCGGGCTGGTGGCGACGATCTCTTCCAGCTCGGCGCGCGAGATCGCGCGGCCGTGGGCGCGGCAGGCCGCCAGCAGCGCGTCGACGTCGACCCAGCCGGCGCGATCGAGCGCGACGCCGATGGCGTCCGGGCGGTGCCGGAGCACGAAGCTGAGGAATCGGCTAGCCGCTCTCGCGCGAAGCACGAGTGTGCGGCTACTTTCTGAAGATGATTCAGGGGCGCTGCGCGCGCGCTCGCTTCGATCTTTCATGCCGCCGCCGCGCGCCGCGCGCCGTCGCCGCCGCGCGCCAGGCCGGCGAAGGCGTCCTTGATCAGCGCGCGCAGCCGCTCCGCCTCCGGCGACAGCGCGGCGCCCGCCCGGTGCATCACGTGGTAGTCGATGGCGGGCAGGTCGGGCAGCGGGCGCGCCACCGTGCCGCGCGGGGCCGGGCAGATGTCGTTGACCACCGCCAGCCCGACGCCCAGGCGCGCGTAGTCGAGCATCACCGGCCAGCCGGTCGCCTCGAGCGCGATCTCCCAGCTGACGCCGGCGGCGCCCAGCGCGCGGCCGAGCATCTCCCGGTGGCGGCTCCCGGCGGGCGGGACGATCAGCCGCTCGCCGGCGAGATCGGTGAGGCGCAGGCGGCGCCGGCGGGCCAGGCGGTGGCCGGCCGGCAGCACCAGCTTCATGCCGGCGCGGTGGACGCGCGTCGCGTGCAGGCCGTCGCCCACCACCTCCATCGCGGCGACGCCCAGGTGCGCCTCGCCGGCGGCCAGCGCGGCGAGCGTGCGCTCGCGATCGCGCGTCAGGATGCGCAGCCGCGCCCCGCCGCCGTTTGGCGCCGCCGCCTGGCGCAGCGGTTTGCCCAGCACGTAGAGCAGCACGCCTTCGCCCGCCGCCAGCACGATCAGCGATCGGCCGGGCAGACCGCCCAGGCGCGCCCGGAACGTCTCGTCGCGATCGCGCGCGTCGCGGGCGAACGCCAGCAGGTCGCGCCCCTGCGGCGCCAGCACCAGGTTGCGGCCGCGCCGCTCGTACAGCGTCGCGCCGACCGCTTCGCCCAGGCGCTGGATCTGCACGTAGAACGCCGGCTGCGAGATGTGCAGCCGCGCCGCGGCCCGCGTGAAGCTCAGCTCCTCGGCGAAGGCGATGAACGCCTCCAGCCACTCCGACCGAATCATAGGCAACGACTATAGTTCATCCAGAACCAATAGTTCCCGTAAATAGAGCGCCCGGGCAGCATCGGGGCATGACAAACGACGGACTGACAGAGCAATTCACGAATCTCTCGCCGGGGGCGGCCCTCGGCATCGACATCGGGCGGGTCATCATGTGTCCCACCCGCGACGACGGGCGGCCCGACACCAGCTTCCTCGGCGCCGGCGACGAGGCGGCCCTGGAGATCCCGCCCGCGCCCGGAATGTTCGAGGTCGTCCCGGCCCTGGTGCGCCTGTTCGGCGGCCGGGCCTGGCTGGTCTCGAAGGCCGGACCTCGCATCGAGGCGCTGACCCGGCGCTGGCTCCAGCACCACCGCTTCTTCGAGCGGACGGCGATGGACGCGTCCCACCTCCGCTTCTGCCGCCGCCGCGACGAGAAGCGGGGCCACGCCGACGCGCTCGGGCTGACGCACTTCATCGACGATCGCACCGACGTGCTGAAGTACCTGCGCGGATCGGTCCCGTGCCTGGCGCTGTTCGGCGTCCAGGCCGGACCGATCCCGGACTGGGTCATCCACGTGCCCGACTGGGCGGCGCTCGGGCGCGCGCTGGAGCCGCGCGACGGCGTCACCCCGACGCAGGCGAGCTGACCTCCGTCATCGCGCCGTCAAGGCGCGGCGAGAGAGCGTTCGAGCGCTTCGAGGCGCTCACCGACTTCGCTCTTCAACTCCGGGTCGTCCGCGATCGCGCGCCGGTACAGCGCGGCGGCCTGGCGCGGGCGGCGTAGCGTCTCCATGGCCAGCCCCGCCACGGCGGAGCACGTTGATCGTCCGCCGGGCGCGCGCGATCAGCGGCCCGTCGACGATCATGCCGGTCGGCTCGTGGTCCCCGACGACAAGCCAACGGCCGTCCGCCTCGAAGCCTTCCAGCCAGCGGAGCTGCGCCAGGTGGATGTGCGCGCGGCGGCGGCTGGCCGCGCCGCGCGCGCGTCGCTCCTCCCGGCGTCCGGATTCGGCGCGCTTCACCTTCACTCCGGCGCGCGATCGTCGGGCTGATCCTGCATGCCGAGCCGCCGGCGAATCTCGGGCGGCAGCGGGTAGGGGCGTTCGCGCGGCAGCAGCGCCGTGGCGCGATCCCAGTCGCCCTCTTGGCGCAGGCCGCGCAGCTTCTTCACCAGCGGCGTCACGTCGCGGATCTCTGTCGTCCAGGCGTCGACGTAGCGGGAGACGATGCCGCGCCCGAGGCCGACCTGGATCGAGCGGTGCGCGAGCTTGCCGCCGTGGACGTTGCGCTCCGGATCCCACTGCACGACGACGCTGCCCGTGGCGGTCGTGTCGCGCGACAGGCGCGCGTCGGCGAGCGCCTCCTCCCAGCCGGCGCGCGTGATGCGGACGGCGAGCACGTATTCCTGGCCGGGCTTGGTCGCCCAGCCGCAGCGCTCCATCATCCAGAGGAACGACGGTTTGATCCAGGTCATGCGGCCGAGCGAGAACGGCGGGACGAACTT
>DATBHU010000651.1:0-4604 GCA_036557265.1 Polyangia bacterium
CCCGACGAGCCGCCGGCCCCGCCGGTGCCGGTGACCACGCCCGGCGGGCGCGGGCCGTACGTCGGCAGCGGCGCGCCCAGCTCGTACGCGCCGAGATCGGGCGCCGCGCCGGCGAAGTCGTCGTCGATCCCGGTGACGACGACGCCCTTGTCGACGGCCGCGCTGCCGGCCGCGAGCCGCAGATCAGCGACCGGCTTGGGTGGATACGGATTGGCCGGAAACGCGGGCGTCGTCGCGAAGATGCTCATGTCGACCATCACCGCGTGCTGCTCGGTCGTGTTCGCCAGCAGCGTCGCGTAGCTGTTGAACGTGGTGGCGCCGATGCGGCCGCCGAACGTGTTCGTGCCGATCGATCCGAAGCCGTCGTAGTCGAACGAGCAGCTCGTGTCGGCGTCGGCCATGTCGCAGATGCGGCCAGTGCCATTGCCGTAGCCGCCGTAGGTCCCGCCCCCCATGCCGCCGATGAAGACGTTGTTGCGGAACAGCGCCCGGCTCCAGGCCACGCCCGCGTAGACGGCCAGCGCGTCGCCGCACTTCACGGCGGTGTTGTGCAGGACGACGTCGCCGACGGTGCCGTTGTGGAACTTGAACGGCGCGTACAGCACGTTGAACATCGCGTTGCGAACGTAGTAGCTCGGCCCGCCCAGGTCGGGCTGCGCGCTGATGCCGTCGAAGCAGTTGCGGATCCGGTTGCGGAACACGCGCACGTTGCCCATCGCCGAGTCCGCCTCGATCGCGTCGTCGGTCGCCTCCTCGATGTCGTTGTTGCAGATGTCGATCGACACCTGTTCGTAAGCTTCGTCGTATTCCATCAGCGAGATGTCGTCGCGGAAGTCGGCGACGTGGTTGAAGCAGATCACGTGCCCCGACCCGGTGAACTGGATCCCCTCGCCGCCGTTGTAGCCGTCGGTCGAAAGCTGGCTGTCGGTCCAGGTCGCGCCGCCGACCACGTCGTTGTCGATGATGGTGTTGTTGCGCGGGACCGCGTTGCCGATCTCGAAGGTGATCCCGCCGGCGGTGGTGCGGATGCGGCAGCCGCGCACCACCATGTTGGAGGCGCCGTTCATCCGCACCTCGCCCATCACCGTGACGTTCTCGAGGTTGACGTACTGGCGGTCGTTCATCGTCACGCGGCCGCCGATGATCACCGTGTCGACCGACTCGCCGCGGATGACGATCTGCTGCCCGGCCGAGCCGTTCTTGCCGACGGTGAAGGCCGGATAGCTGCCCGCGCCGAGCAGCAGGACGTCGCCCGGCATCGCCGAAGACAGCATCGACGTCAGGTTCGCGGGCGTGACCGCCTTGACGGGCGCGTTCGCGGAGGCGCCCGGGATGGTGCGCGTGCCGACCGACGTGTTCGCCACCATCGAGCCGCCGTCCGGATCGGTCAGCGTCAGCTCGATGTCGTAGAGCTGCCCGGCCTCGAGGTCGAACAGGCTGCCCGCGTGCTTGTTGCTCCACATGCCGCCGCCCGAGCCGAACGTACCGGTGGTGTTCGCGCCGGCGGGCACGCGCAGCAACGGCATCCCTGTCTTCCAGGCGGTGGCGCCGTTCGCGCGGTAGCGGACGGTGACGACGCCGTTCGCGTTGGCGTCGCCCGCGATCGCCCATTCGATGGCGACGCCCTGGCTGGTCGGGTACGGCAGCGTGATCGCGCCGGGCGTGGTGGCGTTCTGCGCCCACGCGGCGCTGCCCTGGAATGCGATGCCGGCGGTGAGCGCAGCCCCGGCGACGAACGCGGATCGCCTCATTGGACCAGGGTAACGCCGCCCGGGCCGCGAGAACAGCGCGCTCAGAACGCGTAGAAGTACGCGAGGCCGGCCATCGGCCGCAGCACGCGCGCGGACGAGCGCGTCTCGACGCCGGCCGCGTCGGTGCGGCTGGCGTGGTGGACGCCCCACCAGGCGCCGGCGTCGACGGACAGCAGGTGCCGCCGCGCCGCGCCCAGCGCGACCCCGATGCCGGCGCGCGCGTGAACGACGAGGTACGTGTCGCTGTCGGTGACGAGCGGACAGTCGGTCGTCTTCGCATCGCACCCGTCCGGCGTCCGCGGACCGAACGCAAACAGCCAGCCGCCGCCGAACCCCAGGTAGGGAAACCAGCGGTTCGCGACGGGCGCGCCGATGACGAACCCCGCGCTCAGGTTGCCTCCGTGGTCGGCGGCGAGCGCGCCCACCTCGAGATGCAGCGGCCCGGCCGCGCGATAGCGGTAGACCGCCTGCAAGACGCCGCTGCCGCCGATCTGCGCGCCCAGCTGGCGTCGGCGCTGGAACCCGTCCGGCGACGGCGGCGGATAGGCGTCTTGCGCGCGGGCCGGCGACACGACGAGCCCCGCGGCCAGAAACGCGATCGAGCACGACAGCAATGTCGTGGTCGCGCTCCGAGATCGCCGACATTTCGCCATCTGCTGCGGATCAGAGCAAGAACCGGTCCCAGTGCTAGGTTCACGGCATGGCTTCGGGACCCGCGTGGTGGATCCCCGGCGCGCACCTGCAGACCGCATGGGCGCGCATCGCGCGCTCGCGCCGGCTGGTGACGTTCGAGCGCGAGGTGCTGACCACCCCCGACGACGACGACCTGGTGCTCGATCACCTGGTGGGCCCGGCCGGATCGCCGCGCGTCCTCTTGCTGCACGGTCTGGAAGGGAACGCCTACTCGCTGCACACGCAGGGGCTGGCGGTGCTGGTGGCGCAGACAGGATGGCGCGCGACGGTGATGAACTTCCGGTCCTGCGCGCGCGAGCCGAGCGACTTCAGTCGCATCCGCAACCGGCAGCCGCGCCTCTACCACTCGGGCGAGACCGGCGACCTCGAGCTCGTCGTGCGCACGCTGCTCGCGCGCGAGCCGGGCACGACGCTGTACGCGCTCGGCTTCTCGCTGGGCGGCGCCGTGCTGCTCAAATGGCTGGGCGAGGCGGGCGGCGCCAGCGCGATCCGCGCCGCCGCGGTGATTTCCGTGCCGTACGATCTGGCCACCGCCTCGCGATACCTCGAACGCCCGATCGGCCGCCTGTACGCGGCGTTCTTCGCGACGCGCCTGAAGACGAAATCGCTCGATCTCCTGGCCCGCTTCCCGCGCGAGACCGCGCACATCGATCCCGGACGCGTCCGCCGCGCCCGCACATTCGGCGAGTTCGACGAGTGCCTGACCGCCCCGCTCCACGGCTTCACCGGCGCCGCCGACTACTATCGGCGGTCCAGCGCGCAGCCGTTCCTGGCGCGCATCGCCGTCCCGACCCTCTGCCTCAGCAGCGAGGACGACCCGTTCTTCCCGGGCCCGGCGGTCCACGCGGCGCGCGCGGCGTCGTCGCCGGCCGTGACCTTCGACATCACGAGCTGGGGCGGTCACACCGGCTTCGTCAGCGGGCCCTGGCCCTGGCGCCCGAGCTACTGGGCCGAGGACCGCGCCATCGACTGGCTGCGCGCGCACGCGGCGCGCAAGGGCGCCTGACGCGCGCCGCGCTCTACTGGCAGGTCAGGACGGCGCTGAACTCGTCGGCGCAGGCCGTGTCGCTGCAGATGTCGGCCGGCGCCAGCGCCTTCGCGCAGTCGTAGTAGGCCTTGATCTTGGTCTGGCAGATCCCGGGCGCCTCCGGGAGGTGGCGGCATTCGGCCGCCTTGCAGTCGTCGACGCTCATGTAGTTCGGGAGCGTGCACGCCGCGGCCAGGTAGGCTTCGCAGTAGGCGTTGCACGAGGCGAGCGCGGCGGTCGGATCGCCGTTGGGGCCGCCCGCGGCGCCACAGCCCGGCGCCGCGACGAACGCCAGCAGGAGCGCGAGGAGCCCGGCCGATAGCAGAGTCGATGACCTCTTCACGCGCCTAGTGACACACCTTTGCCCGCCCGCGGTCAAGCGGCGCGCGTCAATCAGCGGAAGTCGCGCAGGTGGCGGCGGCCGCCCTTGGAGCGAACGCCGTCCTTCGCCTGCTGGCAGTCGACGCACAGCTCGACGTAGGGCATCAGCTCGAGGCGCTTGGCGGGGATCGGCTCCTCGCACTCCGTGCACAGGCCGAACGAATCGGGGTCGGCGTCCAGGCGCGCCAGCGTCGCGACCACGCGCCCGAGCACGCCCGAGCGGTTGCGGTTGCGGCTCGACGCGATCGCCTGCGACATCTCGGCGAGCGGCTGCTCGTCCTCGTCGCTGCCGACCGCTGTCGCGTCCTGCCGGCCCGGCTCGATCTCGACGTCGCCCTCGGCGAGGATCTCCGCCTTCAATTCGAGCAGGCGCTTGCGATGACGTTCGGCGGCGGCGGACACGGAGCCGACGACGATAGCAGAGCGCCCGCATCCAGGACGATCCGTAAGCCGAAGCCGCAAACCCTGACGCCGGCGATTGAAGCCACGCGGGGCGATTCCAGGTTCAGCCCCTCAGCCAGGAGGGCTCGTCATGACCCAGGGCAAGGCGAAGCGATGGATCTGCGCCTGCGCGTCCGCGCTGGCGCTGCTGCCGGCCGCGTGCGCCACGCCGAGCGGGACCGCCGGCTCCGCGATCACGCCCGGCGTCGTGACCGTCACCCCGCCGCCCGAAGACGCCACCGGGTTCGTGCTGGCCGCGCAGACGGGCGGCGCGCCCGCGGCGCCCGCCTCCACGCCGCGGCCGGCGCCGG
>DATBHU010000652.1:0-7934 GCA_036557265.1 Polyangia bacterium
TCGGGAGGATCGTCGGGGCCGCAGCCTGCGCCCGCCAGGAGCAAGGCGCCCGCGCAAGCGGCAACGAGACCGGCGCCGCTTCGTTTGTGTGGTCGCGAAAACAACGTCGTCGGGCCTAGCACGGCGCGCGTCTCCGATTGAAGGGGATCTCGGCAACGACTTCGTGACGGCGCGAGGTTGATTGAGCCGGCCGTGCATCGTGTTCGTGCGCGCGGCGAGCGTTCGAAATTCGAATGTTAATTTCCGGTAACCGGAGCCTAGCCCCTGGATCTCGCTCGCCATTTCTGCGTCCGGCGGGCAACTTCTCGATGACAACGTTGGCTCGGGTCTTGCGTTGCGCAAAGACTGTGAGAGCGCATCCGCGGAGCTCGCGCCGATTCAGGCGCCGTGTCGCGCGCGCGCGAACGGCGCGACCGCGACGCGCTGGATGCGCAAACGTCGGAGGTCGCGCGCCACGAGTGCGCGAAACGGAACCGGTCCCAAACTGTCACATTGGCTCTGGAGGCCACTGGTATAAGCGCTGGCTGATGGAGACGAGCTCTGCGGGTCGACCCCTGCGCATGGGTTTTCCTAAAACGCGGGTGGGTCCATCCCGTCGCGCGATACCACACGTCGTCCCGTTGACGACGCCGTCGGCATCGTCTCCGAACGATGAATTCGCCGCCGTGTCGGCGTCGATGCGCCAGGTCTACGCGCTGGTGCGCCAGCTGGCGGCGACCGAGGTGACCCTGACGCTGACCGGGGAGACCGGAACCGGCAAGGACGTGCTGGCGCACCTGGTCCACAGCGCGAGCCCGCGCGCGCGCGCGCCGTTCGTCGTGTTCGATTGCGGCGCCGTGCCGCCCAACCTGGTCGAGAGCGAGCTGTTCGGCCATGAGCGAGGTTCGTTCACGGGCGCGCACGCCGATCATCCCGGCGCGTTCGAACGGGCGCAGGGCGGCGTGCTGTTCCTCGACGAGATCGGCGAGCTGCCGCTCGAGCTGCAGCCGCGCTTGTTGCGCGTGCTCGACAATCACTCGGTGCGGCGGGTCGGGGGAACGGGAGAGCGGCGCGTCGACGTTCGCGTCATCGCGGCGACGAACCGCGATCTCGGCGCGCTGGTGGCCGCCAAGCAGTTCCGGCAAGACCTCTACTTCCGGCTCGCGGCCGCCGTCGTTCAGCTGCCACCGCTGCGCGAGCGTCTGGAGGATCTGCCGCTGCTGGTCCCACGCCTGATGCGGGATCTGGGCCGCGCCGAATGGCACGTGCCGCACGCGACGCTCGAGGCGCTGCGCGGTCATAGCTGGCCGGGCAACGTGCGCGAGCTCAAGAACGTGCTCGCCTGCGCGCTTGCGTTCGTCGAAGCGGGCGTGGTCGAGCCCCAGCACCTGCGCTTCGTCTCGCCGCCCTCGGAGGACGCCGGCCTGGAGCGGCTGCAGCTCGCCGGGCACTCGCTGGTCCGGCTGGAGCGGGTCGCGATCCGGCAGACGCTTCAGCAGGTGCGCGGCAACAAGGCGCACGCCGCGAAGATCCTGGGGATCGCGCCGTCGACCCTGTACGAGAAAGTGAAGAAGTACGGCCTCTAGCTCGCGCTTCGTTGCGAGGCTGCGCAACGACAGCTGGTCCAGGTTCCGATCAGGTCACCGGCGACGGTTCTGCGACGCTCGTGTGACAGTTTCCCTATCAAGCGTCACCAACCAGTCACGCGCCGCCTCGCCTTGGCGCGGCTAACATCCAAATTAGAGGCATGGCGCGGGTACTGGTGGTCGATGACGACCCTGACATCAGGGTCGCCATCGCTGAGGCTTTGAAAATCGCTGGCTACGACGTCGGCAGCGCGGCGACCGGCGCAGGCGCGCTGGCGCTCTGCCGCCAGCAGTGTCCGGACCTCGTGCTCCTCGACCAGATGCTTCCGGACCTGGACGGTCTCGAGGTCTGCCGGCGGTTGCGCGACGAGCCTTCCACCAGCCGTGTCCCGATCGTGTTCTTGACCGCCCGCACCAACGAGCAGGACCGTGTTCGTGGGCTCGCGGCCGGCGCTGACGACTACGTCATCAAGCCGTTCAGCACAGCCGAGCTCTTGCTGCGCATCCGCGCCGTGCTGCGCCGCTCGACGCCGGTGGAGCTGAGCCTGCCGCCGCTGTGGGTGCGCCTGCGCGATCAATATCGCGTCTGGAACGGCTACGCCGAGCTTCACCTGGCGCGCGGCGAATGGCGCGATTGTCTGGAGGTGTCTCGCAGCATCCTGGACAACTGCGAGCCGGCGTTGACGTCGGCGGAGCGGACGCAGCTGTACGAACGACTCTCGCTGTGCGCGCAGCACCTTGGCGACGACGAGGCGTACCGGAGTTGGCGAGAGCTGGCGCGCAGCGCCTGACCTTCGCGGTCGTCGCCGCTCTGCCGTTGCTGTCGGGAGGCGGGGCCGCCGCGCACGGAGTGGGATCCAGCCAGCTGCGCCTCCGCGTCGACGGGGCGAGGGCGGAGGGCGCCTGGGAGGTTCAGGTGCGCGACGCGCGCCTCGCGCTCGGTCTGGATCCGGCGGCGGCCGGCGACCCGGGCTGGCCGGAGCTCGAGGCGCGGGCCGCGCTGCTGCGCGGCTACCTCGCCGCGCGGGTCGCGCTGACCGCCGACGGGGCCGCGTGCGCGATCGCCGTCGCGGAGGCGCCGCTCGCGCGTTCGGCGGACCAGGTGGGGGTGCGGTTCACGGCGACCTGTCCGGGCCAGCCGCGCCGCTTCGGGCTGGCGTGCGATCTGATCTTCGATCGCGATCCGCGCCACCGCGTCTATTACGCGGTCGAGGACGCGCGCGGCGAGCACGCCGGTCTGCTGCGGGCGGACCGGCGCGCCGTCGCGATCGACGTGCGCCAGTCTCGCGCCAGCACGGACTTCGTCGAGTTCGTCCGGGAGGGGATCGCGCACATCTGGACGGGCGCCGACCACCTGTTGTTCCTGCTGGCGCTCTTGCTGCCGGCGCCGCTGCTGCGCGCCCGCGCGGTCTGGTCGCCCCGGCCTGGCCTGGCGGCGACCGCGCGCGAGGTCGTCAAGGTCGTCACCGCGTTTACGCTCGCCCATTCGCTGACCCTGGCCCTGGCGTTCTTCGGCGTGTTGTTGCCGAACCCGCGCTGGGTCGAAGCGGCCATCGCCGTCTCGGTGTTCGCCGCCGCCTGGAACAACCTGCGCCCGTTCCTGCCCGGGCGCGCCTGGGCCCTGGCGCTCGCGTTCGGCCTGGTGCATGGGCTCGGGTTCGCGGGCGCGCTCCGCAACCTGGCGCTGCCGATCCGCGCGCGTGGCTTGGCGCTGGTGGCGTTCAACGTCGGCGTCGAGCTCGGTCAGCTGGCGATCGTGGCCGTCTTGCTGCCGCTGCTCTACGCGGCCGGCCGCCGGCGTCTCTACCCGCGCGCGGTGCTGGGCGTGGGCTCGCTCGCGATCGCCTGGGTCGCGGCGCTCTGGTTCCTCGAGCGCGCCTTCGACCTGCCGGTCTTCACCGCGACGGGGTGACGCGGCCTAAGGAGACACAGTCAGATCGAAGGCCGCGAAGTCGAGGCCTCCGCGGCTATCCCGCAGCACGACCCAGAAGTGGATGGTTCCGGGCTGGGCGGGTGCCGTCCAGTCGTTGCGCGCGGACAGCTCCATTTCGTCCTCGCCGCGGCCCGTGGTGTCCTTGGGGAACGAACCGTCGGACGCGAACCACGACACGCGCAGCGATTCGCGATGGGTGATGAGGGTACGCGACGCCAGATCCCAGACCGGATAGCTCTCGGGCACGTCCGCTCCCCATCCGAGCTCCAGCGTCACCGTCGCGCCCGGCGCGATCGCGACGTCCGTCGCCGCGCTGGCGCCGACCAGCGGTGTGGCGGCGTTGTCGGGATCCAGCGTCACGCGATCGATCACCGGATTGAGGTTCTTGGTGTACGTCGTGTTGTACACGCGCGTGACGTCGATGGGCGCGTTCGCCAACATGCACGTGATCCGCTGGAGCTGAAAGGCCACGTCGGTGCCTGTCGCCGCCTGCAGCGTGACCCGGACCGGCTGGTAGAAGCCGCCGGTGGCGTCGGGATCGCGGGGCCGGATCTGTGGCTGCCCCGGCTTCACGGGCGGCGGCTGCGGGCCGAACGTCATGCAGCCGTCGTTCGGGAGCGGCGCCATGAAGGACGGCGCCGGACCCGCGTCGTCCGGTGTGTCCAGGCACGCGTTGCTGACCGCGTTGGCCTCCGCAGGCGGCTTCGGCGTGTGGCAGAAGGACCAGCCGACCGCCGGATCGACGATGGTACCGTCGGGCTCGACGGCGAGGACGTCGAATGCGACCGGGGTCCCCGGATCCGCTTCGGCGGGCGTGCCGCGCACGCCGAGCACGCGCGGACCGATCACCAGCGAGGCCGGCGACCCGAGGTCGGGCTTGCACCCCGCGGCACCGGCCGCGACGGCCAGCACCGCCAACGCGCGAGCGACCATTCGGGAGAGCGTCGTCATCAGAACTCCAGCCTCGCGCCCAGCACAGCCAGCGTGGGCAGGCCCGTGATGGCCGCGCGTCGCGTGAAGTTGTAGTTGTAGATGAACTCTTCCGGGTTCTTGCGGTTGGTGACGTTCTGGATGTCGACGAAGACGTCCAGCTTGGTCCGCCGCATGACCCAGATTTTGTCCAGGCGGATGTCCAGCTGGTAGAACGCCGGCAGCCGGATCGCGTTGTGGGCCCCGAACACCGGCTGGTAGTCGTTCGCCTGGACGTCGTAGAAGGCGCCGATCACGGGCGTCCGCGGCGAGCCGGTCGTGTAGCGGAACCGAGTCCCCGCTTCGATGCCGTGGCCGAACTGGTAGCTGGCGACCGCGGCCAGCACGTGAGTCTGATCGAAGTCGAACAGGCGCCAGTCCTGATCGGGATGATCGCGCCGCTCGCTGCGAATCAGCGAATAGCTGATCCAGCCGAAGAAGCCGTGGATCATCTCCTGACGGAGGAGCGCCTGGCCGCCGTAGCTGCGTCCGACGCCGTCCTGGGTCAGGGCCTCTGCCAGCGGCGGCGAGACCAGCTCGCTGCGCGACACCAGATCGTAGAGGTACTTGTAGAAGCCGATCGCCTCGAAGGTCAGCGTCGGCGTCAGCTTGAAGTTGCCGCCGCCCGAGACGTGCAGCGCGCGCGACATGTTGACGGTCGGATTGCCGAACACCGAGCTCATGTCCTCGGGATCGGGCGGCTGGCCGTAGATGCCGCCGCCGGCGGTGAGCGTGAGGCGGCGCGTTGCGCGCAGCACCGCCGTGATGCGCGGGTTGGGCGCCCAGTCGAGAGCGTCGGGGCCCGGGTTGTTGGGCAGGTCGAAGCGCGAATAGCCGAGCGACGGCGCCGATTCGCTGTGCGGGAACAGGGCGCTCCCCTGGATCAGCGTCGGTTCGAGGCGCAATCCCGGGACCAGCGTCAGCCGTCCGATCACGATCTCCGCGTTGATGTAGGGCGCCGTGTTGATGAGGAGGACGTTCCACTTGTCGGCCGCGACGTCGCCCGCGGGCGGCTGGCCGAACACGACGATGTCACCTTCGCGCGCCGGCAGGTTGACCGACCCGACGCGATCGGCGGAGACCGATTTGACCTGCAGATCCAACCCGAACGAGATGGTCGTGTTGGACGCCACGCGCCGCCGGTAGGAGCCGCGCAGCCCGTATTGCCAGGTGGTCGTCTTGAGGTGGATGCCGACACCGCCGAATTCTTCGTCGTCCGCATTCGTGTCGTAGCCGATCGACGGCGTCAATATGAAGCTGGCGCCGTCCGGCAGCACCCGCGTGTAGCGGAGGATGAGGCGCTTGTATGACGCGTCGGTGTTCTGCGTCTTGCGCTGGGCGGGATCGGTCGACGGCACGGTTCGACGGAGGTGGTCGTCCGATCCGAGCAACGTCAAGGCGAGCTCCTCGTCCTGGCCGACGGTCCACGTCGCGCGCGCCTGGTAGTCGTCGTAGCGCGGGATCGGAACGAAGTCGCCGACGTCGGCGCTGGTCACGATGGGAAGCAGCTGGTCGAGGTAGCTGAGCCTCCCGGCCGCCGCAATCCGGAGACGCGGGGTGACGGCCGCCGACAGCATCGCCGACGAGTCCATGACGTCGGCCGAGACATAGCCGTGGACGCCCTGCTTGGCGAGCGGGGCGAGCTCCATGCGCACCAGACCGCCCAGGCCGCGCCCGTACTCGGCGCCGTACGAACCGGGCGACAGCTCGATCGAGCGCACCAGGTCGGCGTTGATGGTCGAGCGCAGGCCGCCCACGTGGTAAAGGGCAGGGATCTCGACGCCGTCGACGTTGACCACCGTCTCTTTCGGCGACGACCCCCAGACAATCAGCTGGCCCGATCCGAAGGCGGCGCGGCCGACGCCGGGCAGGTTCTGCACCACCTTCAGCGTGTCGCCCTGTGTGCCGGGGACGCGGCGCGCCTCCTCGGTCTTGATGCGGGTCTCGACCGCCTCCTTCTTGATCCGCGGGGCGCGGACGATGATGCTGGTGCCGCCCTCTTCGTCGTCGCGCTCCTCGATCAGGTACTTGACGGTGCGGCGCTTGCCCTTGGCGATGATCTCGTCGGTGACGACGGTGACGAACTTGGGGTGCGACAGCTCGACCTTGTGCGGCCCCTCGGGCACATCGATGAACGCGAAGCGACCCTCCTCGTTGGTCGTTCCGGAGATGCCGCCCAGGTCGACCAGCTTGACGGTGACGTTGGTGATCGGGCGCTTGCTGAAACGTTCGAGGATGACGCCGTCGAAGTTGATCTGCGGCGCCGCCTTCACCATCTGTTCCTTGATGACGAAGTCGTACTTGTAAGTGATCTTCACGGGCGCCGGTTGGTTGTCGATCTCGGCCGGCTCGAACAAGAACTGCTTCACCGCCGTCACGGCGGCGGCGTCGAAGTCGGGGCCGCCCGAGGTGACCACCTCGACCTCGCCGACCTTCCCCTCGGCGTCGATCTCGACGGACAGCGTCACCGACGCGGTGATGCCCGCGTCGTGCTTTTCTTTCGGGTACTCGGCCGGGACGAACTTGATCAGCTTCGGCGGCTTGGTGATGGTCGGCTCGTCGGCGGCCGCGGTGAGCGGACGCAGCGTCGCACAGATCGCCAGCGCGAGGACCAGGGTGGCGCGGGCGGATCTCATCCGGTCAATCGGCCAGCTCGAAGCGGGCCGTGAACTTGTGAGCGGCTCCCGCGACCGGCTTCCCGCACGCCATCGCCGGTTTGAAGCGCCACCGCATCAGCGCCGCCTTGATCGCGGCGTCGAACGCCGGGTCGACGCTCTTGGTGACCTGCACGTCCATGACCTCGCCGTCGGCCCCGACGATGATGCGGGCCTTGAACACCCCTTCGATCCCGTCCTGCTGAGCCTGGGGATAGAGGCTGTAGTTGATCTCGGTCTGCACGACCGGGACGGGCTCGCTCGGCGCCTCGGTGCAAGGTCCCTCGCCCGCCGCGCCGCCGCCGAGCTCCTCGCGCGCCCGCTGCGTTCGCTTCTCGGAGATCGCCGAGGCGACCTTGACCGCAGCCGGGGCAGCTTTCGCGACCGCGCCGGGAGGCGCCGCGCCGGCGAGCCCGATTCCGGGCCCGATGTCCTCGTTGCTCATCGCCAGGTTCGTGGCGACGGGCGCGACGGCGGCCTTCACGGGCGTGACCGTCTCCGCCTTGGGCAGCGCGGCAACCTGCTTCGGCGCCGCCCTGCGCACCGGGGGCGGCGGAGGCGGCGGCTTCGGCTTGGCTTCCTTCTTCTTCTCGCCGGTGACCGCGACCGAGATCGTCTTCTTCTTGGCGATGCGGCTCTCTTGCGCGGAGATCAGGGCGACCGCCAGCCCGGCATGGATCGCCGTGGAGAGCAGGACAGTGCCCATTCGCATGCGTTCACTCGCCGCTTTGCTGCACGTTGATCGCGAACTTGGTGACGCCGGCCAGCTTGGCGAGGTCGAGCACGTGCACGACGTTGCCGTGCTGGACCTCC